>NZ_JBQEPY010000003.1:0-538166 GCF_052045915.1 Burkholderia sp. 22088
GCCGGTGCGAGTGCACCGGCCGCCACACGCCGGGTACGCGTATCCGGCGGTATCAGTCGATCCGCTCGAGGCAGATCACGTGCTCGGCGCGCGCACCGTCGCCGTGCTCGACGTCGACATCGCCGACATGCCGCACGCGCCAGCCCGGCCGCGTCGCGATCTGCGGCATGTTGCCGCCCGGCCGGCTCTCGATCCCGCCGAGCCCCTCGTCGGGCGTATCGACCGCGTCGTCGAGCGACGCGTTCGAGTAGATCACGTTGTCCTGCAGTTCCGACGCGCCGGTGCGCGCCTCCATGCCCTTGCCGTCGACGTCGACCGTGTTGTCGGTCATCGCCATGTTCGCGTTGTCGAGCGTGACGATCCGGCCGGCCGCGCGACGCACGGGATCGCCGCTGTCGACCGCATGCGCGCCGACGTCGATCGGCGGCAGGCCGGTCGGCGTTTTCGCCGCGACCGCCTCGGGCGTCAGCGGCCGCTTCGCCACCTCGGCGGCCTGGGTCGCCGCGTCGGGCATGTCGCCGGCTGCCGGGGTCTTCACCGGACTCTTCGCGATCTGTTCCTGCTGCTGTTGCGGGGTTGGATTCGATTCCGCGTTCTGCATCGCACCTCCTGTTCCGGACGGCGTGCGCCGGCGTGATGCCGGCGCCGGTCCGGGAATCGCTACAACGGTCCTTGCAAATCTTTCACGCGCAGGTACGCCGCGCACGCGCGTCCTGCGACGCCCATGCGGCATGGGCATGCCGCACGGCAGCGCACGGGTGACGAACCGGCGCACGCCGCGTGCACGTGCACGTGCGCCGCCCGCCTGATGCCGGTCAGCCGCCGCTTGCGCCCGCCGGCGCGGAAGCCGCGCCCGGCATGCTTGCCGCGCCGCCCGGCGTGCCCGACGGCGCGGTGGACGGCGCCGGCGACATGCCGCCCGTGGCGCTGGTGTCCGAGCTCGCACCGGTACCGGTGTCGCTCTTTTTCTGGCAACCCGCACCCGCCGCCAGGCCGGCGATCAGGATGCCGGCGAAGACGGCTCGCGATACGTGACGAAGGGAATATCGCTGCATGACACCTCCGCTGATGTCGGTGGATGGAACCCTTCGACGCGCAATCCCCGTGCCTCGCCATCGATCCCTCCCATTCATTTTTCAAATGGCGCCCAGCCGAATATTTAATTTCCCATCACCGTGCCGGCCACCCATACTCGCCAACAAATCCGAGACATAACGTCCACGGCGGCCGGGCCGTCGCAGCGTATACGCGCTGCCGGTTTCGCGCCCCGCACATGGAAGGAGACAACGGCGTGCAACTGGAAGCCACCCACCGCCCGGGCATCGTGCCCGGCGCGGTCGACGCATCGCATCGAACCGATTCGGCCGCGCGCGACCCCGCGCTGAGCCCGCGGCTGCACAACCCCGACCTCGCGCCCACCAAGGCCCAGGGGCGGACGTGGGGCCGCTACAGCATCTTTGCGCTGTGGACCAACGACGTGCACAACATCGCGAACTACTCGTTCGCAATCGGGCTGTTCGCGCTCGGCCTGTCGGGCTGGCAGATGCTCGCGTCGCTCGCGATCGGCGCGGCGCTCGTGTACTGCTTCATGAACCTCACCGGCTACATGGGCCAGAAGACCGGCGTGCCGTTCCCGGTGATCAGCCGGATGAGCTTCGGCATCTACGGCGCGCTGCTGCCCGCGATGATCCGCGCGGTGATCGCGATCGCATGGTTCGGCATCCAGACCTATCTCGCGTCCGTCGTGCTGCGCGTGCTGCTCACCGCGATCTGGCCGGGCCTCGCCGCGTTCGACCAGGACGCGATCTTCGGGCTGTCGACGCTCGGCTGGGTCACGTTCGTCGCGATCTGGCTCGTGCAGATCGGCATCCTCACGTACGGGATGGAAATGGTTCGCAAGTACGAGGGGCTCGCCGGCCCGGTGATCCTCGTCACGACGCTGTCGCTCGCCGCGTGGATGTTCAGCCGCACGGGCGGCCATCTCGCGATGTCGATCGGCAAGCCGCTGACCGGCCTGAAGATGTGGACGGAGATCTTCGCGGGCGGCTCGCTGTGGCTCGCGATCTACGGCACGCTGGTGCTCAACTTCTGCGACTTCGCGCGCTCGTCGCCGAGCGCGAAAACGGTGCGGGTCGGCAACTTCTGGGGCTTGCCGGTCAACATCCTCGTGTTCGCGACGATCAGCTTCGTGCTCGCGGGCGCGCAGTTCAAGCTGAACGGCCACATCATCCACAGCCCGACGGAAATCATCGCGACGGTGCCGAACAAGCTGTTCCTCGTGCTCGGCTGCCTCGCGTTCCTGATCGTCACGGTCGCCGTGAACATCATGGCGAACTTCGTCGCGCCGGCCTTCGTGCTGACGAGCCTTGCGCCGCATCGCCTGTCGTTCCGCCGCGCGGGCCTGATCAGCGCGACGGTCGCCGTGCTGATCCTGCCGTGGAACCTGTACAACAGCCCGATCGTGATCGTCTATTTCCTGTCCGGCCTCGGCGCGCTGCTCGGCCCGCTGTACGGGATCATCACGGTCGACTACTGGCTCGTGCGCAAGCAGCGCGTGAACGTGCCCGACCTCTATACCGAAGCGCCGACCGGCACCTATTTCTACACGCGCGGCGTGAACCGCAAGGCACTTGCGGCGCTCCTGCCGTCCGCGCTGATCTCGATCACGCTCGCCGTCGTGCCGGCCTTCAGCGCGATGACGCCGTTCTCGTGGCTGCTCGGCGCGGCCATCGCGGGCAGCGTGTACTGGCTGCTGGCCGATCGCAAACGGCAATACGAGGAGCGCTCGGGCGAACCCATCGCGGTCGCCTGCGCGCAACACTGAACACACGCATACGGAGTCAGCAATGAGGATCCTGGTAGTCAACGTCAACACGACCGAGTCGATCACCGACGCGATCGCCGCGCAGGCGCAGGCCGCCGCATCGCCGGGCACGGAGATCGTCGGTCTGACGCCGCGCTTCGGCGCGGAGTCGATCGAAGGCAACTTCGAGAGCTATCTCGCGGCGATCGCCGTGATGGATCGCGTGCTGAGCTACGACGAGCCGTACGACGCGGTGATCCAGGCCGGCTACGGCGAACACGGCCGCGAAGGCCTGCAGGAACTGCTGACGGTGCCCGTCGTCGACATCACCGAAGCGGCCGCGAGCGTCGCGATGCTGCTCGGCCATCGCTACTCGGTCGTCACGACGCTCGACCGCACGGTGCCGCTGATCGAGGATCGCCTGAAGCTCGCCGGGCTCGACGCGCGCTGCGCGTCGGTGCGCGCAAGCGGCCTCGCGGTGCTCGAACTCGAGGAAAACCCGGCGCGCGCGATCGAGTCGATCGTCGGCCAGGCGCAGCGCGCGGTGAAGGACGATCACGCGGAAGTGATCTGCCTCGGCTGCGGCGGGATGGCCGGCCTCGACCGGCAGATCGAGGAATGCACGGGCGTGCCGGTCGTCGACGGCGTATCGGCCGCGGTCGCGCTCGCCGAGTCGCTGGTGCGCCTGAAGCTGAAGACGTCGAAGGTCCGCACGTATGCACCGCCGCGCCCGAAGCGGATCGTCGGCTGGCCGGGCACCTTCGCGAAATGACGCGCCGCCGGCCGGCTGCTGCGTCGCGCTCGGGCATCGTGTCGCCGGGAGACGTATCGGCATGCGGGACACGCTAGAACCGGACGCACTGCCCCGCGGCGCGTCCGACGCCGCGGGCGCGCTCGACGTGCTCGATGCGCGGCTGATGCGCATCCTGCTCGTGCTGCTCACCGAGCGCACCGTGTCGCGCGCGGCCGTGCGGCTGAACATGTCGCAGCCGGCGACGAGCGCCGCGCTCAAGCGCCTGCGCACGCTGCTCGGCGATCCGTTGCTGGTGCGCAGCCGCTACGGGATGGTGCCGACCGAGTTCGGCGCGCGGCTGATCGAACCGCTGCGCAACGCGCTGCGCGTGATCGACTTCATCCGCATCCAGCAGCCGACGTTCGACGCGCGCACGTCGGTGCGCACCTACCGGATCGGCTGCCCCGACTACCTGAACGTGCTGTTCGTGCCGAAGCTCGTCGCGCTGTTCCGCGAACGCGCGCCGAACGCGCAGCTCGTGTTCCATCCGCTCGGCGACGGCTTCGACGACGAGCGCGCACTGGCCGACGGCGAACTCGACGTCGTGATCGACAATCGCCCGGCGCGCTCGTCGCGGTTCCGGCAGGACGACCTGTTCGACGATCGCGTTGTATGCCTGATGCGCGCGACGCATCCGCTCGCACGGCACGGCGCGATGACGGCCGCCGATTTTGCCGACGCGCCGCAGCTGTGCCCGACACCGTCGTGGCTCGAGGCGTCCGGCGCGATCGACCGGCAGCTCGAACGCGTGGGCCTGCAGCGGCGGATCGTCGTCACGCTGCCCCACTTCGAACTTGCCGCGCATGCGCTCGTGCGCACCGACATGCTCCTGACCACCACGTACCGGCTCGCGCGGCATTATGCGAAGCTGCTGCCGCTCGCCGCCGTCGCGCTGCCGGCGGAGCCGCCGGACATCGTGTACCGGATGACGTGGAACGAATCGGGCGCGTGCGTGGACGGCGTGCGCTGGCTGCGCGGGCTGATCGCGGAAGCGACACGCGCGTGGCTCGACGCCGAGGCGATGCTGCCGGCGGTTGCCGCGGTTCCCGCCGGCGCAGCTGCGGACGCAGGGAACAGCGTGACGGCTGCGGGCGATACGGCCGATGCACCCGATACAGACGCTACAGCCGATACGCCCGAACCGGTTCGACGCACGCGCCGCAGGCACGCGACGCGTTGCCGTGCATCGCACCCGCCGCGCGTCGCCCGTGCGGCACGCATCCACCGTCACGCGACGAAGTCGCATTGACCGGCGCGACCGACAGGCGCGACAACGCGCCGCTCCATACGTCACACACTTTCACGCACCATCGCGCATCGGTTGCGCAAGCAACTTCCATGCGACGACGGCCACGACGAGCGCGAGCACGCCGCTCACCGTCAGCGCGTCGGCAAACCCGCTCGCGAACGCGACGGGCGCCGCCTTCGCGAGCGCGCCGGCGGCCGACGGCGGCACACGCTCGAGCGCCCGCGCCAGGTCGCCGGCCAGCAGGCTCGACATGAACGGCGCATCGGCGAACGCGCGCAGGCCGGGCGCGGCGGACAGCAGCCGGTCGAGCCGCGCCTGCGTGCTCGCCGCCAGCACCGCGCCGAGCACGCCGACGGCCGTCACGATCGCCGAGAAGCGCGTCGTCGTGCTGATGCCCGACGCCATGCCGGTGCGATTCGACGGCACGCACGCCATGATCGCCTTCTGCGTGTCGCCGTTCATGATGCCCGCGCCGCAGCCCGTCACGAACATGCCGATCGCGACGAGCCGGTAGTCGCCGGCGGCCGTCAGCGCCGCGGTCGCGAGGTTGCCCGCGCCGATCAGCGCGAGCCCGCCCGCCAGCACGCCGCCGGACGACAGGCGCGCGGCCAGCGCCGCGCCGAGCGACGGCCCGGCGATCATCGCGAACGCGAACGGCAGCATCCCGAGCCCCGCGTCGATCGCCGACATCCCGAACGCGTTCTGCAGGTACAGCGGCAGGAACGTCATCATCACCTGCGCGCACGCCGCATAACCGAACATCGCGAGCACGGCGCCGACGAAGCGCGGCTGGCGGAACAGCGCGAGATCGATCATCGGCCGCGCCTGCCAGCGCTCCGCGCCGACGAACGCCGCGAACAGCGCGGCGGCGAGCGCGAGCCGGCCGAGCGTCGCGGCCGACAGCCAGCCGTGCGACGGCGCGCCGATCAGGGCCGCGATCGCGCACGCGAGCGCCGCGCCGAACAACAGGCTGCCGGCCGCATCCACGCGCTTCGCGTGCGGATCGCGCGACTCGTCGATCGCGACGCGCGCGCCGGCCGCGAGCAGCATGCAGACGGGCAGGTTCAGCAGGAACACCCAGCGCCACCCGATCCATTGCGTGATCGCGCCGCCGACGAGCGGCGCGACGGCCGTCGCGATCCCCATGCACATGCCCCAGATCGCCCACGCGCGCGCCCGCTCGCGCCCCTCCGGAAAACGGTTCGCGATCACGGCGAGCGCGGCCGTCAGCAACAGCGCGGCGCCGCCGCCCTTCACCGCACGCGCGGCGATCAGCCAGCCGGCCGACGGCGCGACGCCGCAGCCGAGCGACGCGAGAAAGAACAGCGCGAGCCCCGCGCCGAGCATCCGCTTGCGCCCGAAGCGGTCGGCGAGCCCGCCGGCCGGCAGCAGGCAGGCGGCGAACGCGGTCATGTACGCGCTCACGACCCATTCGATATCGGCGAAGCTCGCGTGGAAGCTGCGCGCGATGCTCGGTAGCGACACGGCGACGACGTTCGTGTCGAGCACGATCAGCGAGCAGGTCGCGGACGCAACGGCGAGCGTCGCGGCGGCGGGCATGCGGCCGCCCGTGCGCGGGGCGGCAGCCGCGCCCGCGCGCGACGCCGGTGAAGACTGGGACATCGGACACTCCGGAACAGGTTGAACGAACCGTATGCTAGGCTTGCCCGGTATTGCCCGTCATTGACACTCAGACGCTTTTTTATTGACGAAAACTGCAATCATGGATCGGCTCGAATTCCGTCACGTGCGCGCGTTCCTGAGCGTCGCGCAGCACCTGCACTTCGCCCGCGCGGCCGAGGCGCTCGACATGGCGCCGCCCGCGCTCACGCGGCAGATCCAGGAAGCCGAACGCGTGCTCGGCGTGCGTCTCTTTCACCGGTCGCGCCGCGCGGTCACGCTGAGCGCGGCCGGCGAGGCCTATCTCGGCGAAGCGCGCGCCGCGGTCGAGCACCTGCAGCGCGGCCGCGAACTCGCGGCGCTGGCCGAGCGCGGCGAGCTCGGCCGGATCGAGATCGGCTACGTGTCGTCGGCCGTCTATTCGGGCACGCTGCAGCGCACGGTCGGCGCGTTTCGCGACGCGCATCCGCGCATCGAACTGAACCTGCGCGAAGTGCCGATGGACGACGTCGCGAACCAGCTCGACACCGGCCGCCTCGACCTCGCGTACGTCCGCCCGCCGCTGCCGCTGCCCGGCGGCCTGCGGATCGTCACGCTGCAACGCGACGTGTTCGTCGCGGCCGTGCCGGCCGGGTCGCGCTACGCGTCGATGGCCGCCGTTCGCGCGGCCGACCTCGCCCACGCGCGCTTCGCGGTGCCCGAACAGGAGCGCGGCACGCTCGAAGTCGCGCGCCGCGGCCGCTTCGCGCCGCTGGTCGCCGCCCGCCCGGGCGGCTTGCTCGCGGTGCTCGCGTGCGTGTCCGTGAACGGCTGGGTCGCGGTGATTCCCGATGCGCTCGCCGGCTGCGTGTCGCTGCCGGGTGTCGTGTACCGGCCGATCGCCGGCAAGCCGATCACGTCGGAACTCGCGCTCGCGCACCGGCGCTTCGAAAAGGCGCCGGCGGTGCGCGCGTTCCTGCGGACGGTTCCGTCGGCCGCGCAAGATGCTGGATGAAACGCCCGCGTGCGGCGACGGCGGCGATGGCGGCCGCCGCGGCGCGAATATGCATTGCACGATTCGATGTTTGTCGGCTGGAAACCGATTCCGTAACCTGCCCGGCAACCGCGCCACCTGCGCGCGGGTAACCGAGGACACTCCGCCGATGAACTCAACCTCCGCCCCGGCGCGCCGCCGCGTGCTGCAGCGTCTTGTCGCCCTCGCCGCCGCGCCGCTCGCCGGCGGCGTCGCACTGCCCGCCCATGCGGCGGGCGCCGACCCGTCGGGCGTCACGCTCGTGCTCGGCGACCAGGCCGGCGGCCTGCGCGCGCTCGCCGAAGCCGCGCGCGTGCTCGACGGCACGCCTTACCGGTTCCGCTGGGCCAACTTCCAGGGTGCCGCGCCGCTGTTCGAGGCGCAGCGCGCGGGGGCGATCGATCTCGCGCCGGCCGGCGACCTGCCCGTGCTGACGGCCGCGCTCGGCGATCCGTCATTGCGGATCGTCGCGACGCGCGTCGGCTCGGCGACATCGCTCGGCATCATCGTGCAGCCCGATTCGCCGGTCCGCACCGTCGCCGACCTGAAAGGACAGACCGTCGTCGTGTCGTCCGCGCGCGGCAGCATTTCGCAGTACCAGCTGTACGGGGCGCTGCGCGAACACGGCCTCGCGCCGCGTGACGTCGACGTGCGCTTCGTGCTGCCCGTCGACGCGTTCGCCGCGTTCGAGGCGAAGCGGATCGGCATCTGGGCGACGTTCGACCCGTACTACGGGCATGCGGTACGACGCGGCGCGCGCGTCGTCCGTGACGGCAGCGGCATCAATTCCGGGCTGGCGTTCCTCACGTCGCCGGTCGAAACGCTCGACGATCGCGCGAAGCGCGCGGCGCTCGCGGACGTGCTGGCGCGGCTCGCCCGCGCGGGCCAGTGGGCGCTCGCGCATCCCGCCGACTACGCGACCGTCTATGCGTCGCTCACGCGCCTGCCGCCCGACGCGGCCACCGACATCGCGCGCCGGGCCGCGCTCGCGCAGCGCAGCCTCAGCGGTGCCGACATCGACGTGCTGCAGCGTGTCGCCGACCGCGCGGCGGCCGACGCGATCCTGCCGCGGCGCGTCGACGTCGCCTCGATCGCGATCCGCAACGTGTCCGCCTGAACGATGACGCGCGTGGCGGCGTTCAGCGTTCAGCGCGGCCGCGGCATGTCGAGGTCCGGCACGTCGTCGCCGAACGTGGAGGCGACGAGCGTGCGCATGGCGGCGACCAGCAGCATCGGCCCCGACTGGTTGGACGTGCAGCGCTCGCCCGCGGCCGGCACGGCCCGCCACGCGCCACGGCCGCCCTCGCGTTCGAAAGCGGCGAACGGCAGCCGCTCGACGATCGGGCCGCCGTCCGTCCACGATGTCGACGGCGCGAACGGAGCCGGCGCCGCGCCCGCCGCGCGAATCGACGTACACCCGGACGCATCGGCGCGCGGGGCGTCATGGCCCTGCGCGACCGCGACCCAGTAGTCCAGCGGCGCGCCTGTCAGATCCCGGACTTGCATGCCCGTCACCGTCACCGTCGTTTTCGAATCGACATGCCGACCATTGCATCTGCGGCGGTTGCGGTTCCCGATGGCGCCGAAGCGCGCTGCCATATCGCTGAAATCCCTCCCCCGAGCAAACCCGCGCACGTTGTCACGGCCGCGTCACTCGTGCGTACAATGATCCGACCGCTTGCCGCCGCCGTTCACGGCAAACGAATCAGGACATTACAAACAGAGAACACACAAAACTGCGCCGATCCGGAGCTGTTTCCGGGAGTTCGGCGACATCAGGACCAGACAATGCGGCGCAGACCTGATCTCACGGGGGGACATATGTCCAGGCACACCCGAAAGCCGTTGGTATCGCTCGTCGTACCCTTCCATGACGAGGCGGAAGCGATCGACGCATTCTTTGCGACTGCCCTTCCCATCCTCGAATCGATCGACACCACGCGCTTCGAAATCGTTTGCGTGAACGACGGCAGCCGCGACGACACGCTGGACAGGCTCATCGACATCGCAGCCGGCGACCCGCGCGTGCGCATCGTCGATCTCACCCGACGCTTCGGCAAGGAAGCCGCGCTCACCGCCGGCATCGACGAAGCCGCCGGCACCGCCGTGATCCTGATCGATGCCGACCTGCAGGATCCGCCCGCTCTGATCCCCGCGATGGTCGAACGCTGGCTCGCCGGCGCCGAGGTCGTCGCCGCGAAACGCACCGACCGCATGTGCGATCCGCTGATGCAGCGCGTGGCCGCCGCGCTCTACTACCGCGTCCACAACCGCCTCTCCGAAGTCGAGATGCCCGAGAACGTCGGCGATTTCCGGCTGATGGACCGCCAGGTCGTCGACGCGCTGCGTGCGCTGCCCGAGCGGCGGCGTTTCATGAAAGGCCTGTTCGCGTGGGTCGGCTATCGCACCGAGATCATCGAATACACGCGTGCCCCACGCAGCGGCGGCCGCTCGAAATTCTCCGGATGGCGGCGCTGGAACTTCGCGCTCGAAGGCATCACGAGCTTCAGCACCGTGCCGCTGCGCGTATGGACCTACATCGGCCTCGCATTCGCCGCCCTCTCGTTCATCTACGGCGCCTTCATCGTCATGCGCACGTTGCTGTTCGGCAACCCCGTGCACGGCTACGCGTCCCTCATCTCCGTGATGCTGTTCGTCGGCGGCATCCAGTTGATCGGCATCGGCGTCATCGGCGAATACCTTGGCCGCATCTATCACGAGTCGAAGCAGCGCCCCGTCTATCTCGTCCGGCGCCGTTACCGCGCCGCCGCCCTGGTGGGCCAACATCCGGCGCGGCACGTCGCGCAGCCGGACGCCTCGAAACTGCTGCCGTTTCCGGTTCGGCGCGTCGCCCCTGCCCGACGACGGCAGACGGCCGCCGTGACCGCGGCAGCAGCACGCAACCTGTCGGTCAAGTAGCGCAGCATGGATATTTCCAGCTCATCGTTTCAAGCTGACGAACGCCCTGTCCGCGTCTGGCTGACGCCCGGACGCATCGCGCTTTACAGCGCGGTCATGCTCGCGATCGGCGTGCTGTTCGTGTCGATCATGGTCCGGGTCGGCTTCCACTCGACCGACCCGGGCCTGTTCCGCCCCGGCTCGGGGTTCACGGTGTTCTGGTCCGCGTCCCATCTGATGCGCCATGGCTCGCCGTGGCAGGTCTACGATGTCCCCGCGTTTTCGCGGGCGCTCGCCGACCTGTTCCCGATCACGGCCGGCCATGCGTTCCTGCCGTGGCTGTACCCGCCTTCATATCTGCTCGTGGTGGCACCGTTCTCGCTGCTGCCCTATGCGATCGGCTATCCGCTGTTCATCGCGCTCGGCATCGTGCTGCTGGGCGTGTCGACCTGGCGCGTGTCGGGGCTCGCGGCGACGCCCGGCGCGAAACGTGTCGGCTGGCTCGCGCTGCTCGCATGTCCGGGCGTGCTCGTCACCGCGACGTACGGACAGAACGCGATGCTGACTGCGACGTGCGCCGCGCTCGCCGTGCATTTCGTCGATCGACGGCCGATGCTGGCCGGCTTCTTTATCGGACTCCTGTCGGTCAAGCCGCAACTCGCGTTGCTGTTCCCGTTCGTGCTGATCGCAGCGCGTGCGTGGCGCGCATTCGCGTGGGCCGCGGCCTTTGCGACTGCCTTCACCGCGCTGGGCATCGCGACGGGCGGCATCGAATCGCTCCATCTCTTCATGCAGAACGCGGGCGCGCTGCGTTCGCTGATCATCGAGCATGGCGTTCCGTTCTGGTTTGCGTCGCCGACGCCGTTCGCGGCGTTTCGTCTCGCCGGCCTGTCGCCGGCGCTCGCCTATGTTGGGCAGGCCGGCATCGCCGCGGTTGCGATCGCGGCCGCGTGCTTCGTCTGGCATCGCCACCAGGATGCGCGGCTGCGCGTCGCGACATTGTTCATCGCGACGCTCGCCGCGAATCCCTATGTCTGGCACTACGAACTGTCCTGGCTGTGCGTCCCGATCGCGTGCATGATCGCCATCGGCTCGCAGGACGGCTGGCTGCGCGGCGAGCAAGGTTTCGTGGCCATCCTGTGGGCGCTGCCGCTTTACGAGTTTCTGAATCCGTGGATGCATCTGCCGCAGATCGGGCCGCTCGTGACGTCGATCGCGCTGCTCATGCTGCTGCGGCGCGGACGGTTTGCCAGTCGCGGTACGCGCGCCGCGCTCGTTCGCGCCCCGTGAGCCGATAGCCGCGCACCACGCCGGCACCCTGCCCGTGCCGACTGCTGCGCTCGGCAATCGCGCCCCGGGTCGCGCTCGGGCGCCGTCGACGTCCGGCAAGTCAGGCTGACGCCCGCCCCCCTCCACACCCACATCAATTCGTGTTACGAATCCCCGATTCCTGCCTACAATGATCAGAACGCCTGTCGTCCGGCCTGCAGCGGACGACGACCTGATCCATACGGCGCAGCACGAGCCGGATCTCTCGGGGGACGTATGTCCGCGCACGCCAGAAGGCCGCTGGTATCGCTCGTCGTACCGTTCCACGACGAGGCGGAAACAATCGACGCATTCTTTGCGACTGCCCTTCCCATCCTCGAATCGATCGACACCACGCGCTTCGAAATCGTTTGCGTGAACGACGGCAGCCGCGACGACACGCTGGACAGGCTCATCGACATCGCCGCCGGCGACCCGCGCGTGCGCATCGTCGATCTCACCCGGCGCTTCGGCAAGGAAGCCGCGCTCACCGCCGGCATCGACGAAGCCGCCGGCACCGCCGTGATCCTGATCGATGCCGACCTGCAGGACCCGCCCGCTCTGATCCCCGCGATGGTCGAACGCTGGCTCGCCGGCGCCGAGGTCGTCGCCGCGAAGCGCACCGACCGCATGTGCGATCCGCTGATGCAGCGCGTGGCCGCCGCGCTCTACTACCGCGTGCACAACCGCCTCTCCGAAGTCGAAATGCCCGAGAACGTCGGCGATTTCCGGCTGATGGATCGCCAGGTCGTCGACGCGCTGCGTGCGCTGCCCGAGCGGCGGCGTTTCATGAAAGGCCTGTTCGCGTGGGTCGGCTATCGCACCGAGATCATCGAATACACGCGTGCCCCACGCAGCGGCGGCCGCTCGAAATTCTCCGGATGGCGGCGCTGGAACTTCGCGCTCGAAGGCATCACCAGCTTCAGCACCGTGCCGCTGCGCGTATGGACCTACATCGGCCTCGCGTTCGCCGCCCTCTCGTTCATCTACGGCGCCTTCATCGTCATGCGCACGCTGCTGTTCGGCAACCCCGTGCACGGCTACGCATCCCTCATCTCCGTGATGCTGTTCGTCGGCGGCATCCAGCTGATCGGCATCGGCGTGATCGGCGAATACCTCGGCCGCATCTATCACGAGTCGAAGCAGCGCCCCGTCTATCTCGTGCGCCGCCGTTACCGCGCGCAGCGGGACGCCGCCGCGCATCCTGCGTCGAAGCTGCTGCAGTTCCCGCTCAAGCGCACGCACGCGGCCCGCCGCCGGACGCCGCTCCCCGCGACTGCCGCCGGCCACGGTGCGCGAAAAGTCTCCGTCAAGTAACCGCGTACACGCCGCATGGATCTCGCCCGGCAAACGATGCGATCGGCGGACCATCCCGTCCGCGCATGGCTGACACCGCGGCGCGTCGTTGCGTACAGCGCGGTCGCGCTCGCGTGCTACGCGCTGTTCGTCGCGATCTGGATATCCGTCGTCCGTCATGCGCCGGCCACCGCCTTGTCGCGCCCGGGCCCCGACTACGCGGTGTTCTGGACGGCGTCGTACGTGATGCTGCACGGCTCGCCGTGGCAAGCGTACGATGTGCCGACCTTCTCGCGGCTGGCCGCCGAGCTGTTCCCGCAGTTCCGCCGCGACGACCTCGTCGCGTGGCTGTACCCGCCCACCAACCTGCTGCTCGTGACGCCGCTCGCGCTGCTGCCTTTTGCGATCGGCTATCCGCTGTTCGTCGCGTTCGGTGTCGCCGTGTTCGGTTTAGCCGCATCGCGCGTATCGGGCCTCGGCGCGATCCCCGGCGCAGGGCGCGTCGGCGGGTTCGCGCTGATCGCCGCCCCGTGCGTGTTCGTCACCGGGATGTTCGGGCAAAACGCGTTCCTGACCGCGTCGTGCGCGGCGCTGGCCGTCTGCTGGGCGGACCGCCGGCCGATGTGGGCCGGCCTCTGCATCGGCCTGCTGTCGGCCAAGCCGCAACTGGCGCTGCTGTTCCCGTTCGTGCTGATCGCCACGCGCGCATGGCGCACGATCGCGTGGGCCGCGCTCGCCACCGCCGCGTTCGCCGCATTGAGCGTCCTCGTCTGCGGCGTCGAGTCGCTCCATCGGTTCGTCGCCGGCACCGCGCTCGCGCGGTCGCTCCTCCTCGAGCAAGGTGTCGTGTTCTGGCTCGCGTCGCCGGCGCCGTTCGCCGCCTTCCGGCTCGCGGGCCTGACGCCCGGGCTCGCGTATGCCGCGCAGGCGTGCATCGCGGCGCTGGCGATCGCAGCCGCCTGCATCGTGTGGACCCGTTCGTGCGACCTCCGCCTGCGTGCCGCCGTGCTGGCGGTCGCGACGCTCGCGGCGAACCCGTACGTGTGGCACTACGAACTCGCGTGGCTCGGCATCGCGATCGCGTGCATGCTGGCGACCGGCTGGCAGGACGGCTGGCTGCGCGGCGAGCAGGCCGCGATCGCGCTCATGTGGCTGCTGCCGATCGTCGAATACCTGAACCCGTGGCTGCAATGGCCGCAGATCGGCCCGGCCGTGACGCTGTTCGCGCTCCTCGTGCTGCTGCGCCGCGCCGGCCCGCGTGCTCACAACGCGAGCCGCGGCGGCACGTAGACGCCGTAGTACGGCCCGACGCCGGTTCCGACGCCCGTCATCTTCACGCCGGCGACGAAGTGGCCCTGGATGTACTTGTACGTGCCGCCGAGCGACACGTCGATATGGAACGGCGCGAACGCGACGATCGGTACGGTGGTGCTGGTCGCGGTCTGCGTGACGACCGGCAGCACCACCGTCGTGCCGACCGGCACCGACGTATAGAGCGTCGCCTTCACGCCGGTCGCGAGATTGATGCTGTCGCCGATGTTGAGCGCCGTCGGGTTGCCGGTCGCCATCAGGTTGCCCATCGTCGTCGTGTCGGTCGCGGTCGACTGGAACGAGGTCCACTGCCCGCCCATGCAGAGCAGGCCGTAGACCTGGCCGTTCGTGATCGAGAACTCGTACGGCTGGCCGGTCAGCGGATTGATCAGTGGCTGGTTGGTCGCGGCGTTCCAGTACAGGTTGTACACGCACTGGTCGATCGCAACCGGAAACAGCGCGCCGGCCGCCACCCCGCCCGGCGCCGCCAGCACCGCCACCGCGGTCGCACTGCCGGAGGCGCCGGGAATCCCGAGCAGCCCGCCGAGCAGCAGCGGAATCGAGCCGCCGTTCACGCCGGGCGCGCGCGACACGGTGACCTGCACCGCCGGCACGTCGTAGGTGCCGGGCGTGATGGTCGTCGGCTGCATCGACGCGGGATTGCGCGTCACGTTCCAGTATCCGGTGGTCACCGTGCCGGTCGACAGCGTCGCACCGGCCGCCGAGTTCCGCGCGATCACGCCGTTCGCCGCCGGCGCGGCCTGCGACCAGTTCACCGCGCCGCCGCTCGGCGACATCATCGCATCGGCCCCCGCGAGCGCGGCCGCATCGGCCGCGTTCTGCAACTGGTTGTTCACCGTGACCACCCACGCGATGTCGATCGCCAGCGCGCCGAACGACAGCAGCGGAATCAGGAACATCAGGAAGAACAACGCGACCGAACCGCGCTGCCGCGCGGGGCCGGCGGGTTGCGTCGCGCACACGTCATTCATAGAGCATCACCGAAGTCGCCGAGACCGTCACCGGGCCGGTGAGCGCGCTGAACGCGGAACCCAGCACGAGCCCCGTATACGTGTAGGTCACGGTCACCGTCAGCGCGGTGCCCGACGTCGTGCCGTTCGCCTGCGTCACGGTCACCGCCGGGGTGGTCGCGGTGCCCCCGGTGATCAGGCTGTTCTGCATCGCGTTCTGCGCGATGCCCGCGATCTGCGTCGTGGTCAGCATCGGCACGCGCAGCACGACGCCGGCCCGCGCGGCCTCGCGGCTCGCGTTCGTGATGACGGCCTTGTCGCACAGGATCAGGCTCGTGTCGATGATGCCGATCAGCACCATCAGCAGGAACGGCAGCATCAGCACGAATTCGAGAGACACGACGCCGCGCGCGCGGCGGGCGCCGGTCGCCCCGCGTGTCATTTTGCGGCCCCCGCACCCGGCGGCGCGACGCCCGGCTCCAGCGCCGCGCCGGACATCGGCGGCGCCGCACCGGCACCGCCGGCACTGCCACCGCCCCCGCGCGACGCGAGCCGCGCGCGCACCGCCTGGTAGAAGCGCAGGTTGTCGGCCACCGCCGACGCGGGCAAATCCGCGGACAGCAGCTTCTTCGCCGAATCGGTATTGCCGAGCACGCCGTACGCGAACGCGAGGTTCTGGCGCGCCTGCCACGGCGCGGACGGCAGCCCGGCGACGTCGAGCAGCACGTTCACGCCTTCGCGCGGCCGGTTGCTCAGCACGAGCGACAACCCGAGATCGACGCGCAGCCCCTGCGCGTCCGGGTGCACGCGCAGCGCGTCGCGATACACGACCTGCGCATCCGCATGACGCCCCTGCAGGTCGAGCACGGTGCCGAGCCCTTCCGCCGCGAGCGGATGGTTCGGCTGCGCGGCCAGCAGGTCGCGATAGCGCTGCGCGGCTTCGTCGAGACGCCGCTGCCGCAACGCGACGCGCGCGAGCCCAAGCCGCGGGCCGAGCTCCGCGGGCGCCTGCCGCTGCGCCTCGTCGTAGAGGATCCGCGCGCGCTCCAGGTCGCCCGCGCGATAGTTGACGTCGCCGAGCCCCAGGCGCGCCGCGAGCGATTCGGGATGCTTCGCGAGCACCTTCTCGTACAGCGTCGATGCGAGATCGACGTTGCCGCCGGCGAGCGCGCTGTCCGCGATGCGCAGCTCGGCCTGCGGGTCGTCGCTCTTGTGCGACAGCACCGGCCGCGTCTGGATGCCCGGCGCGCAGCCGCCGGCCAGCACCGGCAGCACGGCCGCGAGCGCGAACGCACGTACGACGGATCGTGTCATCTGAATACCTCGAGCAGGCGAATCGCCGCCGGGCCCGCCGCGATCAGGCACACCGTCGGCAGGATGAACAGCATCATCGGCAACGTGATCTTCGGCGCCAGCTTCGCGGCCCGTTCCTCGAGCGCGACGATCTGCTCGGTGCGCTCGGTGCGCGACAGGGTGCGCAGTGCCTGCGTGATCGGCGTGCCGAAGCGCTGCGACTGCGTGAGCGTCGTCGCGAGCGAACGCGCCGACGTGAAATCGACGCGCGTCGCGAAATGCGCGAGCGTCGCGGACACGTCGCCGCTCAGCGTGAGCTCGTCCGCGCACACCGTCAGCTCGTCGGCGAGCGGCGGGCAGATGCGCGACAGTTCGTGCGCGACGCGCCGGATGCCCGATGCGAGGCTGTTGCCGGCCATCGTGCAGATCACCAGCAGGTCGAGCGCGTCCGGAAAGCACGCGGCGATGAGCCGCCGCCGCCGCCGGATCATCGCGCCGAGCACGTATTCCGGCACGATCACGCCGACCACGAACGCGGCGACCATCGCCAGCGCCCGGATCACGAAGTATTCGCCGAAGCGCGGAATCAGCGGGCTGAACACGATCGCGCCGCATGCGAACAGCACGCCGCAGCTCAGCTTGATCCCGATCATCGACGACACCGCGCGGCGCTCGCGAAACCCCGCGCGCGTCAGTTGCAGGCCGAGCTTCACGCGCTGCATCGGATCGAGCACCGGCAGCCGTTCGCCCAGCTGCGCGAGCCGGCGCGTCAGGTCCTGGCGAACGCCGCCCGGCTGCAGCCACCCCGTCACGGGTGCCGGCGGGTGCTGCCCGGCAGCCTGCCGCACGCGCGCGGCGATCCGCTGGCGGGTGCCGCCGCCGGGTCTGCCGAGCGCCGCCGCGACACAGGCGAGCAACAGCAGCAATTCGAAGCCGCGGGCGGCCAGTATCGACATCGTCATCGCGCGGTATCCAGTTTCGAGATCTTGCGGATCACCAGCAGGCCGACCGTCAGCAACCCGGCCGCGATCGTCAGCATCGTGTTCCCCGCGTGCGTCGAGAACAGCAGCATCACGTAGTCGCGGTTCACGAGGAACAGCGCGCCGATCATCACGAACGGCACCGCCGAAATGATGTTCGTCGTGATGCGCCCCTCGGCGGTCAGCGCGCGGGTCTTCAGGCGGATGTCGCGGCGCGTGCGGATGATGCTCGACAGCTCGTCGAGCGTTTCGCCGAGGCTGCCGCCGGTCTCGCGCTGCAGCAGCAGGTAGACGGTGAAGAACGAGAAGTCCGCGATCATCAGCCGGTCCGCCGCCTGCGTCAGCACGTCCTTGAGATCCGCGCCGACGCGCAGGCTGTCGCCCATCGAACGGAACGTCGCGCGCACCGGTTCGGCCGCGCCGTCGCCGACCATGCCGATCGCCTGCGTGACCGGAATGCCCGCGCGCACGGCCCGCACGATCACGTCGATCGCGTCCGGGAACGCTTCGAGAAAGCGCACCCGAAACCGGTCGACCAGCGCACGGTAGCTGGCGCGCATCGCGACCAGCGGCAACCCGACATAGATCAGCGGACGCAGGAAGTCCGGCGGCCCGATCAGCTTCACCGCGACGATCGCCGCGATCGCACCGGCGATCGTGCTCGCGACGACGATCCTCACCCCGCCCTTGCCGCCTACCGCGCGCACCCGCGTCACGCGGCGTTGCAGCCATGCGCGCAGGCGCCCTTGCCGGCGCTCGAGGTTGAACAGCGCGACGCCGGGCGCGGCGGACGCGTGCCCGGCGTGCCCGGCGAGCGACGGCGACAGCTTGCGCATCCGTGCGCGGATGCGCTGCGCCGGGTGATGGCTCGCGCGATCGAACAGCGACGACAGCACGAGCCCGATCGCGAGGATCGTCACGAACCCGCCCGCCGCGAACAGGTCGGCGGCCCTCATTGCCGGAAGACCTCGGCGAGCGCATCCTCGACGCCGTAATACGCGGCGCGCGCCGCGAATCCCGGCCGCAACGGCGATGCCTCGAACACGCCCTTCACCGCATCGCGCGTCGTGTCGCCTTCCTGGCGGAACACGAACAGGTCCTGCGTGATGACCACCTCGCCTTCCATCCCGACGATCTCGGTGATCCGCGTCACGCGCCGCACCCCGTCGCGCATCCGCTCGATCTGCACGAACAGGTGCACGGCGCTCGCGATCTGGCGGCGGATCGACAGCAGCTGCAGGTTCGCGTTCGCCATCATGACCATGCTCTCGAGCCGGCTGATCGCGTCGCGCGGTGAATTCGCGTGAATCGTCGTCATCGAGCCGTCGTGCCCCGTGTTCATCGCCTGGAGCACGTCGAACGCCTCGGGGCCGCGAATCTCGCCGAGGATGATGCGGTCGGGCCGCATCCGCAGCGCGTTGCGCACGAGATCGCGCTGCGAGATCCCGCCGAGCCCCTCGGTATTTTCCGGGCGCGTCTCGAGGCTCACGACGTGCGGCTGCAGCAACTGCAGCTCGGCGGCATCCTCGATCGTCACGATCCGTTCGTGCTGCTCGATATGCTGCGACAGCGCGTTGAGCAGCGTCGTCTTGCCCGAGCCGGTGCCGCCCGAGATCACGATGTTCAGCCGGCACGCGCACGCGACCTTCAACACCTGCAGCATCGGATGCGAGATGTTGCCCTGCTGCGCCATCCGCGCGAGCGTGATGTCGCGCTTCGCGAACTTGCGGATCGAGATCGATGGCCCGCGCATCGCGATCGGCGGCAGCACGACGTTCACGCGGCTGCCGTCGGCGAGCCGCGCATCGACCATCGGGCTGCTCTCGTCGACGCGCCGCCCCACCGCCGCCGCGATCCGCTGCGCGACGCTCGCCACGTGCGCGTCGTCGCGGAACTTCAGCGACGTGAGCTCGAGCCGACCCGCGCGCTCCACGTACACCTGGTCGGGCCCGTTGACGAGGATGTCGGTGACCGTGTCGTCGGCCAGCAGCGGCTCGATCGGCCCGACGCCGAACATGTCGTTCAGGATCGCATCGACGATCAGCACCTGCTCGCCGGCCGTGATCTTCAGGCGCTCGCGCTCGACCGTGTGCGCGGCCACCTGCTCGATGCCCGCGCGCACCTCGTCGCGCGTCTTCATCAGCGCCGCCGACATGTTCATCGACGTGAACACCGCGTGGCGGATCGCATCGAACTTGCTCGACCGGATCAGCGCCTCGTGGGTATCGGCCGCCACGGGGGCACGGGCCGATGCCGAAGCGGGCGCAGGTGCTTCCGCCGGAGCCGGCTCGTGCGCCACGGCGGGCGTCGCGGCCGGCACGGGGTTCGCCGGCGGCCGGTTGCGGGTACCGAACGTCACGATCCCTTCCTCCACTTGACGAGCCGCGCATACCACGGCTCGGCGACGGCCATCGGCTCGCCGGTGATGCCGTTCGCGAGCTGCCGGATCTGATCCACGAAGCCGTGCCGCTTCGCGCCTTCGATCGGCTCGCCGAGGTTCTCGGCGACGGCGAGCGTCTGCGGCTCGTGCGGCAGTTCGTGCAGCGGCGCGCCGCCGAACGCCTCCTCGAAATCGACCGGCTCGACCCGGCCCGCGACGGGCGCGAGCGGGTTGTTCAGCACCATCGACAGCAGCCGCTCGCCGGGCAGTTCCCGCACGAAGCGCACGAGCCGCGCGGCCTCGTATGCGGCATGCACCGAGCGGTCGACCACGACATGGACGAGATCGGACGCGACGAGCGCGTCCTCGAGCAGCTTGCCGGCGCCGCTCCCGACGTCGAACAGCACGTAGTGGAAGCGGTCCTTCAGCATGTCGACCAGGCGCGCGACGGCCTCGTCGCCCACCGGGGTGTCGGCGCCATACGCCAGCTCGGCGGACAGCACGTGCAGCCGGTCGCCCTTCGTGACGAACATGCGCTCGAACAATGCGTCGTCGGGGCGCTGCCCCATGTTCAGCAGTTCGATCAGCCCGTTGTTGCTGGACAGCCCGAACATCGAGTTCGCGCCGCCGCCGTGCAGGTTCAGGTCGACATAGGCCACGCGGCGGCGCTTCTCGCCCGCCAGGAAGCGCGCGAGGCTCACCGTGATCGTGGTCGCGCCGACGCCGCCGCGGGCGCCGACGAAGCTGACGACCTTGCCGGTACGCGCCTGGACGACCGATTCCGTGGCCGTCAGCGCGCGCCGCATCAACTCGACGGTCAGCGGCTTGACGATGTAGTCCTGCACGCCGATGCCGAGCAGGTTGCGAAACAGCCCGACGTCGTTCTGCGTACCGATCGCGATGACGCGCACCGACGGGTCGCACACGTCGGCGAGCCGCATCAGGTCCGACACCGGCAGCACCGAATCCGACACGTCGATGACGAGCTGGCGCGGCGAACGCTCGTACTGCTGCAGCAGCCGGATCGCATCGTCGCAGGTGCCCGCCTGCAGATGGGGGCGCGTGATCGACAGCTCCTGCGCGACGCGGCGTATCACGTCCTCGCTGCCCGGATCGGCGACGACCGCGACGAGATCGGCCGCCCCCGCGGACGCGGTGCGCCGGGTGTGCTGGCGATCGAGGAGGTTCATGGGCGGCATCGTGATGGCATCCGGGTCGGTTCAATGGCCGGGCGAGCCGGTCGTCAGCGTCTTGCCGGGCGTCGGCTGCTTCACGCGGTCCTCGACGTAGCGGCGCACCGCGTCGGCCGCGGCCTGCGCGTCCGCGCCGCCGTACGGCACGGGCGCGACGAGATCCTCCGGCCGCGCGAGCATCGCCGCGAGGTTCGAGTAGGTCGCGCAGCCGAACGGCACACCGGGCCGCGCGTACCCCGCGTCGACGAGATGCGACGGCTGCATCAGCGTCGCGCAATCGGGCGGCACCGCGCGCGCGCCGTCGAAGCCGATCGTCCGCGCATCGGGCAGGTTGACCGGCGGCGGCGCCGACAGGCAGCCCGCGAGCCCCAGCGGCAGCAGTGCGGCAACGATCGATCGGGTTCGCATGGGCGCGCCTCCGGTTCAGTACACGAAGCCCGCGGCGCCGACGAGGCGCGGCGTATCGCCCGACAGCAGGTCGAGCCCCAGGTTGCGCTGCACCGCGAACTCCAGGTCGCTGCTCGGCCGCGCGACCGTGTCGATCGCCTGCTCGAGCTGGCCGGGGCCGGCCGGCTGCACGATGTACGGCGTGACGATGACGACCACCTCGGTCTTGTTGTCCTGGAAGTTCTTCGACGAAAACAGCCGGCCGATGATCGGCAGCCGGCCGAGCCCCGGGATCTGCGACACGGTGTCGGCCGTCTGGCTCTGCAGGAGCCCGCCGATCGCGAAGCTCTGCCCGCTCGACAGCTCGACGGTCGTCTCGACGCGCCGCACCGTGAGCCCCGGCACCTTGACGCCGCCGGTCGTCACGCTGTTGTTCGCATCGACCTCGCTCACTTCCGGCCGCACCTTCAGGCTGATCCGGTTGTCGGCGAGCACGGTCGGCGTGAAATCGAGCGACACGCCGAACGGCTTGAACTCGACCGTGATCGCGCCGGTCGACGAGCCGGCCTGCGCGACCGGGATCGGAATCTCGCCGCCCGCGAGGAAGCTCGCGGTCTCGCCGGACATCGCGGTGAGATTCGGTTCGGCGAGCATCGTGATCAGGCCCTCCTGATCGAGTGCGTCGAGCACCACGTCGATCGACCAGCGCCCCGCGCGGAACCCGCCGAGCACCGAGAACGCGCCCGTCGGCGACAGGTTGAACAGGCTGGTCGTCGGATCGAACAGCGTGCGCCCGTTGAACAGCCCGCCGACGAAGTTGCCGGCCCCGCCCAGCGAGCTCCAGTTGATGCCGAGCTGCTGCGTGATGTTGCGGCTCACCTCCGTCACCCGCACGCGCAGGTTCACCTGGATCGGGCGCGACAGCGTGAGCCGGTTGACGATCTTTTCCTTGTCGTGCAGGTACGGCGTGAGCGACTGCATCACGGCGTCGGCGTCGGCCGCGCTCGGCACCTTGCCCGACACCATCAGCGAGCCCGGCGCACCGGATACCGACAGCTTCAGTTGCGGGAAGCGGCTGTCGAGCACGCCCTGCAGCGATGCCGTGTCGACCTGCACGATCACCGTCTTGCGCAGGATCGGACGATGGTTCGCGCCGAGCGCGATCAGCGTGGTCGTGCCCGCCTTCTTGCCGAACACGAATACGGTACGCGGCGACGGCACCTGGATGTCCGCGATGGCCGGATCGGCGACGAACATCGCGGTTGCGGGCTCGGGCAGCGACAGCAGTTCTCCCTTGCCGGTCGCGATCGACAGCGCCGCGCCCGCGTCCGGCGCCCGCGCGACCTGCGCGGCGGCGCCCCCGGACGCGATGCCGCAGGCCAGGCCCAGGAAAGCGATCCAACGAACCATGCGCACCATGCGTGTTCCCGTCAAATGCCGGCCGCCGGACGGACGGCCCGAATCGTCAATCCGTCACTGCACCGTCGCTCCCGGCGGCGGCGCACCCGCCTGCGCCGCGACATTGGCACCGCCCGGTGCCGCGGGCATCGCCGGCCACGACGGCAGCCCGGACGGCAGCGGCGGCAGGCCCGGCATGCCGGTTCCGCCGCCGTGCGATCCGTCGTCGACCGACGAACCGCGATAGATCACGACCGCGTTGTTCCGCCACGCCGGCCGCGCGCCCGCATCCGGCCCGGCGGACGGCTCGCGTGCGGTCTCGCGCGCCGCGCGCGACACGTCGCCGGCCCACACCGGCTGGGTATCGACCTCCTGCTCGTCGCCGCCCGCCGGCTGCCGCCGGTCGCTCGTCGCGAAGCTGCGCAGCGCGAGCGACAGCGAGCCGAGGCGGGTCGCCACCAGCACGACCTGCGCGGTGCGCGGCGCGACCTCGAGCGTGACCGTGCGCGCACGCGCCGTCGCGTCCGGCGCACTCGCGGGCGCCTTCGCGCGCTGGAATTCGGAACCGACCGCGAGCACGCGCGCGCGCCGCACCACCGTCTCCGCTTCGAACGTGCCCGGCGACGTCGCCGAGCCGCCGATCTGCTGCGTCAGCAACACGTCGACGAAGTCGCCCGGCTGGATCAGCCCCGCGTTGCCCGACACGTCGTCGACCGGCACCGAGATCGCGCGCATGCCGGGTTGCAGCGCGGCCGCGAGAAAATCCGGCGCGCCGGCCGGAATCACGTTCTCGACGCGAATCGGCGCGCCCGCGCCCACGTGGTTGCGCAGCAGCGCGCCCTTCAGGTCCGCGCCCGGCTGCGACTCGACGAACGCGCCGGCCGGCACCTGCGCGCGCGGCATGCGCTTCCACGCGAGATCGTTGTCGCGCAGCAGCAGCCCTTCCGGCAGGTCGGCGGCGGCGACCCGCACGCGCGCCTGATCCGTTTCGGCGGGCACCGACGGCGTCGATGCGGCGACGTATAGTTCGCGCAGGATGAACGCACCGATGCCGGCGGCAACGACGAGCACGGCCATTCTCAGCGGTTTGGGCATGGCGGCGTGCGTCCCCCGGGCTAGGTAAGCGAAACCGTGTGTGGAAACGACGCCCAGACGGCCAGCGTGCCGCCGAGCGCAAGCGCCACGCCGTACGGCACGCCGCGCGCGTCGATCGCGTGCACCGGCGTGGCGCGCCGCGACCGCGATACCAGCAACGCGACGCCGCACAGGGCACCGCCCGCGCCGACACTCGCCAGCACCGGAAACACCAGCGCCGGGCCGGCCCACAGGCATACCGCCGCCGCCAGCTTGACGTCGCCGCCGCCGATCCAGCCCGCGTGACGCATTGCGCCGAACAGCAGCAGCATCGCCGCGCCGATCGCGACATGCCCGGCCAGCGGCGCGAAGCCGTCGTGCGTGAGCGCCGCCGCGACGAAATACAGCGCCGCGAACGCGAGCACCACGCGATTGGACAGCCGCCGGTCGCGCAGATCCTGCGCGGCGAGCGAAGCCAGCAAGACCGTGGCCACCGACTGCACGAGCGTGAGCATGGGAGAGCCGTCCGTCGACACGCACCGGCCGCGGATACGTTCTACCGCTGCGGATTCCGGTGTTCGTCGGTGGCGCGCGGGTTCAGCGGATCAGATCAGGCTCGTCACCTTGTTGATCAGCGTCGTGAATATGCTCGGCAAGCCGCCGGTGTTGCTGCTGAGGATCACGCCGACCGCCGCCAGCGCGACCACGACGATGCCGGCCAGCACTGCGTATTCGAGCGAGCTGACGCCGCGTTCGTCACGCAGCAGGGACTTGACGTATTGCAGCATGGCAACCTCCGTGTAACGGGTCGGTGACCGACCGTTGAACGCAAAGACGCACCCTTGCTCCGGCGGTTGCGCAGGACCTTCGCCCATTGCGATGCCTGCGGGCGACCCTGGCACTGGGTCGTTCGCATCCCCCGGAATACTCTCGATCGCGACAACACGCGGCGCGCAACGATGACTTCGACCGTTGCATGCCCGCATCCATGGTGCGGTCTTCCCGCACGATGCAACCACGCTGATTCGTCTAGGGTATAGACAATTTTTCAGGCGAATTCAAATGATTTGGCGTCGGAGTGCATTTATGGATTTCATGCTGCAACGATGAATGCCATATCGCTCATTTGCCTTCATTTTTCTCGCGGTATTTCGCATGGTTCACATATCTGAACAGGCATTGCCACTGTTGCGGCGCATGATTTTCCGGCCGGCCGCCGAACCGTTTCCATTCGATTTATCAGCATGCCGGATCGATCGACAGCGGCTCGCTTCTCCTTATCCGGCCTGACTTTCCGGCAAAATTGACCGGCCCGCATCGCATTTCCCCGATTACCGGCCTCCGTCTTTCCGCCCGGATTCGTCCAGCGATCCTCATGCGAATCCATCCACGTCGCCATTGCGATGTTCAAATCGACGATTGCCCGATTCGGCATCCGGTCGCAATCGACATGATGGGAATCCTGAATGAATCTCCAATGCATGTGAATGCGGTTCTCCGCCGCAAAGAACGGAGCGCGCGGCGCGGCAACCCGCAAGGCGGCGATAAGCATAGTTCAAATCGTTTCTTGTCCGGCCCCGGCACGTCATCGAGAATGCCCCGACGGGCTGCGGCCCGGCCTTGTTCCTCAACGTTCCGGACCCGTCGATTCATGCTTCCACTGCGCCTGCTGCGATCGCTGTTCATTGCGTCCCTCATTGCGTTGCCGGCCGCCGCCGCGCACGCCGACAAGCCCGCCACCATCCGCATCGGCGTCGCCCAGCAAGGCGCCGGCGATCCGCCGACGTTCGGCGGCTCAAGCCCCGCCACCGCGCAGTTGCAGCAACAGGTCGAAAAGGAGTTCGCGGCAGACGGCATCAAGGTGGAATGGCTGTTCTTCAAGGGCGCGGGGCCTGCCGTCAACGAGGCGATCGCCAACAAGGCGCTCGACTTCGCGTACCAGGGCGACCTGCCCGCCGTGCTCGCGCGTGCGAACGGAATCAAGACGCGCCTGCTGCTCGCCGCGAGCGTGCGCTCGGGCGTCAAGATCGCGGTGCCGCCCGACTCCACGATCCGCTCGATCAAGGACCTGAAGGACCGCCGCGTGTCGATCTTCCGCGGCACCAACCTGCAGCTCGTCGCCGACAATGCACTCGCGAAAAACGGCCTCGGCGAACGCGACCTGCGCGTGATCAACCTCGATGCCGCGAGCTCGCTCGCCGCGCTCGCGTCGAAAGGCATCGACGCGTCGGTGGGCGACTACCAGCTGTACAAGCTGCGCGACGCGGGGCTCGCGAAGATCATCTACGAATCGCAGAACGACGGCCCGCAGTTCACGCGCCAGACGCACCTGCTCGTGCTCGACGATTTCGACCGCGCGCATCCGGACATCGTGCAGCGTGTCGTCACCGCGATCGTGAAGAGCGCGCAATGGTCGTCCGACGAGGCGAACCGCGATGCGCTGTTCAAGCTGTGGGCGAAGAGCGGCGTGCCGGTTTCGTCGTGGCAGGCCGACTACGCGAACCAGCGCCTGAAGGACCGGTTGTCGCCGCTGATCGATCCGTTCTTCGTCGCGCGCTACAAGTCCGTCGCGCAGGATGCGCTCGCATTGAAACTGATTCGCCAGCCGGTCGACGTCGACGGCTGGTTCGAGCCGAAGTATCTCGACAACGCGCTGCGCACGCTGAAGCTCGAAAACTACTGGCAACGATACGACGCGGCCGGCAAGCCCCTTTCCTGACCCGGACTACCTCGATGAGCGACACCGCGTTTTCCGTCCCGTCATCCGACACTCGCCCGCCCGCCGCGCTCGCCGCGCAGCCGCACCCGGCGGCGCACGTGAAACGGTGGTCGTGGCGGCTCGCGCCGTGGCTGCTGCCCGCGCTGCTGTTCGCGCTGTGGAGCGTCGGCAGCGCGCGCGGCTGGATCGCGCCGCAGATCCTCCCGCCGCCGGAACGCGTGTTCGACGCGCTCGCGGATCTCGCGACGAGCGGCGATCTCGTGCGCCACACGCTGATCAGCCTGCAGCGCGTGCTGGTCGGGTTCGCCGCCGGCACGCTGCTCGGCTTCGCAACCGGCGTCGCGCTCGGCCTGTCGCGCACGCTGGAAGCCTACGTGCTGCCGAGCTTCAACGCGCTCGTGCAGATTCCGGTGCTCGGCTGGCTGCCGTTCCTGCTGCTGCTCGTCGGCGTCGGCGAACCGCTCAAGTACCTGCTGATCGCGCATGCGGCGCTCGTTCCCGTCACGCTGAGCACGCTGCAAGGGTTTCGCCAGACCCCGCCCGCGCTCGACGAAGTCGCGCGCGTATTCGGCTACACGCGCCGCCAGCGCATCGTGCACGTCGTGCTGCCCGCCGCGATCCCGACGCTCGCGACCGGCGTGCGGCTCGCGTTCACGAAGTCGTGGCTCGCGCTCGTCGTCGTGGAACTCGTCGCATCGTCCGAAGGGCTCGGCTACCTGATCGTGTACGGGCGGCAGCTGTTCCAGCTCGATCTCGTGATGGCCGCCGTGATCGTCGTCGGGGCGGTCGGCCTGCTGATCAACCGGCTGCTCGACGCGCTCGAGGCGCGCCTGCGCCGCGGCGTGCCGTCCGCCTTCCGGGGCTGAGCCACACACGATGCCCGCCCCGCCCGCGCAACCGAAGGAGATTCTCCCGTGACGCATTCCGCTTCGCCGGACGCCGCACCGCCGGCCGCCACGGCCGCCCGCCGCCTGCGTGCGCCCGACTGGCGCGGCTTCGTCCTGCCGCTCGTCGCGCTCGCGCTGTGGTGGGCCATCGCGTCCGCGCACCTCGTGAACAGCGGGCTGCTCGTCGGCCCGGCCGACGTGCTGCGCACCGCATGGGCACAAGCCTCGAGCGGCGCGCTCGGCCGCGCGCTGTCCGCGTCGCTTGCGCGCGAAGCCTGCGGTTTCGCGATCGGCGCGGCCGGCGGGCTGCTGCTCGGAACCGCGCTCGGGTTGTCGCGCCTCGCCGCGCGGATGGTCGGCCCGAGCTTCGACACGTTCAAGCAGATCTCGCTGTTCGCGTGGATTCCGCTGATTTCCGTATGGTTCGGCCTCGGCGACGTCGCCAAGGTCGTGTTCCTGTCGCTCGCCGCGCTGCTGCCCGTTGCCGCGCACACCTGCGACGGCATTCATGCGGTGCCGCGCGCGTATGTCGACGTCGCCCGCGCGCTGCGCTACTCGCGGCTCCAGCTCGTGCGCCACGTGATCCTGCCGGCCGCGCTGCCGTCGATCTTCACCGGGCTGTATCTCGGCCTGATCTATTCGTGGCTCGCGACGCTCGGCGCCGAATACCTGCTGGTCGCCGGCAGCGGGATCGGCAACACGCTGATCGACGGCAGCGAGCAGTTCCGGATGGATCTCGTGCTGTTCGGGATCATCGTCGTCAGCGTGACCGGCTGGGCCCTGAACGCGATCGCACGCGCGATCGAGCGCAAGGTGCTGGCCCGGCGCGGCGACCTGCCGCGCTGATCGCCCTTTCCTTCCCCCTTCCTCAGACCTGCCATGACGACCCTCGCCTCCGATTCGCTCGACATCCTCCACGTGAGCAAGCACTACGCGCAACGCGGCGCCGCGCTCGCCGTGCTCGACGACGTGTCGCTGCACGTGCGCGCCGGCGAGTTCGTCACGATCGTCGGCGCGAGCGGCTGCGGCAAGTCGACGCTGCTGCGCCTGATCGCCGGGCTCGACACCGACTACGCGGGCGAGATCCGTGCCGGTGCCGAACGCGTACGCGACACGTCGCTGCAGCGCGGGATCGTGTTCCAGGATCACCGGCTGTTCCCGTGGCTGACCGTCGCGCAGAACATCGAGGCGGCGCTGCGCAACGCGCCGCTCGACGCGGCCGCGAAGCGCCGCGCGGTCGCCGATCACGTCGCGCTCGTCGGGCTGAACGGCTTCGAGCATGCGTATCCGAACCAGTTGTCGGGCGGGATGGCGCAGCGCGTCGCGATCGCACGCGGCCTCGTGAACCGCCCGCGCGTGCTGCTGCTCGACGAGCCGTTCGGCGCGCTCGACGCGCAGACGCGCGCGCGGATGCAGAACGAGCTGCTGCGCATCTGGGAACAGGAGCGCATCACGATGATCCTCGTCACGCACGACGTCGACGAAGCCGTGTATCTCGGCGACCGTGTCGTGACGATGGCGCCGCGCCCGGGCCGCATCGAGCGCATCGTCGACGTCGCGCTGCCGCGCCCGCGCCGGCGCGATTCACCGGAATTCGCGCGGCTGCGCGACACCGTGCTCGCCGGTTTCGACGACGGCGAACCGCCGGGCGACGATCACCCGCGCGGCAAGCGTATCGACCCGCCGCGCCCGCACCGGATCGGCGAATGGCGGCTTGCGTGGTAGCACGCATGGCGCTTCGATTTGCTCAGCACGACGACGCATATCGATCGTCGCCGCGCGCACGCTAAGGTTGTGACGATTCATCGGTTCCGGTTGCGCACGGTCCCTGCTTGAATGGAGACTCGACCGACCCGACTCCAGGAGACTCCCGATGTCCGAAGTCCAGCACGCCGCTCACCCGTCTTCGCATGCTTCGCACGCCGCGCCGCGCACGGCCGCCACCCCGCTCCAGCTTCGCCAGGTCGCCGGCCGGATCGGCGCCGAGATCGCCGGCGTGCGGCTGTCGGGCACGCTCGACGACGCGACGTTCGACGCGATCCAGGCCGCGCTGCTGCGCCACAAGGTGCTGTTCTTCCGTGGCCAGCACCACCTCGACGACACCGCGCAGGAAGCGTTCGCACGCCGCTTCGGCGAGACCGTCGCCCACCCGACCGTGCCGTCCGTCGACGGCAGCGCGCACCTGCTCGAACTCGATTCCGCACACGGCGCGCGCGCCAATTCGTGGCACACCGACGTGACGTTCGTCGATGCGTACCCGAAGGTCTCGATCCTGCGCGCGGTCGTGATTCCGCCGTTCGGCGGCGATACCGTGTGGGCCAACACGGCCGCCGCCTACGCGAACCTGCCCGACCCGCTGCGCGCGCTCGCCGACACGCTGTGGGCGCTGCATACGAACGCGTACGACTACGCGTCGACGCACGTGCATGCCGACGCTGCGCAACTGAAGCGCTACCGCGAAGTGTTCACGTCGACCGTCTACGAAACCGAGCACCCGGTCGTGCGCGTCCATCCGGAAACCGGCGAACGTACGCTCGTGCTCGGGCATTTCGTGCAGCGGCTCAAGGGGCTGTCGGCGCAGGATTCCGCGCACCTGCTGCAGGTATTCCACGAGCATGTGACGCGTCTCGAGAACACCGTGCGCTGGAACTGGCAGGAAGGCGACGTCGCGATCTGGGACAACCGCGCGACGCAGCACTACGCGATCAACGACTACGGCGATGCGCGCCGTGTCGTGCGCCGCGCGACCGTGCACGGCGACGTGCCGGTCGGCATCGACGGCCGCCGGAGCGTCGTGCTGAAGGGGCCGGGCGCGACGCTGCAATAACGCCCGCGTCACGCGGCGGCGCCGTTCCGTGCGCGCCGCCGCACCTGCCTCCTCCGCCACCGGACACCCGACCATGCCCTTCCCGCCACCGGACCGACGCACGCACGCGCAACGATGTCGGCCCCGCACCCCGTTCACTTCCGCCAGGAGCGTCGCATGAGCGCCTTACTCGAACCCGCCGCCGAGCCGATCGACGTGATCCCGCTGTCCGCCCATATCGGTGCGGAAATACGCGGCGTCGACCTCACGCAACCGTTGACCACGCCGCAGATCTCGGCGATTCGCGCCGCGCTGCTGAAATGGCGCGTCATCTTCTTCCGCGAGCAGTTCCTCACGCACGAGCAGCACGTCGCGTTCTCCGCGCAGTTCGGCGAGCCGACGGTCGGCCACCCGGTGTTCGGGCACGTCGACGGGCATCCCGCCGTGTACTCGATCGCGAAACACCGCAAGGCCACCCGTTTCGAAGGCGAACCGGTGCGCCGGCCGTGGACCGGCTGGCACACCGACGTGACGGCCGCGGTGAACCCGCCGTGGGCATCGATCCTGCGCGGCGTGACGATCCCGCCTTACGGCGGCGACACGCACTGGACCAACCTCGTGCGCGCGTACGAAACGCTGTCCGCGCCGCTGCGCGGCTTCGTCGACGGCCTGCGCGGCCTTCATCGCTTCACGCCGCCGGCCGGCGCGCGCGCAACCGATGCGTTCGACGACGCGGTCGAACGCCGCCCGCTCGTCACCGAGCATCCGCTCGTGCGCGTGCACCCGGAGACCGGCGAACGCGCGCTGTACGTGAGCCCGAGCTTCCTGAAATCGATCGTCGGGCTGACGCCGCGCGAGAGCCAGGCCCTGCTCGAACTGCTGTGGGAACACGTGACGCGGCCTGAATTCACGATCCGCTTCAAGTGGGAGCCGCGCAGCATCGCGTTCTGGGACAACCGCGCGACCGCCCACCTCGCGCCGGTCGACATCTTCGATCTCGACTTCGACCGCCAGCTCTATCGCACGACGCTCACCGGCGACGTGCCGGTCGGCCCCGACGGCCGGCCGTCGGTTGCGCTCGAAGGCTCGCCGGTCGAGGCCGCGGCGGCGGTCGCGCTCAACTGAACCGGCGGCAGCCGGCGCACCGCGGCGCGCCGGCCTTTCCGTCACTTCCGTCACGTCACGCCGATGAATGCGCGGGCCGCGCGTGTGCGCGGCCCGTCCGTCAATCCAGCCAGACCCCGTCGAAACGGTGCCCGCCGAGCGGCGAGAACGTCAGCCCGTGCACGCGCTTGGACACGGGCAGCGACACGATCGACGTCGCGATCGGCGTGAACGGCACCTGGTCCTTGAACACGACCTGCGCCTGTTCGTACAGCGCCGTGCGTTTCGCGACGTCCGCATTGGAACGCGCGGCGTCCACCAGCCGTTCGAAATCCTGGTTGCACCATTTCGCGAGATTGCTGCCGTGCACCGCGTCGCAACCGAGCAGCGTGCCGAGCCAGTTGTCGGGATCGCCGTTGTCGCCCGACCAGCCGTACAGGATCGCGTCGTGCTGCCCTTCGAGCTTCGCGCGGCGGTTGTATTCGCCCCATTCGTAGCTGACGATCTTCGCGCGCACGCCGATCTTCGCCCAGTCCTGCTGGATCAACTGCGCCATCAGCTGCGCATTCGGGTTGTACGGGCGCTGCACGGGCATCGCCCACAGCGTGAGGTCGAAGCCGTTCGGGAAACCGGCCTGCGCGAGCAGCGCCTTCGCGGCCGCCGGATCGCGCGGCGCATCCTTCAGGCGCGGGTTGTACGACCATTGCGCGGGCGGCATCGGGTTCGTCGCGATCTTCGCGTCGCCGTTGAACACGGTCTTCACGATCGCCGACTTGTCGATCGCGATGTCGAGCGCGCGCCGCACGTCGACGCGATCGAGCGGCGCATGCTGCGTGTTGTACGCGACGAAGCCGACGTTGAAACCCATTCCCGAGAACAACGACAGCTTCGGGTCGCGCCGCACCGTGTCGAGGTCGGCTGGCCGCGGGAACACCGATACCTGGCATTCGCCGGACACCAGCTTCTGCAGGCGCGCGGCCGGATCGGGCGTGATCGCGAACACGAGACGGGCGAGCTTCACGTCGTCCGGCTTCCAGTAGTCCGGATTCGCGTCGTAGCGGATCAGCGCGTCCTTCTGGTACGTGCGCAGCAGGAACGGCCCCGTGCCGACCGGGAACTGGTTGATGTCGGCCTCGCGGTGACGCGCCGCGAGCTGCGACGCGTACTCGGCCGACAGGATCGACGCGAACGCCATCGCGAGATTGCGCACGAACACGACGTCGGGCGTCTTCAGGACGAAGCGCACCGTGTAGTCGTCGACCTTGTCGATGCGTTCGATGTTGCGGTCGAAACCGAGGTCGCTGAAATACGGGAAGCTGACCGGATAGGCCTTGCGGAACGGATCGTCCCGATCGAGCATCCGGCGGAAGGTGAACACGACATCGTCGGCCTGGAACGGCCGCGTCGGCTTGAACCACGCGGTCGTCTGGAACTTCACGCCGCGCCGCAAATGGAACGTGATCGTGCGCTGGTCGGGCGACACGTCCCAGCTCGTCGCGAGCGACGGTTCGAGATCGAGCGTGCCGCGTTTGAACTGCACGAGCCCGTTGTAGATCGTGAACGTGCTCGCGTCGAAATCGGTGCTCGTCGTGTGCTGGCCCGGATCGAAGCCGGCCGGGCTGCCTTCGGTGCAATACACGAGCGTCTTGCCGGCGGGCGCGGCCAGCGCCTGCGTGGCCGCGCCGGCGAGCAGCAGCGACGCCGCGATGCAGCGCAGGGCCGTCGCGGCGCGCGGCGGTTTCCGCACGCGAGGCGCGGCGGGCGAAACGAAAGAGGTCTTCATGGTGGCGGAATCGGTGGCTGTCATGCAAATGACGACGGCCGATCTTCGCGCGTCGCCCGCCGATCGCTTACCAATTAATTGCGCGTTGCTTATCGCTGGATCGGCATCCCGCCGCCGCGGCACGGGGATGTCCGTGCGAGCGTCGGGCACGTGGCGCGCGTGGTCTCTTCCGGCCCCGTGCAGGTTCGCCGAAATGGGCGCATCGTATCGGCTGGCCAACGCCGGCGCGCATCCCGTCGCGCCGCCGATTCCAGGAGGACACACCATGCCTGTCAGCCCCGATACGCCTGCTCGCCCGGTGAAGACGCCGGGCCCCGATCACCCGATCACGATCGAATCGCACCCGCGGCGGGTCGTGGTCAAGTCGGCCGGCCGGATCGTCGCCGACACGCGCCGCGCGCTGGCGCTGCGCGAAGCCGCCTACCCGGCCGTGCTCTACATCCCGCGCGAGGACGCCGACCTGACGCTGCTGCTGCGCACCGATCACGCGACCTACTGCCCGTACAAGGGCGACTGCGCGTACTACTCGATCCCGGTCGGCGGCGAACGCGCGGTCAATGCCGTCTGGACCTACGAGGCGCCCTATCCGGCCGTCGACGCGATCCGCGGGCACCTCGCGTTCTATCCGGATCGCGTCGATTCGATCGAGGAAAGCACGACCGGCTCCGATTGAGCGTCGCGGCAGCGGTTCAGGCAGCGGCTCGTCGCGCGCCGGGCGGCCACGCGTGCGAGGCGGCGATTTTTCCGGGGCGGCCTGCCATGCCGCCCCGTTCCGGCCGCGATTTGGCTCGTCGCCGCGGGTTTCTGCACTGATCGCCGGATCGAACGCCCGCAACGCGTCCACCGCTGATTTGCATATGCGCATTCGTTGGTTGGCCGCCAACGCAGGCGGACGTATCGTCACGAGTCCGGCGCGGGCCGGCCCGTGGCGTGCAGCGCCCGCATCCGGCCCCGCCCTGCGCCGACCGCGTCGCCTTTCGCGCGCGGCCCGCTCCTTCGCCCGCAGGACGCTTCGATGAACGACACACCGCACGCAGACGTTGAACCGACACCGGCGAACCCGCAGCGCCGCCAATGGCTGCAAGGCGCGGCCGCCGGGCTGGCCGGGCTCGCGCTCGGCCCGCTCGCCGGCCTGCCCGCGCACGCGCAAGACAGCGGCACGCGGCTGCGCGTCGGCTTCCAGAAATACGGCAACTTCGTCGTGCTCAAGGCACGCGGCACGCTGGAAAAGCGGCTCGCGAGCCAGGGCGTCACAGTGCAATGGCTCGAATTTCCGGCCGGCCCGCAATTGCTCGAGGGCCTGAACGCCGGCGCGATCGACGTCGGCACGGTCGGCGAGACGCCACCGATCTTCGCGCAGGCGGGCGGCGTCGATTTCGTCTACATCGGCAACGAGCCGCCCGCGCCGCAGGGCGAGGCGATCGTCGTGCTGCCCGATTCGCCGATCCGCAACGTCGCGCAGCTGCGCGGCAAGAAGGTGGCGTTCAACAAAGGCTCGAACGTCCACTACCTGCTCGTGAAGGCGCTCGAACACGCGGGCCTGACGTATGCCGACATCCAGCCGATCTACCTGACGCCCGCCGACGCGCGCGCCGCGTTCGTGCAACGCAACGTCGATGCGTGGGTGATCTGGGATCCGTACCTGGCCGCCGCAGAGCGGCAGATCGGCGCGCGCGTGATCGCGAACGGCGAAGGGCTCGTGCGCAATACGCAGTACTACCTCGCCGCACGAAAATACGCGGCCGCTCATCCGCAGGTGCTGCGCGCGCTGCTCGACGAAGTCGACGCGGTCGACCGCTGGGCACGCGACCACGTGGCGGAAGTCGCCGCGCAACTGTCGCCGCTCGTCGGCCTCGACGCGCCGACGCTCGAAGTCGCGCTCAAGCGCGCCGGTTATGGCGTGCAGCCGATCAGCGATGCGACGCTCGCGTATCAGCAGAACATCGCCGACGCGTTCAGCGCGCTGAAGCTGATTCCCGGCAAGCTGTCGGTGGCCAGCGCACGCTGATGCACTGCCGCCGACGCACGGCGCGGCACGCGTGCGTCAGCGCGCGGGAGCCGCGCCGATGCGCCGCCATTCGTCGTAGTCGGTGACGAGGCCCGCTTCGTCGACCGCGATATCGGCCGCATACGTGCCGCTTTCGTAGCGGTACACGTGTTCCGCCGTGCGGGTATAACGCTGCTCGCCGCGCACGAACTCGAATTCGGGGAAACGCAGCCACGCGGTATGGATCACGGCCGCCTCGCCGACGGCCAGCCCGAGCCGCCGGATCGGCAACGTGTTCGTCGACGGGCTGAAACCGAGATCGATATCGGTCGCGCCCGCGAGCGCCGGTACGTCGACGCCGTCGATCGTCCAGCGCCCTGCGTCGCACGCGATATCCCGCTGCCGTGGCGGCTGCGTGCCGCCCCACTGCGTGATGCGCGCCGCGCGCGTGAGCCAGTCGGCGCCGCACGAGACCGCGTAATCGACACGAAACGGCGCGCCGTCGATCGCGCCCGACACCGACCCCGACAAGCCGATACCCGTTCGCGACTCGACGAGCCTGCACCATTCGGCCGCCTGCCAGGTCTGCACGATCTGCCATGCGACGCAGCGCGTGCGCACCGCTTCATCCTGTCGCGTCATGTCATCGTCTCCAGTCGATCGCACGGAAGCCGATTGTCGCCCATCGCACCGGCGAACACACGCGGCTTGCGCAACCGATGGTCAGTATCGGGTCGCTCCACACCTTCAGTCAGCCGTGCTTTGGTACCATCCGTCGATCGGCATCAACCGGAACCGGACAAGGGGCGCGACTTCATGGATTTGCTGGCGACGATGCGCATCTACGTCAGGGTCGTCGAGCGCGGCACGATGTCCGGCGCGGCGCGCGATCTCGACATGGGCCAGCCGGCCGTCAGCGAGCGCATCGAACGGCTCGAGAAGCATCTCGGCACACGGCTCCTGATGCGCAGTGCGCGCACCCTCGTGTGCACGGAAGAAGGCCGGATCTTCTACGACCGCAGCAAGGCGCTGCTCGAAGCGGCCGACGATGCGGTCGCATCGGTCTCGAAGACGGAAACCGCGCTCGACGGCACGATCCGGCTCGCGGCGCCGCAATGCTTCGGCGAGGTCGTGCTGCCGGGCGTGCTGATGCATGTCCGCACCGCGTATCCGGGCCTGCACATCGATCTGGTCCTGAACGACGACATCGTCGATCCGGTCACGGAAGGCGTCGACATCTCGATCCGCGTCGGACAGCTCGGCGACGGCGGGTTCGTCGCGCACCCGGTCGGCGCGGTGAGCCGCCGGCTCGTCGCCGCGCCGTCGTATCTCGACCGGTGCGGCCCGATCGACACGGCGGCCGATCTGGCGAACCATCCGTTCATCCGCGTGAAAGGCGTCTTCGCGAGCGAACGGCTGCCCGTGCAGCACGACGGCGGCCCGCTCGAATACGCGCGCATCCGCACGATCATGACGACGAGCCACTGGCGGCCGATGTTCGACACGATCGCGGCGGGCGGCGGCATCGGCGTGGTCCAGCACCCGGCCTGCGCCGACGCGATCGCGGCCGGCACGCTCGTCGAGCTCCTGCCGCGCTACGCGATTCCCGACTTCGCGCTCAACGTGCTCGTCCACGCGCAGCGGCCGCTGCCGCCGCGCGTGCGGGCCGTCGTCGACCTGCTGAAGCAGGACATCCCGCCGCTGCTGGCCCGCCCTGCCCGCTGACGACGGCAGCCGCCGTCAAGCCTGCCGCGACTTCCCCGGTTCCTTCACGTGAGCGTCGAACGCGACGCATTGCTCGTCACGCCCGCGGGCCGGATGCGGGCTCGCGGCCGTTGCGCTCGCATGCGCATGCGGCGCGGCACGGCCCGCGCGGCGGGCGGCGCGCGCATCGCGACGTGAATGCATGGCGGGCGGCGCGACGCGCACGCCCGCCCCGTCACCACGCCTGCCGGTAAATCTCCAGCGCGTCGGCCTCCGTCACCTCGCGCGGATTGTTCACCAGCAGGCGCGTCTGCAGCATCGCGTCCGACGCCATCCTCGGCAGGTCGCCCTCGCCGATACCGACCTCGCGCAGCGTGCGCGGAATGCCCGTCGCGGCGATCAGCCGGTCGATCTCGCCGATCAGCGCGTGCGTACGCGCTTCGTCGCTGCCCGTCGCCGACGGCGCGACAATCGCCGCGAGTTCCGCATACAGCGGTGCGGCGGCCGGTGCGTTGAAACGCAGCACGTGCGGCAGCACGAGCGCATTCGACAGCCCGTGCGGCACATGGAAGATCCCGCCGACCGGATAGGCCAGCGCGTGCACGGCCGCAACCGGCGCATTCGCGAACGCCTGCCCCGCGAACATCGCGCCGACCAGCATCGCCTCGCGCGCGTGGCGGTCGTGGCCGTCGTCGCACGCCGCAAGCAGGTTGCGCGACAGCAGCGTCAGCGCGTGCACGGCCAGCATGTCGGACACCGGGTTCTTCAGCCGCGCGGACGTGTAGGCCTCGATCGCATGCACCATCGCGTCGATGCCCGTCGCGGCCGTCGCCGCGCGCGGCAGGCCGAGCGTCAGTTCGGCGTCGAGGATCGCGACATCGGCGAACAGGTGCGGCGACACGACGCCCATCTTGCGCGCCTCGCCGACCGTGACGATCGACACGGCCGTCACTTCGGAGCCCGTGCCGGCCGTCGTCGGCATCTGCACGAGCCGCAGCCGCGCGCTCGTGACCTTGTCGACGCCGTACATGTCGGCCAGCGCCTGCTGCCCGGGCACGAGCACCGCGATCAGCTTCGCGACGTCCATCGACGATCCGCCGCCCAGGCCGAGCACGATCTCCGCATCGGCCGCGACGGCCCGCTCGGTCGCGTCGAGCACCACCTGCTCGGGCGGATCGGCGATCACGTCGTCGATCACGGTGACCTGCCAGCCGTGCGCGGCGAGGCTCTCCAGCGCCGGCGCGAGCACGCCGCTGCGATGCAGGAACGCATCGGTGACGACGCACAGCCGCACGAGCGCCGGAAAGCGTTCACGCAACAACGCGCCGAGCCGGCGCGCGGCGCCGAATTCGACGACCTGCGTCGGCACGGTGCGGAATTGAAACGGGTTCATCAGGCACCTCCCGGCGACGTCGCCGTGCCGGTGTCCGGCTGCACCATGAAGCGCAACACGTCGCGGCGATCGAGCAACGGAAAGATCGCGCCGACACCGATCCGCTGGAAATGCGGCGTCTCCCGATGCACGTCGAGGCCGTCCGCATAGCGGTAGCGTTCGAGGATCACGATATGGTCGGGGTCCTCCGCCGACCGGAAATACGCGTAGTCGAGGTTCTGCGGCTCGGTGCGCGTCGCCGGCGCGAGTTCCGCGAGCAGTTCGAGCACGCGGTCGCCGTTGCCCGGTTTGGCGAAGAAATGCGCGATGACCTGAAGGTAGGGTTCGTTCATGTTGCGCTCCGTGTTTAACAGGAATCCGTCACGACGACGGGTCGAAATTCCACCACGCGCTGTCGCTCGTCGACACCGCGAGCGCGCCGTGCCGCCTCGCGCTGCGCACGTCGTCCGCATTGCCGACGAAGCCGGATGCAACGATCGGCGGCAGTGCCTGCCGGTCGGCTTCGCTCAGGTGCGCGAGCATCGGCGCGGGCATCAGTTGTACGAGGTTCGGATCGCTCTGCTCGATCGCCTTCATGCTGCGCGGCCATGTCGAACGGTCGGTCACGAACACCTTCTGCATCGTGATCAGCCCCGCGCGGTTCGCGCGCTGGATCGTCGCGACGCGCGTCGACACGAGGCTTGCGACACCGATATCGGCCAGATACTCGACGCCGCCCTTGTCCTGCGATAGCCCATCGCAGCTGTCGATGTTGACGATCACGAACTTGCCGGCCCGGGCGAGCGCCGCGACCACCGCCTGCAGGCGGCGCAGGTCGACGTTCGCGACGATGCCGACCTCGGCCGCGCTGTCGACGAAACTGTCGGCCTGCTCGGGGCCGTACAGCGTCGCGATGACGGGATGACGGGCGAGACGCGCGCCCAGCGACTTGTCCATGACGTTTACCGGTCGACGTGCGGGCCCGTCTCGTCGCCGAGACCAAGCTTGCCGGGGTTGAGGATGTGCTTCGGATCGAGCGCGCGCTTCACCGCCTGCAGCACCGGAAACGCCGTGCCCAGTGAATCACGCATGTACGGCGAACGCAGCAGCCCGACGCCGTGGTGATGACTCAACGTCGCATTGTATTGGATCAGCACCGCGTTCGCTGCGTCCCAGGCGGCACGGTACCACGCGGCCCGTTCGGCCACCGCGACGTCGCCGCGCAGCGAGAAATACAGACACGCTCCGTCCGCATACGCATGCGACTGGTGCGCCGAGCCGGCCAGCGTGCCCGGCACGGCCTGCAGCGCGGCCACCACGTCGCGGTAGATCGCCGCGAGATCGCGCCAGCGGCCGCACATCTCCAGCGTATCGGCGACGAAGCCCGGGCTGCGCTTGAAGCCTTCCGCGCTCTTGCCGGTCAGGTAGCGCGTGTCGAGCCACTTCTCGAAGATCGCGTCGCCGTCGAGCTTGCGCCCGCCTTCCTCGCCGACGCGTGCGCCGATCGCCATCACCGCGTCGACCATCTCGCGCGCGCCTTCGTCGGCGATCAGCAGCACGTTCGTGTCGGGCAGACCAAACTGCACGCCGCTCTCGAGTTCGTCGTAGAGCCGCAGTGCCGCCGGGTTCGCGCCGCGCTGCAGGATCTCACGGCACGCGTCAAGGCCGGCCGCGAACGTGTCGAAACCGTACGCGATCGCGCGGCCGTAATCGGGCAGCCGGTGCAGCTTAAGGCGCGCGCGCACGATGATGCCGAGCGTCCCTTCGCTGCCGACGAACAACTGCTGCAGATCGGGGCCGACCGCCGCGCGGGAATACCCGCCGAGCGTCACCAGGCTGCCATCCGCGAGCACCACGTCGATCCCGAACACCATGTCCTCGATCTTGCCGTAGCGCGTCGACAGTTGCCCCGCGCCGCGGCAGGCGATCCAGCCGCCCACGGTGCTGATCCCGAACGACGACGGCCAGTGCCCCATCGTCAGCCCGTGCTCGCGCTGCAGCGTTTCCTCGAACACGTCGCCGAACATCCCGGCTTCGACGTCGACGATCTGGCTCTCGGTATCGACACCGATCAACCGGTTCAGCCCGCACACGTCGAGCACGATGCCGCCGCGCACGGGCAGCGCCGCGCCCGTCACGTTGCTGCGGCCGGCCGACGCCGTCACCGGAATCGTCGCCGCGTGCGCGATGCGCATCACGGCCTGCACCTGCTCGACCGTCGACACGCGCACGATGACCGCATGCGGCGTCGCGGGCCGGCCGCCCGTCTCGGCGACCATCGACGCGGCCCACCAGTCGCGCGTCCAAGCGACGACGTCGGCCGGCTGCGTGAGCACTTCATCGGCCACCGCGCGCAACGCTTCGACTTGCTGCGGCGATACCACGACCGGCGCGCGCTGCATGCCCGCTTCGGCGAACGTGCTGCCCGCCGTCTGCAGGTTCAGCGAATAAGGCGGCGGCGTATGCGCACCGACGACGTAATTGCCGCGGTTGTAGCCGCGCTTGATGGCTTCCTTGCTGATCATCCGTTTTCTCCCATGAGGATGGCTTTTTCGAGTGCGACGGCGGCGACGTAGTCGCTCACCTGGCTGGCGACGGCCGCATCGGACAAGCCGAGCTCCGCCTTGAGAATGGCGCCGACACGCGGTGCCGCGCGCGCCGATGCGTCGCGCGCCATCAATCGGGCGCGCGTGCGGCGCGACAGCACGTCGTCGACGCTGCGCGCGAATTCGTGACGTACCGCATAGAGCACTTCCGCTTCGCTGTATGGCAGCCCCTCGACGATCGGCGCGAGCAGCGACGGCGTTTCGTCTGCGAGATCGCCGACGAAACGCGCCTCGGTGCCGTAGCGTTCGCCAAGATGCGCGGCGAGTCCGCCCGACGCGACGATCGCCTGCGGGTCGTAGCCGGCCGCGCCGAGCAGGTAAGCCGATTTGGTGCGGCAGCGCGTGCGGCGCCCGAGCAACCTGCCGACCGTATCGATTGTCTGCTCGGCCATGTGCCGCGACGTCGTCAGCTTGCCCCCGACGATCGTCACGAGCCCGTCCGGCGCGACATGGATCTCGTGGTTGCGCTTCATCTCGATCGTCTTGCCGCCCGGCGGCCCGACGAGCGGCCGGCATCCGGCGATGCTGCCGACCACGTCGTCCGCGCTCAGGTCGGCCTTCAGCGCGGAGCGTGCGCCTTCGAGCAGGAAATCGAGCTCCTTGCGCGTGCAGTGCACGTCGTCGAGATCGCCGTCGTAGTCCTCGTCGGTCGTGCCGAGATACGACACGTTGCCCCAGCGCGTGATCGTCGCGCGGCGGTTGCGGCCCGGCACGGGGATCGTCACCGTGCAGTCGTTGCGGATCTTCAGCCACGGGATCGCGACGTGCACCCCCTTCGCGGGCCGCACCTGCAGCGCGGACGTGTCGCCCTTGCGGGCGCCGGTCCAGTCGCGCAGCCATACGCCCGTTGCCATCACGACCACGCGCGCGCGCACGCGCCGCTCGCGGCCGTCGGCATGCACGATCGCGCCATCGACCTTGCCGTGGCCGTCGCGTGTCAGCTCGACCACGCGGGCGTGGTTCGCCACCGCCGCGCCGTGGAACGCGGCCGTGCGCACGAGGTTCAACGTCAGGCGCGCATCGTCGACGCGCGCGTCGAAATACATGAAGCCGCCCGTCAGGTACGTTTCGTTGAAGGTCGGGCAATGCGACAGCACCTCGGCCTTCGTCAGCTTCTGATGCAGGATGCCCTCGCGCCAGCCGCCGGCGATGTCGTAGGTCCACAGCAGGCTTTCGAAAGCTTTCGCGAGACGCTTGTCAAATACGCCTTCGCGCTCCATCACCGGGAACAGGAACGGCAACCGCTGCACCAGATGGCGCGCGTTGCGCCGCAATCGCTGCCGTTCGAGGAGTGAATGGCGCACAAGCCCGAGATTGCCCTGTTCGATATAGCGCAACCCGCCGTGTACCATCTTCGACGATTTCGACGACGTGCCCGACGCGAAATCGCTCTTCTCGACGAGCGCGACGCGCAGCCCGCGCAGGCTCGCATCGAACGCCGCGTACGCGCCCGTCACGCCGCCGCCGACAATCAGCACGTCGAACGCGTCCGTCTCGAGTCGCGCCAGGTGCTCGTCGCGATTCACGCGCAACGGCTCGGTGCCGGTCATGCCGGCACGATCCGTCTTCGGTTTTCTGGATGGCAAAAACATCATGCTGGTCGTTCTCCGTGCTTACGCGTGAGCGAAATCGGTTGCGTGCGCGAGCTCGGACGCGATTCGCGCGTGCCACGCCGCGCGCCGGCGCTGCCGGCGGTCTGCGTCGGTCGAGGGTTCGAATACGGCGTCGGTGACGAGCGTCGCGCAGGCCGCGTCGAGCGATTCCCACAGCAGCCCCGATGCGCCCGCGAGAAACGCCGCGCCGCGCAGGCTCGCGCAATCGCCTTCGCGCATCCGGCGCACCGGCACGCCGCTCACGTCGGCCTGGATCTGGAGCAGCGTGTCGCTGCCTGCCAGCCCGCCGCCGACGATCAGCTCCGATACGTCGGCTCGCGCGACGACCTGGTTGGCCTCCATGCACGATGCGACCGAATGCGCGATGCCTTCGAGCACCGCGTACGCGACTTCGGCCTGTGTCGTCGCGATCGAGATGCCCGACAGCAACGCGCGTGCATTCGGCTCCATCCTCGGCACGCGCAGGCCCGTGAGCGCCGGGATGAAGGTCACGCCGCGCGACGACCGCACAGTGGCCGCCAGCGCGCTGATCTGCGCGGGATCGTCGAACCAGCGCAGCTTTTCGCAGACCCAGCGCAGTGCCGAACCCGTCGTCGCAACGAAGGTTTCGAGCGAGTAATGCGACACGCCGTCGTGCCGCCGTGCGGTCATCGCAAGCGTGCCGTCGTGCGCGTGACCGGGTTGCACGTGCGAGCCGGTGTCCGGACGCGCCGTGCCGGTCAGCAGGTCGACGAAGCTGCCGGTGCCGTGCACGCACATCGCCTGGCCGCGCTCGACGCAGCCAAGCCCGACCGCGCCCGCGAACTGGTCGCCTGCGCACGCGAGGATCGGCACGTCGATGCCGAGCACGTCCCGGCGCGTGCGGCCGAACGCATCAGCGTCTTCGCGCAACGCGGGCAGCAGTTCACGCGGAAAGCCCAGCGCGTCGAGCCAGGGTTCGAAATAGCGGTGCTCGCCGAGCAGATACGCGCTCGCCGAGGTCGCATGGGTCGGTGTCGTCACGCATTCGCGCGCATCGGACAGATGCCACATCAGCCACGTGTCGATCGTGCCGAATGCGAGGCATCCTGCGCGATGGGCGTCGGTGACCGCCTGCGACGTGCGCATCTGGTGCGCGGCCCACAAGTACGGCGAACGCACGCCCGCCGGCCGGCCGACCTGCGGCACGAGCAAGCGGTCCCAGTCGGCGGCGAGACGGTCGAGCTCGGCTGCATGCCGCGTGTCCTGCCAGACCATCGCGGGCACGAGCGCGCGCCCGGTCCGCGTGTCCCACAGCACGGCCGTCGCGCGCTGCGTCGCAAGCGCCAGCGCGACGATGCGTACACGCTGTGCTCGCGCCCGCGCAAGCGTCGCGCGGCAGACCGCGAGCGTCTTGTCGAGGATCGCGTTCGCGTCCTGTTCGACGACGCCCGGCCGCGGGCTCTCGACCGACAGCGGCAGGTATTCGAGGCACGATACGTGCCCGCTCGCGTCGACGATCGCGGCGCGCGTGCCGGAGGTGCCTTCGTCGATGGCAAGAATGGCGTTTCGGGAATCGGTCATCGTTGCGTTTTCTCGATGGCGGGGTTCAGGAAGGCCGACGTTGCGCGTGCGTCGCCGCCGAAGTGCGGCGCGTCGGGTTCGTTGTCGGGATTGATCGTCGTGCGCGTCGGGTCCCAGCGGATCGCGAAGCAGATTACGCTTGCGACGCACGGCACCATCGCGAGGATCAGGAACGTATGTTCGAGGCCGTAGCGCGCGCGAAACAGCGGGAAGACCAGCAGGCCCAACGCCGCGCCGATCGAGCCGAGCGCGCCGACGATGCCGTTTGCGCCTGCGCGCAACTCGCCGCGAAACGACAACGACGACAGGCTCTTTCCGTTCGCGCCGGGGCCGGCCGAGTGGAACAGGATGAACAGCGACGGCACGACGACCGACAGCCACAGCGGCATGCGCGCATGAAACATCCCGAGCACGACCAGCATCGCGCAGACCGCCGCGAACCCGATCGCCGATGCGCGACGCAGGCCGACACGGCGGCCAACCGCCGACGACGAGAAGCCGCCGACGATCCCGAACAGGTTGAACACCAGCGCGCCGAGTGTCGCGTAGACGAAGTCGGTACCGAACAATGCGGCGCTGATCAGCGGCAGATACCAGCCGATCGCGAAGTATTCGATCGACTGGCCGATCTGCACGGTCGCGGCAAGGATCGTGCGCGGCAGGTAGACACCGCGAAAGATCAGCAGCACGTTCGCGAAGCCGCGCGTGGCCGGATTCACGACGGGCGTGCGTTCATGCACGGGCGCGGCGGCGAATGCGTGCCCGTAGATGCGCGTCATCGCACGCGCCGCGTCGTCGAGACGCTCCTTGCGCGCGAGCCAGATCGGGCTTTCGACGAGGAATGCGCATTGCAGCGCGAGGATTGCGACGCCGAACACGGCGGTAGCCGCCACCGAGTAGCGCCAGATCGAATCGCCGACCTGCCATGCGTGAAACAACAGCGCGAGCAGCAGGTTCAGGCAGACGGCCGTGTACCACATGCCCTGCCAGGTATTGAGCCGGCTCTTCAGGCGGCCCGGCGTGAACTCCGCGAGCATCGCCATCGCGATCGCGAAGTCGATTCCGTATGCCATCCCGACGAAGAAGCGGCCGGCGAGAATCGTATTGAAATCCGGCGCGAATACGACCAGCAGCGCGCCGATCACCGACAGCAGTTTCGCCGCGATCAGCGGCCGCACGCGCCCCCAGCGGTCGGCCATCCAACCGCCGATCGGGTTGAACGCGATCGCGACCCACGACGCGAAGGACGTCATCCACGCGACCTGCGCGGCCGACAGATGCAATTCGCGCGTCATCGGCCCGAGGCCGGCGCTCAATGCCGAGTTGGAAAATGCGTCGAGAAACAGCCCGCCGAGCGACAGCCACCAGACGAGCCCCGCCCTGCCCGCGATGCCGGGGCGAGTGTCGAGAAAGGAGATGACGTCTTCAATGCCATGAAGCTTGACCGCGATCGTTTGCACAATCGGCCTCCGTATATTTGTTCTGTAAGAGGCTCGACATTGCAGATGCGATCGACGCATGGAGAGACCATCTTACAGATAGTCTCTTATCTAGATCTGCCTGCGCAATTTACGGCGGGCTACACGCCTATGTCAAGCGCGACCGGTTGTGCGATGCAGCGAGCGGCGTGTCGTCGCCTTTTCCAAATCGTTGCGAACACAACTTATGCCACGGGCATGACGCCGGGCACGGCGATCCTTTGCAACGCGGCTTCACCACGGCACCGTCCGCCCCAGATAGTCGAGATACTCGAGCCCCGGGCGCGCCCGCTTGGCGACCAGCACGTCGACGAGGCTCGGCACGCTTTCCTCGATCGTCAGGCGCGCATCCGGCCCGCCCAGCTCCGTGCGGACCCAGCCGGGTGCCATCAGCACCATCGCACGCCGCGTATCGGCCTGGCGCGCCGCGAAGCTGCGCATGAACTGGTTCAGCGCGGCCTTGCTGCCGCGATAGACCTCGCGCATCCCGCTGACGTTGTTCGCGACGCTGCCCTGCCCCGACGACATCGCACCGATCAGGCCGTCCGCGGTCACGCGATCCTGCAGCGTCTCGATCACGCGCATCGGCGCCAACGCATTCGTGACCATCACGCGCATGAACTCGTCGGTCGTCACTTCGCCGATCGTTTCGGTCGTCTCGTTCGTCGTTCCCGCATTCACGAACAGCATGTCGAAGCGCCGGCCCGACAGCCGCTCGCGCAGCGCCGCCAGTTGCGCCGGCTCGCAGATGTCGAGCGTCTCGATGTCGAGCCGGCCGTCGAACCGGTCGGCGAGGTCGTGCAGTCGCGTGCGCCCCGATCCTTCCCGCACAGTGCCCGTGACGCTCCAGCCCTTGCTCAGGAATTGCTCCGCCATCGCGAGCCCGAGGCCGCGCGAGGCCGCGACGAGCAGGATCGTCGGTGCGTTTTTACTCGATACAGTCGATTGCATGGTGTCCGCCTTTGCCGGGTTGCGTCATGCAGCCACTATAGGTGCGTATCACGACAGGCACCAGACGCACCCGATTCAAACGATAGTTGCACCGAACGCCATGTCACATCGTGCCGTGGCGTATCCTGTCGCCATGGAAGACATCGACCTGAACCTTGTCACCGCGCTCGACGTGCTGCTGTCGGAAGGCAGCGTGACCGGCGCCGCGCGCCGGCTCGGCCTGAGCACGTCCGCGATGAGCCGCACGCTCACGCGGCTGCGGGTGTCCACCGGCGATCAGCTGCTCGTGCGCGCCGGGCGCAAGCTCGTGCCGACGCCGCACGCAGCCGCGTTGCGCGACCGCGTGCACGCGATCGCAACCGATGCGCGCACGGTACTGCGGCCGGCAACGGCCGACGTGGATCTGGCGACGCACGCGTCCACGTTCACCATCCGCGCGGCCGCATCGTTCATGGAAATGCTGTCCGGCCCGGTGGTCGCCGCACTCGGCGAAATCGCGCCGCAGGTGCGCATCCGCTTCGTCCCGAAACCCGACCGCGATCCGCAAGCGCTGCGCGACGGCGCCGTCGATCTGGAAATCGGCAAACGCGGCGACGATGCCCCCGAACTGCACACACGCATGCTGTTCCACGACTGGCACGTCGCGGTGGCACGCGCCGGGCATCCGCTGTTCGCATCGGGCAGGATCACACCCGCGCGTTATGCGGCCTGCCGTCAGGTGATCGCGTCGCAGCTCGGCGATTTCGGCGGGCCGGCCGACGACCCGACCGACGGGGCCGGCCAGGGCGACGCCGTGCGCGTCGTCGTACCGGGCTACCCGGATGCGATGCGTGTCGCGGCCAGCACCGACCTGATCGCGCTCGTGCCGCGCTCGAGCCTCGGCAACGCATTCTCGCCGGGGCTCACGGACGCCCTCGGGCTGCGCAGCTTCGAGATCCCGGTGCGCCTGCCCGGGATCCTCGTTTCCGCGCTGTGGCATCCGCGCATGCACGGCGACCCCGTGCATCGCAGCCTGCGCGATGCGGTCATCGCCGTCTGCCAGCGCGCGTATCCGGATACCCGCACACCCCACACATCACGCCCGCCGGCGCGGCGCACCGGCCCGCGCGCCGCAGGCTGACACGCGGCTCAGACCAGCCGGCCGCCGCCGTCGATGTGCAGGATCTCGCCGTTCATGAAGCCGTTGCCCAGCAGGAACGCGATCGCCTCCCCCACTTCATCGGCTCGCCCGACCCGGCCGCCGGGCAAAACCGACGCCGCACCCGCGAGAATCGTGTCGCGCGCTTCCGCGCCGAACGCGTCGTACAGCGGCGTCTCGACGAAGCCGGGCGCGACGACGTTCACGCGAATCGGCTTCAGTTCCAGCGCGAGCGACTGCGCCAGCGCCTCGACGCCGCGCACGGCGGCGGCTATGACGGACGTGCCGTGCGCGGCCGGACGATCCGACAGTTGCCCGCCGGTCAGCACGATCGAGCCGGTCGCCGGCATCAGCGGCAACGCGGCCCGGATCGCGTAGACCGGCCCGGCGATACGTTCCTGCAGCGCGGCGAGCAGCTGATCGGGATCGGTCTCGTTCAGCTTGCCCGCAATGAACCGGCCGGCCGTGACGACCAGGTGATCGACGCGCGTGAGCGAGTCGAATACGGCCTGCACCGCATGCCGGTCCGCGATGTCGGCCACTGCGATGCGCGCGCCGCCGATCGCTTGCGCGGCGGCCTCGAGCTTCACGCGGGTCCGGCCGACCAACGTGACGCTCGCGCCTTTCGCCTTCGCGGCGGCCGCGGCCTCGAGGCCGATTCCGGAGCTTCCGCCGAATACCACGACGTGCGCACCGTCCAGTGCCGAAGATTGCGTTGTCTCGTTCATGTCGACTCCTCGTCAGGGATTGAAGGTTCGCGAACGTTAGGTCATTCTCCATTGCGCAGGAACGTGGGAGACTTGAATAAGGTTCATTCCCCGAAGGAATAAGATGGAATCGCTGCGATCCATGCGCGTGTTCGTCCGCGCCATCGAGCTCGGCAATTTCTCGGCGGTCGCGCGCGAGGAAGGCACCGGCCAGCCGACGATCAGCAAGATCGTCGCCGCGTTCGAAAAGGAACTGGGCGTCCGCCTGCTCGAACGCTCGACCACGAGCCTCGCACCCACCGACGAAGGCCGCCGGTTCTACGACCGCTGCAAGCGCGTGATCGACGAATACGCGAGCGCGGTGGCCGAGGTGCGCGGGCAAACGGTGCGGCCGGTCGGCAAGCTGGTCGTCAATGCGCCGATGGGGCTGGGCGAGCTGAGGCTGAATGCGCTCGTGCTCGAATTCCTCGCCGCATGGCCGGAGATCGAGGTCGAGCTGCAATTGACCGACCGTGTGATCGACCTGGTCGAAGAAGGCGTCGACGTCGCCATCCGCCTCGGCCATCTGCTGCCGCCGGATGCCGTGGCGCGCCCCATCGCGTCGTCGCCCCGCCTGCTGGTCGCCACGCCGAAGTACGTCGCGCAGGCACCGAGGCTCCGCCGGCCGGAAGACCTGGCGCGGCACGAGTACGTCGGCTACGCACGCGCGGACATCGGCAACGAACTGGCATTCGCCCGCGGCGACGAGCAGGTCACCGTTCCGGTGCGCGGCCGGTATCGCGTGAACAGCTCGATGGCGCTGCGGGAATGCTTTCTCGCCGGGAACGCGGTGGGCAGCGGACCGGCGTGGCTGGTTCAGGACCTGATCGACAGCGGGCAGCTCGTCCGGTTGCTGCCGAAGTGGGACATGGTGCCGCCGCATGCGCTGCACCTCGTGTATGCGTCGCGCCGGTATCTGCCGCTCAGGACCCGGACGTTCCTGCAGTTCATGGAGCAGCGGATTCCCGGGCTGCCCGGGTTCCATGCGACGACCGCCGCGACCGCCAACCCGGCCGCACGCGCATCGCGGCAGCCCCGCTGACCGGCGGGCGTCGCGGTCACGGCCGGCCGGGCGCCGATCCGCCACCGTTTTCCCGATCCGCCGAATTCCCGCTATTGCGGCGCCCCCCGGCGGCGGCGGCAGGCCGTTCGGCTAAAATGCCGCACTTTCCACCTTGTCCGGCCCGCTCGCCATGCAACCCGCCTCCTCCGCCCAACCCGCCGCCCATGGCGCCGACGCCGCAGATGCGGCCCGCGACCTCGTCTACGGCCCGAACGACCGGCCGGCGCCGATGGTCGCCTTCGTCGCAGCGCTGCAGCACCTGCTGGCGATCATCGTGCCGATCGTCACGCCCGGCCTGCTGATCTGCCAGGCGCTCGGCGTGTCCAGCCGCGATACGACCCTCATCGTGTCGATGTCGCTGGTGATTTCCGGCATCGCCACCTTCGTCCAGTGCAAGCGCTTCGGCCCGCTGGGCGCCGGCCTGCTGATCGTCCAGGGCACCAGCTTCAACTTCGTCGGCCCGCTGATCGCCGGCGGCAGCCTGATGGTCAAGCAAGGCACGCCGGTCGAAACCGTGATGGCCGCGATCTTCGGCGTCGTGATTGCGGGGTCGTTCGTCGAAATGGGCGTGTCGCGCATCCTGCCGTTCGTGAAGCGCCTGATCACGCCGCTCGTCACCGGCATCGTCGTGCTGCTGATCGGCCTCACGTTGATCAAGGTCGGCCTCATCAGCATGGGCGGGGGCTTCGGCGCGATGGCCAACGGCACCTTCGCGAGCGCGGAGAACCTGACGCTCTCGGGCCTCGTGCTCGGCACGATCATCCTGCTGAACCGCGTGCCGATCGTGTGGGTGCGCAGCACCGCGCTGGTCATCGCGCTCGTCATCGGTTATCTCGCAGCCGCGTTCCTCGGCCGCCTCGACTTCACCGGCATGCACCAGGCCGCGCTGTTCCAGGTCCCGACGCCGCTGCACTTCGGCATCGGCTTCTCGTGGTCGCTGTTCGTGCCGATGCTGATCATCTACCTCGTCACGTCGCTCGAAGCGATCGGCGACGTCACGGCCACCAGCAAGATCTCGAACGAGCCGGTCGAAGGCCCGGTGTGGATGCAGCGGATCAAGGGCGGCGTGCTCGTCAACGGCGCGAACTCGCTGCTGGCCGGTGTGTTCAACACGTTCCCGAGCTCGGTGTTCGCGCAGAACAACGGCGTGATCCAGATCACCGGCGTCGCCAGCCGCCACGTCGGCATCTGGATCGCGGGGATGCTCGTGGTGCTCGGCCTGTTCCCGGTCGTCGCCGGCGTGCTGCAGGCCGTGCCGGAACCCGTGCTCGGCGGCGCGGCGATGGTGATGTTCGGCGCGGTGGCCGCATCGGGCATCAACATCCTCGCGGGCGTCCAGCTCGATCGCCGCGCGCTGCTGATCATCGCGGTGTCGCTCGCGCTCGGCCTCGGCGTGTCGCAGGTGCCGGACATCCTCAACAGCCTGCCGCACGCGCTGAAGAACGTGCTGGAATCGGGCGTGGCGACGGGCGGCATCTGCGCGCTCGTGATGAACTGGTTCCTGCTGGAAAAGAAGTAAGCGGATGATCCGCACGATGCGCGGTGCGCCAGACGGGCCGCACCGCGCGGCGTGCCGACCGGCACCCGCGGCGCCCGGTGCGGGCAACGCGATCGGCGTATCGCCAACCGGCCGATTCCGCTCGCACCACCCGTTGCCCCGATTCCACGCGGCGCCGCGTCACACCTGGAACCGCCCGTCCGCTATCGCCGGCATCACCGGTTCCCGTACGAACGCGGCATCGGACAATTGCAGCAGCGTACGCACGACACCACCACGTCGTGAACCGGCACCAGCCCGCCATCGCAAGGGCGTCCGGCGCGGCACAAGCCACACGTCACAAGCCACGAGACGCGCACGCCGAACTGCGCTTTCGACATGCCCCGGGGTTATCGACCCCGTGTCGGCGGCGATCAAAGGTCAAACCCGGTCATGCCGCCTTGGCCGATCGATTTGTGCTGGTTAGAATCACGACATGCCCCGAGTTCCCGCCCCCAACAACACCCCCGAGACGCCCGCCGTCCCCGTCAAGGAACGCGCGACTGTCGTCTGCTACCGCGGTGAACGCGTCCTGCTCGTCGCCCGCGCGGCGTCGCGCTGGGCCCTTCCCGGCGGCACGATCAAGCGCGGGGAATCGCCGCTCGAAGCCGCGCATCGCGAGTTGTCCGAAGAAACCGGCATAACCGGCCAGACGCTCGTTTATTCGATGCAGTTCACCGGGCTCGCAAAGATCCATCACGTGTTCTTCGCGGAAGTCGGCCCGGACCAGACGCCGCAAGCGAACAACGAGATCGAGAAATGCAAGTGGTTTCCGATCGACGGCGTCGACGGATTGCGCGCAAGCATTCCGACGAAGCGAATCGTCGAACTCGTCCATCAACACGAAATCCGCAAGGCGTAGCGCGCGACGGACGAACGCATGCCCCGGCCGGCGGCCGGCTCGCGTCGCTGTTCGTGAACCCGCGACGCGCGACCGCTCAGTGCATGCGCTTCCTGCGCAATTCGCGCGTGGAATAGACGACGAGGAAGATGCCCAGCATCGCGGCACCGGATGCCATGAAGTCGTTTGCGCTACCCGAACCGTGCAGGGACGTCGGGAATATGCCGAGACTCAATCCTGCGGCCGCGAGAAGCAATCCTGCAGCCACGCCCCAGATCGGCCCGGCGGTCTTGTCGATGTTATTTTTCATGCAGCACCCGTCTACAGTCATTACCTGAACGGTATCGGCAAAGCACGCCGCGTCTACCTTCAGTGATTCCACTATAGCCCGGAAAAAAATCATTGAAGCTTTAGTGCTTCTACCGATCAAGTTTTATCGATCGCGGCCGCCCGGGCGGGCCGATCGGCAATCCGGCTCGGCCGAGGCGACGCCGGCCACCGAAGAACGCATATGCCGCACGCCCATATGCATTCCACGATCGCTTGTTTTACCGCGCAACGTCGCGGCGCTAAGCTCGGAACCCGCCGTCGACTTCCCAATGGCTTTCCCGCCTTCGCCCACCATGCCGAACTCCGCCGAACAGGCCGCCGACTGGCTGCTCTCCGGACTCGAACTGCGCAGCACGCTGTTTCACGTGGGCCGGTATTGCGGCGTCTATCGCGCATCGACGGCCGGCCATCAGCGCGCGAGCTTCCACCTCGTGCTCGAAGGCGCATGCTGGTTGCACCTGCCCGCCCGGAACGGCCGTGCCGCGCAAAGCACGCGCCTCGTCGCCGGCGACGCGGTGTTCCTGATGCACGACATGACGCATTGCCTGACGCCCGACGCGGTTGCGCCGTCCGACGACGAATACACGGTACGGATCGGCACGATGACGCCGCTTGCCGAGCCTGCGTCGTCACCGGGCGACGTCGCGCTGGCATGCGGTTTCTTCGAGTTTCGTTCCGATCTCGGCGACGCGATCGCCGGCCTGATGCCCGATCACCTCCTGGCGCGCCACGACGACGCGAAGCTGGCGGGCGCGCGCACGCTGTTCGACCTGATCCGCACCGAAGCGGCGCGTGCCCAGGATGCACCGTCGCCTCTCGTCAATCGTCTGACGGATGCGCTGTTCTTCTATGCACTGCGTGCCGTCGCGAGCAGCGACGATTTTGCGCCGGGCCTGTGGTCGGTCATGCGGCGCGCCGAATTTACGCCGCTCGTCGGCGCGATCATCGAGAAACCCGGCGACGACTGGACCACGCACACGATGGCCGCGTTTTGCCACATGTCCCGCGCGCGCTTCTGCAAGCAGTTCGCGCAGGCATGCGGACAGCCGCCTGCGCAGTTCCTTGCGCTGCTGCGCATGAAGGTCGCGGCCGAGATGCTGCGGCAGGGGGCATCCACGCTCAGCACGGCCGAGCATGTCGGCTATCAGTCGGAATCCGCCTTTGCGCAGGCATTCAAGCGCGTCACCGGCCTGCCGCCCGGCACCTGCCGCCGCGCCCCGGAGCGCACCGGCGCGACACCCGTGCATTGACGCGAGACAAACGCGCATGAAACAGAGACGGCCGCGCATTGCCGGCTCGACCGGCGCCGCCAACAATGACGGCTTTCCGATCGAGGATGCCATGAGCCGCCTGCCCCTCCAAACCGTCGAAAGCGCGCCCGAAGCCAGCCGCCCGTTTCTCCAGAAGTCGCAAGCCGCCAACGGCTTCCTGCCGAATCTCGTAGCCTCACTCGCCAATGCACCGGTTGCGCTCGAAACGTACCTGACCGTCGGTGAAATCAATTCACGCAGCGGCCTCACGCTGGCCGAGCGCGAAATCGTGCAGATCACCGCCGCCGCCGTTCATGGCTGCGGTTTCTGCGTGGCCGGCCATACGGCCGTCGCGCTGAAGAAGGCGCAATTGCCCGCCGCGCTCGTCGACGAGGTCCGCGCCCAGCGCCCGCTGTCCGACGCGCGCCTCGATGCGGTCGCCACGTTCACGCGCGACGTGATAGCAACCCGCGGCGCCGTGTCCGACGAAGCGCTCGCCGCGTTCAAGGCGGCCGGCTACAGCGATGCCGGCGCGCTTGAAGTGGTACTCGGCGTGAGCCTCGCGACGCTTTGCAACTTCGCGAACAACCTGGCGCGCAACGAACTGAATCCGCAGCTCGAAGCGTATCGCTGGGAGCCGACGGCGCGCGCAGCATGACCGCGCCGGCGAGCTCCGATGCGTTCGACGCATGGCTCGAAGCAAATGCCGACGCGCTCGACGTCGACCCGTCGCGGGCGGCGGACATCCTTCCGCAGCTGGTGCGCTCGCGCACCGTCGCCGTCGGTGTGCCGGAGGCAATGGGTGGCACGGGCGGCACGATCGCGGACGCGATCGACACGGTGGCCGCCGTCGCGCAACGCTCATTGACGGCCGCATTCGTGCTGTGGGGACATCGCACCTTCGTCGAATACGTACTGCAGAGCGACAACGACGCGCTCCGTGCGCGCTGGCTGACGCCGCTGCTCGACGGCGAAGTGGCGGGCGCCACCGGTCTTTCGAACGCGATGAAGTATCTGTCCGACATCGAGCCGTTGCAGATGCACGCGGCCCGCAGCGGCAACGCGTTCGTGCTGAACGGCAGCCTGCCGTGGATCACGAACCTGCGGCGCGAAGGCTTCATTGCCGCCGCCGCGTTCGATCACGACGATGGCACGCCGCCGTCCGTCTTCGCGATTCCGCACGACGCGCGGGGCGTCGAGCGCAGCGACGATCTCGACCTGATCGGCCTGCGCGCGAGCAATACGGCCGCGCTGCGCGTGAGCGATACCGTCCTCGACGAATCGTACCGCCTCGCGGCCGACGCACCGGCCTGGCTCGCGCACGTGCGCCCGGCGTTTCTCGGCTTGCAATGCGGGATGTCGATCGGGCTGGCGCGGCGCGCGTTGCTCGCCACGCTGGATGCCAGCGAGCCGTCGCGCGCGTCGATCGGCGCGGAAATTCGCGAACTCGAAACGACGCTCGCCGATCAGGCCGCGCAGTTGAAGCGAGGTGTGCTCGACGGCACCTTCTTCCACGCGCCCGCGACGATGTTCGAACTGCGCATCGCGCTCGTCGAGACCGTCTCGCAGGCGGTCTCGCTCGAAGTGCAAGCCACCGGAGGGCGCGGCTATCTGCGCGGCCAGAGCGGCAGCGCGCGGCGCGTGCGCGAAGCGTCGTTCATCCCGATCGTGACGCCGAGCCTCGTGCAGTTGAAATCGCAGCTCGCGCGGCATCGACGGGCGGCGGCAGCATGACGCAAGGCGCGCACATCGTCGCGAACGGCGTCACGTTGCGGTACGGATCGCGCAGCGTGCTGAACGGCGTCGACCTGTCGGTTGCGCCCGGCGAACTCGTTGCGCTGCTCGGGCCGAGCGGTTGCGGGAAGTCGTCGCTGCTGCGGGCCATCGCCGGCCTGACGAGAACCGCATCCGGCACGATTCGCGTCGATGGCGAGCCCGTCGACGGCCCGCGCCCGGAGGTCGCCCTCGCGTTTCAGGACCCGTGCCTGCTGCCGTGGCTCACGGTCGAGCGGAACGTGGGGTTCGGGCTGACCTTCGCGCGTCAACCGCGCCTGACACGTGCAGACCGCAAGGAACGCGTGACGAACGCATTGGCCGCCGTCGGGCTCGACCATGCACGGCACGCGCTGCCTTCGCAGTTGTCGGGCGGCATGGCACAGCGCGCGGCGCTGGCGCGCTGCCTGGCGCGGGCGCCGCGCGCGCTGCTGCTCGACGAACCGTTCGGCGCGCTCGACGAAGTGACCCGCGCCGACATGCAGCAGCTCCTGATTGCCGCGGTGCGCAACACCGGCGCGTCTGCGCTTCTCGTCACGCACGATATCGACGAAGCGCTGCTCGTCGCCGATCGGATCGTGCTGCTCGGCAAGCGCGGCACGCTGGTCGGACGCTGGACCGTCGAACTGCCGCAGCCGCGGCACACGCAAGTGCGCTCGCTCGGCGAGCTGCGCATCTCCATTCTCCAGGCGCTGCAGAACTCGATTTCAGCAGCCGCCTGAATCCGGCCGATACCCGCGGGGAATCCTCATGTGCAACGTACCGATGTCACGACGCGAATGGCTGAAGCTCGCGTCGCTCTTTACCGTCGCGGGCGCGGCGCCGCTGCTGAAAGCATCCGGCGCGCGCGCGGCAGCCGATCCGAATGCGCCCGTGCGCATCGGCTACCTGCCGATCACCGATGCGGCGCCGCTGCTCGTCGCACACAACAACGGCTACTTCGACGCGGCCGGCATCCAGGCGGAGAAGCCGACGCTGCTGCGAAGCTGGGCGCAGCTGGTCGAGGCGTTTCTGTCGGGACAGGTCAACGTCGTGCATCTGCTGTCGCCGATGACCGTGTGGGCGCGCTACGGCAGCAAGGCGCCCGCGAAGGTCGTCGCATGGAATCACGTGAACGGCTCTGCGCTGACGGTTGCGCCCGACATCAACACCGTGGCGGACCTCGGTGGCAAGACGGTTGCGGTGCCGTTCTGGTATTCGGTGCATAACGTCGTGCTGCAGGACCTGCTGCGCGCGCAGGGTCTCGCGCCCGTGCTCAAGCAGTCGGGGCAGCCGGGGCCGAAGGAAGTCAACCTGGTCGTGATGGCGCCGTCCGACATGCCGCCCGCGCTGGCGTCGAAAAAGATCGCCGGATATATCGTCGCCGAGCCGTTCAACGCGGCCGCCGAGCAGCTGAACGTCGGCAAGATTCTCCGCTTCACCGGCGACGTGTGGCGCAACCACGCGTGCTGCGTGATCTTCATGCACGAGCAGGACCTGACGCAACGCGCGGCGTGGTCGCAGAAGGTCGTCGATGCGATCGTCAATGCCCAGCTGTGGACGCGCGCCCATCCGCAAGAGGCGGCCAGGCTGCTGTCGAAGGAAGGCCCGAACCGCTACACGCCGCATCCTTCGCAACTGCTCGCACGCGTGCTCGCGCCGCAAGCAGCCGATCAGGGGCGCTATCTCGGCGATCGCGCGATCCAGCACGCGAGCTGGGGCGTGAAACGCATCGACTTCCAGCCGTATCCGTATCCGAGCTATACGGAAGAACTCGTGCGCCGGTTGAAGACGACCAAGGTGGAAGGCGCGAGCCAGTTCCTCGCGTCGCTCGATCCGAAACGGGTGGCCAGCGATCTGGTCGACGACCGGTTCGTGAAGAAGAGCATCGAAGCGCTGGGCGGCTTGTCGGCGTTCGGCCAGGATGGCGGCTATGCACGCAAGGAGACGATCGTTGTCTAGCGTGCTCGTTCGGGAAACGTCGGCGGCGGCGCGGCGTCCGGTGCCCGCATCCGCGCATTGGCGCAGCATCGTGCTGGGCGGTGCGGGACTGGCGGCCGCCCTGGCGCTGTGGTGGCTCGCCGTCACGCTGCTCGCGGGCCACAACGCGATGGCCGCGCAGTTCGCGCCGCAGCGTGCGTTCGAAGCGCTGCCGTCGCTCGTCACCGAGGATCAGCTGCTCGTGCATGCGGCGACCAGCCTCAGGCGCATCGCCGTCGGGCTGGCGTGGGCGCTCGTGGTCGGCGTGCCGTTGGGATTCGCGATCGGCCGTCTGCGCTGGCTCGAACGGACGCTGTCGCCGACGCTGCAGTTTCTTCGCATGATCTCGCCGCTTTCGTGGATGCCGCTTGCGGTGATGTCGCTCGGCGTCGGCGATCGCGCGGTGTATTTCCTGCTCGCTTTCGCCGCGGTCTGGCCGCTGGTGATGAGCACCGCATCGGGTGTCGCGCATCTCGACCGGCGCTGGGTCCAGCTTGGCGAAAGCCTTGCCGCCACGCGCGCGGAAATGCTCTGGCATGTCTACGTGCCGGGCATCGCCGCGCATGTGCTCACCGGCGTGCGCCTCGCGATCGGCATCTTGTGGATCGTGCTGGTCCCGGCGGAAATGCTCGGCGTGAGCGCGGTGCTCGGCTACCTGATTCTCGACACGCGCGACCGGCTCGCGTATTCGGAGTTGACGGCCGTGATCCTCGTGATCGGCGTGCTCGGTTTCCTGCTCGATCTGGCCGCGCGCGCGATCGCGGCCCGGCTGTCGAGCGATATGCCGGGGGGTGATCGGTAGGTTGCTGAAGCGAAGACCTAGTAACGTTCGACATCTACCGTGTCCAGCAGTGTTTGCAATGATCCTGGCAGGTGGCTGTCGACGAAAGCTTGCGCGACTTGAAACGGATCAAGCATTGTTTCAGTACGCAACTGTTTCCGTGCCGGATAGTGCCGATGGAGTATTTGCCGGAAAGACGCCCGACAACGTCGTGCCCAATGGCGCGGACCTCGACACCGCCCGCGCAGGAGATGCATCGTGGCCGGACACGGTTTATCCAGCTCCGGCGATACGATCACACGCCTTTCGCTCGATCGCATCGGCTGCTTCAGTGTCGGTCGAAGAGGTACGTGTCTTATCTTCGGTGAGCGGCATGACGATGCGGCCGTCCTGACACTTCGAACTCAATCGACCAGCAATTGGCGTTGTACTCAGTGATAGTTCCAGCAACCGGATAGCCGTCAATTTCTTCCCGGATGTGATGGTATTTCGCTGCCATGCATATCTCCCGAGTCACTCTCGATGGATCGTAGCGTGACCGAACGCCCTATCCTTTTCAGCGGCCCGATGGTGCGCGCCCTCCTCGAAGGCGGCAAGACGCAGACGCGGTGCGAATTCAAGGTGCCGCCCAAAGCATCAATTGAATTGGTCTTGCAGCATCTCCAGCAAAATCACGATCACGAGCCAAATAAGCGGCCCAAATGCGATCAGCAGCGTCAATCCGAGTCGCTTTCGCATCCGATACTTCCGGAAGCACCAGAACATGAAGACGCTAAAGACGAGCCATATTGCCGCCAATCCAAGAAGCAGATCGATCGCAAGACCCGCCGCACAGCTACCGTCACCGCACGCGTATGCAATCCTCGGGATAATCAACGCGAGACCGGGCACGAAACATAAGAGCCGGGCTGCTTTAGCTGCGGCACCCATATCGAATTTGAATGCAATGGACATGACCCGCGAGGACATTCGATTCATGTTATTCGTAGCGGCAATCAAGGCTCGCCGGAAATCGGGCCACCTGAGGGTGAGGTTTCACGATCTCCGCCATAGCGCCGCCTCAGAAATGATCAATACCGGCATCGACCTCTATACGGTCTCTGAGGTACCGGGACACGAGACGACTACGTCGACCAAGCGATACGCTCACCTGGTGACCGACCGCCTCGCAGAAGCCGTCAAGAAGATCGGACGGTCGTGATCCAGTTGCACGAATCGGGCAGAAAAACCCACCCCCTTAGCGTAAGGCCGCCCCGTTCGGAGCAGCCCAAATCGCCCGAAACCATTGTGGCGGAAGGCAGCAGACTCCAACAATCGTCCGGGGAGCCCCGTCAGGTTTGACTCCCACTCTGCCAGACCATGCCCTACCCATCATCCTACCCATACTGCAAGATCAATGGCGGCGAGAGACCAGAACCTGGCACACATGGCGCTTCCGATCCAGTCGTCGTGGCGCAACCCCAAATCCCACTTGATCGCCAATCGTGGCGACAGAGCCCATGCGAGGCGGCGGTCCGCCCAGTCGTTTCGCGCCAATACCGTAAGCAATATAAAAGTGTCCCACTTGGCCCAAATTCGTGCACGGCCGAGGCATATCGGCGCTTCGTGCTTATACCAGTTCATCTTTGAAATAGCTGCATGGCGTTAACCGGGTCGTGGCGACGATGCCCCGGAAACAGACGTGGAGATGCGTGCGTCATCCCGCGTATCACGGGCCAACTAGGACTGGTAACGCTGTTCGACGCGACGGCCAGTAGGAAATGGGTGATCGCCAGTTGATACCTCGGGCTCGCCGCCGACCTCTCGACGCGACCGGCCTGCTCAGGAAAGCAGGCCTATGATCATGAAGCGGTTAAGCTGCGTGCCACCAAAGACGGCAATGCACCAGATCGGTCAATATGTCCGCCATCTCGTCGACACCGTAAGCTGCGGCGAACAGTGGCGCGAGCGCCTCGAGCATCGCGTCGATCTGGCTACGACTCGACACGCCCATGCAATCGACGAGACAGCAGAGCGCCGCCTGCGCCGCCTCATGCCATCGTTCGACCCCGGAGTTAGCATACAGCGCGAGTACGGCAAACGCAAAATCGCGTTTGGCCGGGCTATCTTCGGCTTCTTCCAAAAGCAGGATAGCCTGCTGGGGGTTATCGGCAGCAGGCGCCCCGAGAATATCGATAAACAACCTCTTGCGGCCGCCGTCGTCTGCCCACTTGCTGCTAAGCGCGAATACGCTTTCGATACTTTGCGGAGACAGCCTGATCGCCGACGCCAATAGTCCATCGGGAACGCTGTCTCCGAGGGTCGCGCACTTGACAATTTCACGCGCGAACGCAACACCGTCCAGTTCCAATGCCAGGTAACCAAATGGCGCTCGTCGCCGCTCCGGGATATTGACAAACAGCCGTTCAGCCCCCTCGATAAGCGAATTGGTTCTCGTCATCGGCGCAGCAAACCAGCGGCTGACAAGGTCGGCCTCGATTCCCCATCTCATTCGGTCGGCGATGCGTGTGAAGACGGCCCTGTTCCACTCCGCCCGCGAATTACCGCCGCGCATGGCCCGGAGGATTATCACCGACGCCTTTGCCCGCACCGGAGCGTCCCGAATGCCCAACGTCAATATCAAACCTTCGATCATCACGTCTGTTGGAGCATGCGAACACCATTCGGCGAATGCCGAGGCCAAAGGCGAATCATTCCGGGAGATCAGATGGTCGGCCATCGACTTGAGCAGCCATTCCCACATATCCAACGAAATGCGCGACAGCCGGCTGGCGAACCTCGATTCGTCGATCTTTGCGTCCTCGCGATCCTTCTGCTCTTCGGCGACAGCGATCCGTGCCGTGATGATCAAACGAAGCATGGTCTCGGACTCGACACGCTCGACATGTTCCGTCATGCACGAGATTGAACCTAACTCATCGAGGCTAAGACGCGTTGAAGCAGCGTGCAAGGCAAGCGCCGATTGCTCGACCAGCGAGAACATCCCTAACCCGGCAAACGTTCGTGCATTGGCGTCTACCGTCTCAGTCACCGCTTTATAAAAGCCTGTCGACTCCTGGTAGACCAGTCCAATCAGTTCCTCTTCAATCGACCGGCAGCGATTGCCGGCACACGCGCGTGCTAGCGCGGCAGCGCCACGCGCCAGTGCAACTGGCACAAGATGATTCGGTATGTTCTCTAGCGTCCAGCGCAGCCATTCGCTCCGGCCTATATGGCTGTACTCGTCCAGCCCAAACGCCGGATGAACGTCGGGCTGTGATTTCACGTATCCGACATGCTCTACATCCAACCAGGACAGGATCTGGAATGTCCGTTCATCGACACACCAACGGCTCGCGCGATCCAGCACCGCCTCGAACGTTTCAGCATCCATAAAGTTAGCTATGAAACAGAGAACAGGCTCCGTCAGCACATAGCCGTCCGACTCGAGCACGTCGAGCCAGGAACGAGCGCCCTCATTGTGCCAGCGCCGAAAAAGTTCGAAAGCAGTCGCGTATTGCTCATCGACAACGTGATACTCGAGGAATCGCAGCAACGCCCACCGCGTCGAATGCGATGAAGTCGCCGCCATCCGGCGCGCGACTGTCTCGATCGATTTCGCATCCAGATGGGGCACGCGACCGATGAGCGCGACGAGACTGCTTTCGTCGATGTACCGCACAAAACGCCGCCCCACGTTCTCATCGCAAAGTTTGCCGTCGCGATCGAACAGAAGTCGAACCCAACTCTCGGACTCGTCCTCCCCGCAAACGCTGTCGACCTTCTCGAACAACTTAGTCGCGTGGGCCGCCTGCAGCAATCCGGTTTCACCCAATGCAACGAGGCATTGCATGGTCTGCCTGCTTCGTAGCAGTGAATCGGGCAGGACGCCCAGCAATGAATCCAAGGATTCCTCATCACTCTGCTCAAGCAGCAATTCCTCCACCCGTATGCTCGACACTAAAGTGGCGACGCGCGAAACGAAGCTCCGCAATCGCTTGACCGAATCCTCCAGACGCGGACACTTGCGCGGCGACAGCACAGCCGCAAGCATGCCTCGTGCAATGTGCCTTACGATGATGTCGCGGCCGCTAAAATCGAACGATTCCCCGTGCAGGAAAGGACTGGCATCGAGCAACTTCACCACGTCGTCGCGAGACGCAAGCGTTCTAGCCGCAATATCCAGTTCATCTGTCCGGATCCTCGCTCCCTGTCCGAGCCGCAGCTTGACCAGCTCCTCCGCCAGTTCCGGCCGTGCGGTACTCAAAGCATTGAGCAAAGGTGCGATCTCAACGAGCGACGCGTATCCGGACTCTCTCCTCCAGTTGACGATTTGCGATCGCGGCAGTAGCGTTATAAACGCTATCTCCATCCGGATCCGTAGTTCCACCAGCCGCTCAGGAATCAGGCCCAAAAGAAAATCGGCATCCGCGGGCTCAATCCATCGACCGAGCCATTCCCCAATGCTGACTATCTCCGTTTCGCGCAGACTACGGTTCCTGAATTGAGGCAGCAACACAGCCAACGCATCGCGCCGCATCGCATGGTCCACGTGGCAGAATACATCGCTAAAAGCTTCGGCGCGATACAGCGGATCGTTGATCGTCTGCGCGACAGCAAAACATGCTTCGGGGTTCGCTCCATGCCTGACCAGCAGCCTTAGCATATAGGCGCGCCACGGTTCGCTCCACGACGATACAACCGCGCCGACATAATCGCTTCCGCCTGCAAAAACAGACGGCTCAAGGAGCCAGTGAAACACTGTCATGAAAGGAGAGGTCCGATCGGCATTGAGTTCGTCAACTGCATCTCGCACTTGCGCGCGAACCGACACGTGCCGGAGCTGCACGGCCGCCGTCAGAACCGCCTCACTGACCTTGCCCTCACTCTCTTCCGCTACGCACGCCACGAGCCAGTGGCAAACGGTCGAACCAAGTGGATTACCCGCCAGTGTATCCAGTCCGGCGAATGCTGCCGGCAGTTGGCGCCCCCTGACCCGGACGCGGCTGATACCGATCTCGCACAGCGAATCGCACACCAGATCCGTGTTTGCGGCAACCGTCCCGACGACCAGAGCAAGAAGGGGCCGGCCGCTACCCAGCCATCCGCGACCGGCCGCGACAACCCGCTCATCCTGTGCGACCGCGGTGCCAGCAATCCGTAGCACCCGTTCACATTCCGACGGATACTCCACCGCTTCGAGTACCGAAACCCACCAATCGACCGGTGCCTCGATGGCTTGCCGCTCGAACAGGTCGAGCGCGACGCTTAGCACCGACACCGCGCGTAGCTTTTCGATACTGTTACGCAGATTCCCATGCGCAAGCTCCAGAAGCGACAACCGTGCAAGGGCGGTGCTCTTGTCACGTGCGCTCGCGGACGGCAAACCCAGGTAGCCCTCCAACTCTTTTGCGATTGCTTCGCGCTGCGCAGCACCCGCATGGGCCATCAGCGCACAGCACGCCTGTATGCGCATATCTGCGGCATCGAGCGAACGAGCTAAATCTCTTGCGAACAGCCAGTTTTGCGAGTCATCGCCCAGAAACGGCGCGATTGACACGAGAATGTCTCTACGCCGGAGCAGATCCAGACCGAGTCGCGCCTCGGCCAGTGCGCGCTTCGTCGTCCAAATGCCTTTCTCGCACAGTGCGCAGACGACACCCACGGGCAAATTGTCTGCCCGCTGCTTGAACGACGCCAACAGATACCGGCCGAACAGCTCATCGCGGGTCGGCGTGCCTCCAGTCTCGCGGCGGCGCTTTGCGAGAGAAACAACCCATTCGCCAACGTTTGCAGCAAACCCCTCCGTGTTGCCGATTGCTGCGTTTTCCGCAAACCAGACCGGCTCGGAGAGCGTGGCTTGCGCCGAAAACCAAGGCAGTTCCAGGTGATCCGCCGGATAGCTTCCCGCGAACGGTCGCTCGACCACGACACGTCGTTGCATGCGCAAAACCGTACCGACCCTTTTCGGACGGGCACTGTTCAGGATGTGACCGATCAAGTGATTGATGCCATAAAGATAGAGGCCCGCGTCGCGCAGGTTCTCGCGTGCTTGCTCATCTTGCTCGCGGCCCGCATGCGCCTCAATCGAAAACAGCGCAAGAAATAGACGCGCTATGCGCTCATTGGCTTCACGGGTTGCATTCAATAGTTCGCGTGCGATGGCGCGTTCACCCGTCGTGAGTTCGTCGTGCGGGTAACTGCCGTTGAGAAACTCGCGCAGACTTGCGTGATATAGACGGTATTTCGCCGCTTCGCCGCTGACGGAGCCGCTCGCAATGACGAACGGTGCCCAAGTAGTCTCCAGCAGGCGCGTGACCGAGTATTCGTCGGCAACAAGAGGCGCCGGCCACATGGCGAGGATTTGCGCGACCGAAACATCTTCACGCGCGCTCGCCAGCAAGCCCAGCAACGGCAACGCAAGCGTGCGCCATTCATCGAGGTTGGCGTCTCGCCATGAGGCCCAGTGCTGTCCATAGTATTGCCAGATACCGTTCGGCAGGCCGTCCAAATCGAGCGGTGTCTTGAGCCCGGCTTCGATCTCAGCGACCACGTAATACAGATAGATCCACACGCCGCGGCTGATGGACAGCATACGCTCGACAAAGGCCTCGCAGCTAACCTGAAGCGCATCCAGCGAAGCCTTGGTACTCGGGTGTGACGACGCACACCTCACGTATTCGACGATATCGGCTTGATTCCTCGGATCGGAATTGTCCAGTTGAAATACTCTACGCGGAACGTTGCAAGCCCAGAAGACTGGCACGGGACGCATTGAAGCGACGATGTAAACATTGTCGGGAAGTACGGACGGCAGGCCAAGGACATTCTGGCGGTTAGGCGTTCCCGCCTCGTCGAGCGCATCGATGACCAACACGATCGGCTCGCCATGCGATATGCGATCGCGTGCCAACGCGGCATCGAACAGCAGGCGCTGCAAAAAATCTGGACGCGTCGCAAGACCCGGCAAGACCTCGTCAAGGAGCAGTGCGGGGAGTTCGTATCTTCCGATCAGTTGTGCCGCGATATTACGTAGCGCGGCAGCAACGCCGTCTGCACCCGGTGTGAGCTCACAAAAGTGACTCAGGTAGCCACGAGCGTGAACCAGATTAGCGAGCAAGGCCGACTTCCCCATACCGGCCATCGCCTCGATGACGAACACACCCGACGGCGTTGATGCCATGAATCGATCGAGTTCGTCGGTTACCCAGCGGCGTCCGACGAACCGGTCGAGATTGACCCGCCGGAAAACCGACCGTGGATCAATGACCGCGTCGGCTGGTCGCATCACCGTCGCGGCCTGCGCAAAGAATACGTTCGTACCGACAACAAGCGTGCTGCCGGTCACATCGCCCTCAACTGCTATAGTGTGCCTCTGCGCGACCGTCGGTGACGGATTCGACTTCTCGCCGGCATGGTCACCTTGCATGGCGTCAACGGCTTCCGCCCTGAACATTGACGTCCCTGCCGATGATCAGCGTCGAGCTATCGACGTTTCCACCGACGTGGATGTGCGCCTGCTGCACGTTTTGAGCTCGGGCTGACATGGCACGCTCCAGTTCCGCGACCATCGTTCCGAGATCCTGCGCCAGAGCCGGGTCGCTCTTGACGGCTGCCCCAACGATCATCCTGAACGCCGCCAAACTGTCGCGATCCTCGGGGTTCGCAGCCAATTGATCGACGATGGCTTTCGACGTGTCGTCCTTCTGCACGCGCGGTGACAACCGCTTCCATAGGCCGACCAATCCGTCCCAAGCTTCGCCAGCCGCTTTCTTGCCGAGCTCGGATGCACCGTCTTTGGCGGCGTCAATCAACAATGGCAACACGGGCGCAATCCACGACGTCACGGTCCCGATCAACGTATTCGCATCCACAGTTCGCTCCCGCTGTAGCTTATATGCACTAGGGTATCGGATATTTCACATCAACGCACTACGACGTCGGTACTACCCCTGACTTTGCAAACCACCCTCCCGCTCTAACGCAAGTCAGCATCGTTTTCAGGTCCTCGACCCATTGAGCAGCACTTTGCTGAGCTGTTTTGCACAGCTAGTCACGGGATGCGACCGCACAAGCCAATCATCGAAGGATACTGGGGTGCCCCCTTAGGGCAAACCAGCGCATTTGGGGGGCCTCAAACCCATCCACCGGCGCCCTCAACGCTGCCAAACAGCATAGGCGCATACCACGACACCCTCCTCCAGGCCAACTTTCACAGTTCTGTGGAGGACCGTCATATTTGACGCTAACGAACGCGGGCGTTGACTACCCCTAGGTTGGGTCGTCATCGTGGATCGAGCCCGGATGCATGCAAACTGCCAAGGTCACAAAAAATCGTTGACTGGAACGCAAAACCCCCTGTGTACCGTGGAAGTTATACTCCTTATAGACAGAGGGCGGTCACTGGAATCCCCTGTGCCGAATAGTTTCCACAGGCTATCGCGAATTCGACCATAGATCGCCCGACTTCTCGGCGTTTTCAAAGAACCAGATTCCTGGCTGAGATCGCCGGGTAGACAAAGCAACCGCATGCACCCGACAACCGGATCCGAAGATTCCCTCCCGCCGTCGCCATACTACGATGGGCAACGACTTCCACTCAGCTCGCTCAGCCCTCCGCAATTCGAGAGTTTTGTCTTCGCCTGTTTTCTAAAAATTCAGCGTGAGACAGGCATAAAGATCACGGGCAAACCATCCGGTTCCGGCGATGCCGGATTCGACGTCGAGGGAGAATCCGTAGCAACCCAACGGACCGTTTGCCTTCAGTGCAAACGACTGCAAAGTCCACTGGGTACTGCCCAGGTCGCTGAAGAACTGGCCAAGGTTGCCGCAACGTCGACGCTCGATGGTTCCAACATCGGGGTTCACCAATTCCTCTGCTCGTCCAGCATAAGCCAGACCCTGCGTAGGCAAATTCGCGAACATTCCCGCCAGCAGCTCATCGACGCGGCTTCGGCAAAGCTGATGGACGACGGACTCAAGCAGCTGGCGCGCTTGCGCGGGCGTCTTGAAGCGGTAGGTCGAGATCCCCGAGAGGTAGTCGAACAGTACGTGCGACAACTCGACCAACTTGTCGTATGGGGCGCAGACGAATTCGATGCTGCGCTTTCGTCAAACTGGATCGAGCTGCAAGATGTCGTCGAGCAACATTTTAAAGTGGCGACCGTCGTTCGAGAGCATCCAAGGGCGACCTTCAACCGGTCACGGTATCTTGCGACTCATCGCAATTTCGCGGTGGTTGTAGAGCCCCGGATTCGCAATACGGCCTTGCCGGAAGGCCTCGCCACGTCCTCTGCAGCCGATCCCCGGCCATACGGCACCATGTCAACGCACACGCTGAAGTCACTGGACGACATACGCCAGATGGACGACGGCGAGTTGGCCATCATTCTCGGCGACGGCGGCATCGGAAAAACTGCTGCACTCTCCCTTCTCCGCGCCAATACGGCACGAGAGTCATCCGACTCGATGCTTGCCGTGGTGATCAGCTTGGCGAACTATCTGCCGGGAAGTATCAACGCCACCATTCATCAGGAACTCGGCGTAGTTCATGGAAACTGGCAAACGCTTCCGGACAGGATATTGCTGCTTTGTGACGGATTGAATGAATGCCCCGCCCCACACATGCAGGCCTTCCTGAATGAGCTGAAGCCCCTGCTCGATCGCAATCGCGTCGTCTGCGTCATCGCAACCCGCGATTCCAGCCGGCGCAGCCGGCTGGTGTTGCCGAAGACGCCGTCTGCCTGCGTACAGCTTGAGGACCTCACCCCGATGGGAGTTCGTCGCCTCGCCCAGGCGGAGCTCCCCAATGATGAAGCCAGCGAATTTGTTCGCGCATACAGAGCTTTGTCGGACCGGTCTGGATCCCCACATTTCTGGACGCCGTTTGCCGTCCTAGCTGCGATCGGACTATGGCGCGAGGCGGCAGAACTGCCTGCAACTCTGGGCGAGATTTTGCAGGCACTGCTCCTGGGCCGCTGCAGGCGAAACAACGAGCTAGGGGACGAACTGGCCCCCGACGTTATCCTGCAACTAGCCGGCGCGTTAGCTTTTCACGGGATCTTTCACGACGGACGACTGGAGTGCCCGGCGACTCAGGCCGGCAAATGGATCGGGCAAGCGAGACAGTTGTGCTCTGACGCACTCGGCGTTTCGGACATGAAGGATACCGAGGTCGTTAATCTGCTCATCCAGCACGAACTTCTCCGCAAAACAGAGAATGGCCACCTCCATTTCGGACATCAGTTGATCGCTGGTGCACTCTCAGCCCGGTTCCTCGCTCGTAACTGGAGACAACATGGGCAAACTCTCGGAGAATCAGTTGCCGATGATGCGTGGGTTTTCGCAGCACAGCTGGTCCCGGATGGAGAACGGATTGATTTTCTGAAAGCCATTTTCGAGGCTGACGTAGTACTCGGATCACAAGCTGCCCTAGAAATGCCGCGGGAAATTCAGGCCAGCGCAGAACAATGGCTCCTCTACTCCGTTGCTCCGCAACATCCTGAGGTCGCGCGAGCCCGTGCGCTGCATGGGCTCGCGAATCTCAAATCAGAGAATGCGATCGGAAAGCTTCGCCAGCTTGCCATCGATAAACGCGATCCCGTCCACTATGCTGCGCGCAGGGCACTTTCAGCGAGTGGCGATGTTGCTTTCCTTCGCGCCTTGCTGGTTGAAATGGACCGTATCAAGTCAACGCCGATCACAATGACCGGAGGTAACGTAGCAGTATGGGAATGCGCCCCGCTTCCGGTCCGCCTGGACCTGGCAAGACAACGGCTGATCGAATCGTCACCCGGTGACCTGGTGGCGGAATCCCTGTTCCACGTCGCCTACGAACGCGATGCCGATGACGAAGAAATCGTGGTACGCCATCTCGATGCGGCATCCGATCTGGGGACGTGGCAGGTTGCCCTGTTCGCGCTCCAGCAAATCGCCCCACAGCGCGCAACCGAGAAGGCCAACGCGGCAATATCAGCCGAATTATCGATCACCGGAAAAGCCAACCTGATCCGGTCGGCGACATCGGCTGGAATTGAGATCGACGTATCTCTGGCATTTGCGTGTGCGACCGCAGACCTTTCCGATGTGGAAGCTTCCACGGAGTCCAATTTTCATCTCAGCCAGTTGATCGACGACGTACTTCGAAAAAAGATGCTCCCACCGGAGCTCGTCGAACAGGTGGAGAAAAAACTCCCCCCGAGCCTCGGCGAGCGCCGACTACGTTTATGGCAATTAGCTGCGCAATGCCCCAGTCTCATGCTCGCGAAATACTCGCTTGAATGTATCAGACAGTGGGGCGACGACGCAGGCTCGGCATGTGCGTTCTTCCTCGAACAACACAAGCTGCGCAATGAGTATGCCGACGAACTGTTGACCGCGTGCGAAACCGGTTTACGCTCGGAGCTTGACTGGCATTGCTGGCGAACAGAACGGGCACTTAAGTTGGTTGCAGAACTTGGATTCAGCGCAGATGTGGTCGAGCTGCTTTCTGCCGCAATCAGGCGTCTCTCTCGAGTGAGAGAAGTCGTCGAACGTGAGAGCGTTCACGAGCTTGACTTGGTTGAGCAAAATATCGCCAGCAAGATTTCGGCTAGCACTCCCCGGCATGGTTTCGAGTATCTTGTGTCGTCGCTCATACCCGCCGCCGCACTCGCGCGAAAGCTTCTCCCAAAGGAGCTCCTGCTCTCGTTTCTGTACTACGACACGCATTCGATCGCATACGTGCGGGATGATTTCCGGGCGATATTTTCCGACCTAGATGACCAAGAAATTGACACTATCCTAGTAGCGGTCACGGATGAGTGGACATTGTTGTCGGGCCTGCTCGCATTGAGTATCCGCCCGGCAACCCCTGTTCGCATCAATCTCTTGCGGCGTTGTTTGGAATCGGGCTACATGCACCCCGCTAAACTCCATCTTATCGAGCAAGCAATAGACGCATGTTGGAATGACGGGATCCTAGTCATGGTGACCGACGTCATTGCTCGAATCGAGGACTGGCCCGAAGCAGCGGCAAATCTGTTCTGGTCATTTGTACGGATGGTAGCCCGCCACTTGGGCGCCGGTGACGTCGCGGTGCTTGAGCAGGCGCTCGCCCGAGCTGTTACGCCCTTTGCGCGTCGGATCCTGACCATCTGGCGCGATGGTGTTTCCAGAGGCGAATTTAAGCTACCCTGACCCTGAACCAGAATTAGTCCCGGTCGGAAGTGGAGATTTCCGGCTTGGTTGAGTTGTCAGGCGAGGCGGATTCCCTTGCCTGACGGGCGAATTCGGCGGGCGTCATCCACTGCAATGCGGAGTGGGGACGAACCTCGTTATAGTACGTGCGCCAGTCGTCGATTTTGCTCTGCGCGTCGGCCAATGACAAGAACCAATGCGCGTTCAGACATTCTTGCCGGAAGCGCCCGTTGAAGCTTTCGACCTTGGCGTTGTCAGTAGGCGTGCCCGGCCGGCTGAAATCCAGTTCAACGCCATGTTCATACGCCCAGCGATCCATTGCCTTCGAGATGAACTCGCTGCCGTTGTCGACCTTGATCGTGGCAGGGTGCCCGCGCATGGCGGTGATACGCGTCAGCGCTTCAACCACATGCTCTCCCTTCAGGCTTTGTCCAACCTCGATGGCCAGGCATTCCCGTGTGTAGTTGTCGACGATGGTCAGAGTCCGAAGGCGTCGCCCATCGAACAGGGCATCTGCAACGAAATCCATGCTCCAGATTTCGTTGATCGCGGTCACGATATGCTTGGGCTGTCGCAGCCGAGCCGATTTGTTACGTCGTGGCCGCTTATGCCGCAGTGAAAGGCCCTCCGCCCGATACAGCCTGTAGACGCGCTTGCAGTTATCTCGCCAGCCTTCCCGTCGCAGGACCACGTGAACGCGCCGATACCCATAGTGCACGCGCGTGGCGGTGATTTCCTTGATACGCATGAGCAGCGCCGACGAATCACGCGCAACCGACTGATACCGATACAGCGAACGAGACATGCCAAACAACGCGCAAGTCTTCGTCAGGCTGGTTCGATAGCGATCACGCAATTCATCGATCAACATGCGCCGACGGGCAGGCTTCAGAGCTTTTTTGCGAGTACGTCCTGCAGCATGGCCTTGTCCAGGCTCAGGTCCGCCACAAGCCGCTTCAGCTTCGCGTTTTCTTCTTCGAGCTGGCGCAAGCGGCGCAGCTCAGAAGGCCCCAACCCTCCGAATTTCTTCTTCCAGTTGTAGAAAGTCGCCTCGCTTATTCCGAGTTTGCGGCAGATCTCCTCGACCTTCGTACCCAGCTCGGCTTGCTTCAGGGCGAATGCGATCTGCTCTTCCGTAAACTTGCTCGTCTTCATGGCATGGCCTTCGTGTCCGCTTGGACACATCATGCCGAATTTCTCAACTTTTGCACCGGACTATTTCTTGGGTCAGGGTCAACCCATGTCGCTACCCATCCTTCGTGTAGAAATTGTGCGGGACCTGGGGGAAGCGGCAATCATCCTGTTACCCACAAATCGCTTTGGAATCAGAGGCCTATGGGGCACCCAAAGAAGTCGACGGAACGACCGGGACGCCTTGACTGGCGGAAGGCAGCAGGAGTCGAACCTACCCGGGAGTGTCTGACACCCCCAACTGGATTTGAAGTCCAGCCGTACCACCGGATACGAATGCCTTCCGTCGTGGGAAAAAACAAAGAACAACGAGCGCCTACGCCTGAATACCCGCCCAACCGCTGTCAGGCCGCAGGAAGTGGAGATCGCGGTGGAAGCGAGTATACCCAACCCGATCGAAGAACTCGAGAATCTGGATCGCACGCTTGCGGCCGAGCCCCGTCGCGTCGCGGAACGTCGCGGCATCGAGCCCGCCGTCGCGCGACGGCGCGAGATGCGCAACCAGTTCCGCGAGTTCGCGCACGACGTCCGCGTGATAGAACAGGTCGCGCACGACCTGGTGCACGTCGCCGCGCCGTGCGAGCTTGCGCAGCAAGGTGCGCACCGCGTCCTCGGCCGCCCCCGTGTCGCGGGCCAGGTCGCGCACCCACGGCGGATCGAAGCGCCCCGCATGAATCAGCGGCAGCAGTTGCTGCGCCAGCGCTTCCTCGCGCGGCTCGAGGCTCACCGAATGCGACGGCAGGTGCAGCCACGGCCCGCTTCGGGCCACTTCGCCGCCGGTCACCAGCGCATCGACGAGCGCGCGCCACAGCGCATCGCCGGCGAGCGGCGCCGCCATCCGACGCAGCCGCGCGGCGTCGAGCCCCTGCTCGTCAGGCATGCGCTCGTGATACGCGCGCAGCGTATCGATCGCCCGCGTCTGCAGCGCACGCCAGTGCGCATGCGCAATCACCGCGCCGTCATTCGACGCGGCATCGCGCTGCCCGATCGCCAGCGCGTCATCCGGCAACACCAGCGCGTTCGGCGCAAAACCCGTCAGATGCGTGAGCATCGCGCGCGGGACGCCGAGCGGCGCCTGCGCGAGCAGCGCATCGAGACGTCCTGCGTCGAGCCATTCGGCCAGCGCGTCGAGCCACGCGCGGCGCTGGGGCGTACGACGCTTGCGCGCCGGCCCGAACGGGTCGAGCACGCGGCCGCCGCCGACCGTGCGCGTCGCCTGCGGATTGCGGACGATGAACCGGTCACCCGGCAACGCAAACACCGGCTCGTCGAATACCAGTTGCACGCGCATCCGCTGGCCGGCCGCAAGCGTATCGCCGTCGAGCAACGCGACATGCGCGACGCGATGCAGCGTGCCGAGATGCACGTGCAGCGGTGCCCAGTGCGTGAGCGTCAGCCCCGCATCTGCGAGCAGCGTCAATTCGACGTCGAGACGCGGCGACGTCGCGACGAGCCGCGCATCGGCCACGGTATCGCCGCGCTCGACATCGGCCTTGTCGACCCCGGCCAGATTCAGTGCGCAACGCTCACCCGCGCGGCCGGCCTCGACCGGCCGGTTCTGCGCATGGATGCTGCGCACGCGCGCCGCGCCGCCCGTGCGCACGATCGCGAGCGTATCGCCGGTCGCGACGCGGCCCGCGAACGCGGTGCCCGTCACGACGGTGCCCTGCCCCGTGAGCGTAAACACACGATCGACCGCGAGCCGGAACAGCCCGTCGTCGCGGCGTGCACGCCACGCGATCGCCGCATCGGCCAGGTGACGTTTCAACGCGGCGACACCCGGATCGTCCACGGCCGTCGCCCGCGTTTCGAAGATCGGCACGCCGGCCAGCGTCGAATCGTTCAGCCACGCGGCGATCTCGTCGCGCACCTCGGCCACGCGCGCGGCGTCGACGCGATCGCACTTCGTCAGCGCGACGGCGCCATGCGTGACGCCGAGCAGTTGCAGGATCGCGAGATGCTCGCGCGTCTGCGGCATCACGCCGTCGTCGGCGGCAATCACGAGCAGCGCGAAGTCGATCCCGCACGCGCCGGCCGCCATCGTGTGAATCAGCTTCTCGTGGCCCGGCACGTCGATCAGGCCGAGCACGTCGCCGTTGTCGAGCGGCGTATACGCATAACCGAGTTCGATCGAGATGCCGCGCGCCTTCTCTTCCTTCAGGCGATCGGTATCGACGCCCGTCAGCGCGCGCACCAGCGTCGTCTTGCCGTGGTCGATGTGTCCGGCGGTACCGACGATCATGCAGCGGGCCCCGCGAGCGGCACGCATTGCGCGATGAACGCCGCCTCGTCGGCCGCTTCGAGGCAGCGCAGGTCGAGCCGCAGCGCGTTGTCGGCCACGCGGCCGATCACCGGGCGCGGCCATTCGCGCAGCCGCTTCTCGAGCTGCGCGAGCGCGCGGCCGCCGCGCTTGCCGTCCGCCGTGCGCACGACGAGCCCGGCGCTCGGCAGCTGGTCGACCGGCAGCGCACCGCTGCCGATCTGGCTGAACATCGGCTCGACCGCTACGTCGAAACCGCCGCCGAGCGCGGCCTGCAGCGCCGGACGCACGCGTTCGGCGGCCTCGGCGATCTCGCCGTGCGGGCGCGTCAGCAGGCGCAGTGTCGTGAGCCGGTCGCGCAGGAACTCGGGGGACTGGTAGAGGCGCAGCACGGGTTCGAGCGCCGCGAGCGTCAGCTTGCCGACGCGCAGCGCGCGCTTGAGCGGATGTTTCTTGATCTTCGCGATCAGCGCGCGATCGCCGACGATCAGGCCGGCCTGCGGCCCGCCAAGCAGCTTGTCGCCGCTGAACGTGACAACGTTTGCGCCGGCGGCCACGGTTTCCTGCACGGTCGTCTCGTGCGGCAGGCCCCATTGCGTCAGGTCGGCGAGCGTGCCGCTGCCGAGATCGACGGCGACCGGCAGCCCATGCTCGCGCGCGAGCGGCGCGAGTTCGGCGAGCGACGTCTCCTTCGTGAAGCCGCTGATCGCGTAGTTGCTGCAATGCACCTTCATCAGCAGCGCGGTGCGCGGGCCGATCGCCTCCGCGTAGTCGCGCAGATGGGTGCGGTTGGTCGTGCCGACTTCGCGCAGCCTGGCGCCGGCGCGGCTCATGATGTCGGGGATGCGGAATGCGCCGCCGATCTCGACCAGCTCGCCGCGCGACACGACGACTTCCCGCTTCGTCGCCAGCGCCGACAGCGCCAGCAGCACGGCCGCCGCGTTGTTGTTGACGACGGTCGCGGCTTCCGCGCCCGTCAGTTCGCACAGCAGATCGTCGATCAGGTCGTCGCGATCGCCGCGGCGGCCCGTGGCGAGGTCGAATTCGAGGTTGACGGGGCGCGTGAGCGCGTCGACCACCGCGCGCACCGCGTCGTCGGGCAACAGCGCGCGCCCGAGGTTCGTGTGCAGCACGGTGCCGGTCAGGTTGAACACGGTGCGCACCGCGCCCGCGCTCTGCGCGGCCAGCGCGCGCGCGACGGCCGCGGCGATGCGCGGTTCGTCGAGCGGTTCGGCCCCCGCCGGATCGTGCTGCGCGGCGGTACGCCAGCGTTCGAGCTCCGCGCGCACCGCGTTCAGCACGCGCGTGCGGCCGTAGTCGGCGAGCAGCGGTTGCAGCGGCGCCGACGACAGCACGCGCTCGACCGACGGCACACGCGCCAGCACGGCATTCAGTTCATTCAAACCGGGTTCGGTCACGTCGTGGTGGCTCCAGTCTCATGCTTCGCAGTCGGCCGGCGCCGGCGCTCGCGCGCCGCCCCGGCCGATGTCGTCAATCCGCTTCCCGCGCGACGTCCGGCCACAGCAGCGGGTTCGGCGAACTGCGCTGGTAACCGGCCTCGTTCATCAGCAGGTCGAGCGTAAGGCTCGCGAGATCGTCCGCCAGCGGCTCGAACTCATAGTCCTTGTCCTGATAACCGATCTTGCGATAGGTCTTGCACTCGTCGCACGATTCGGCCTTGACGGCTTCGCTGCCGCCCTCGATCCCGTGATACGCGATGCCTTTCGTCGAATCGCAGTGCGAGCACTTCGTGCGCACCATGTGCCACTCGGTCGTGCACAGCCCGCACTGCAGGAAACGGTAGCCCTGGTACTGCCCGCCGACCCGCACGACGCTCGCGACCGGGTGCGTGCCGCACACGGGGCACAGCCCCGGCTGGTCGAGATACGGGACGTCGGCTGGCGCAACGCAGCTTGCGAGATCCGTCCAGACGACCTGCAGCGCGGCCATCAGGAACGGCGCGGTGGCCGGATCGACTTCGGCGAAGCGCAGTGCGAGGATCGCGTCGGCCTGCGCGTCGAGTTCGGCGGGCGCCATCAGGCGCAGCCGGTCGAGCAGCTTCGCGAGCTGCGGGTTGACGAGCCCGGCGCCTTCGACGCGGTCGAGCAGTTCGTACAGCACGGCACGCCATTGCGGGTTGCGCTCGCCGTCAAGCGCCGGTATGAGCGGCATCGAATGCTGCTGCGCGAGCGCGAGCGCTTCCTTCGACGGCAGCGGCAGTTCCAGCGTCTGCAGCGTCGCGTGCTGCGCATCGGCGACGGTGGCCATCAGCCGCAGATAGCCGCTGATCGGGTTCAGGTCGGCCAGCTTGCGCAGCCGCGCGGCGCGCGCCGAGAACGCGGTGGCGCGCTCCGGCAGGCGAAAGCGCGGGATGGCCGAATGATCGAGTGTCGAGATCTCGGTCGGTTCGAGGATGCGTTGTGTCACAAAAATGTCTTCCAAATAAACAAGCGCCGACGCATCGGCGCTTTCGGGCGATTCCGGCGGTTGGCGGAACGGCCCGCCGCAACTGGCGAGCCGCCCCGCTCCGGTGCGTTATTTCACGCTTTCACGGAACCACTTCGGGTGATGCTTGCGAGCCCAGCCCAGCGTGACGGTGCCGCGCACCATCGCGCCGATCGAGCCCTTCACCCACAACGCCGCGTAAATGTGCACGATGATGCTCGCGATCAGCACGAAGGCCGCCACGGCATGCACGACAGCGGCCGCGCGGATCACCCCGATCGGGAAGTAGAACGAGAAGTAACGCCGCCAGATCACGACTCCCGACAGCAGGAGCAGCAACAGGCACGCCACCAGCGTGAAGAATAGCAGCTTCTGCCCGGCGTTATAGCGCCCGACGGGCGGCAGCTTGTCTTCCTGGTTGGTCAGCACGTCGCCGATTTGCTTCAGCCATTGGCGATCGTCCGCATCGAGCGCATTGTGGTGCCAGAAGCGCACGACCAGGATCGCGAACGACACGAACATCACGAGGCCGACGAACGGGTGCAGGATCCGCGTCCACTGGCCGCCGCCGAACAGCGCGGTCAGCCAGAACATCGACGGATGAAACAGCGCGAGCCCGGACAACGCGAGCAGCACGAACGTGATCGCGGTGATCCAGTGGTTCGTGCGCTCGTTCGGCGTGTAGCGGACGATCAGGTTGGGGTCGTCGTGGTTCATTTCGCGTCCTCCTTGATGCGTCGCGCCTCGTCGCGCGCGGCCGATTCTTCCTCGTCGCTCACCTCGTTCGGACCGACCCGGACGTAGTGGAAGAACCCGGCGAGCGCGGTCAGCGCGATGCCGGCCACCGCGAGCGGTTTCGCAATGCCCTTCCACAGCTTCACCATCGGGCTGATCGACGGGTTGTCGGGCAGCCCGTGGTACAGCGACGGTTTATCGGCATGGTGCAGCACGTACATCACGTGCGTGCCGCCCACGCCCTGCGGGTCGTACAGCCCCGCATGCTCGAAGCCGCGCTCCTTCAGGTCCTCGATCCGCTCGGCCGCGTGCTGCTTCATGTCCTCCTTGGTGCCGAACACGATCGCGCCCGTCGGGCAGGTCTTCACGCAGGCCGGTTCCTGGCCGACCGCGACGCGGTCGGAACAGAGCGTGCACTTGTACGCGCGATGATCCTTCTTCGAGATCCGCGGAACGTTGAACGGGCAGCCGGTCACGCAATAGCCGCAACCGATGCAGTTCTCCTCGTGGAAATCGACGATCCCGTTGTTGTACTGCACGATCGCGCCCGGCGACGGGCACGCCTTCAGGCAGCCCGGATCCTCGCAGTGCATGCAGCCGTCCTTGCGGATCAGCCACTCGAGGTCGCCCGCCGGGTTCTCGTATTCGGCGAACCGCATCACCGTCCACGAGTGCTCGGAGAGATCGGCCGGGTTGTCGTACACGCCGACGTTGGTGCCGACTTCGTCGCGCAGGTCGTTCCACTCCATGCACGCCGTCTGGCATGCCTTGCAGCCGATGCACTTCGATACGTCGATCAGCTTCGCGACGCTCCCGGTCACCGGTTCGCGCACCGTGGGCGGTGGCGTCGTGGTGGCCGAGACGCGCTTGATATCCAGCGATTGCAATGCCATCTCTTTCCCCTTACGCCTTTTCGACCTTCACCAGGAACGACTTGAATTCCGGTGTATAGGAGTTGCCGTCACCCACGGACGGAGTCAGGGTATTCGCGAGATAGCCGGGCTTCGTCAGACCCTTGAAGCCCCAGTGCAACGGGACACCGACCGTCTGGACCTTCTTGCCGTCGACCATCAGCGGCTTGATCCGCTTCGTGACGAGGGCGACCGCGATGATGTAGCCGCGCTTGGACGACACCTTCACGCGTTCGCCATGCGCGACGCCGACTTCCTTCGCGAGGTCTTCGCCGATCTCGACGAATTGCTCGGGCTGGATGATCGCGTTCAGCCGCGCATGCTTGGTCCAGTAGTGGAAATGCTCGGTCAGCCGGTACGTGGTCGCCGCGTGCGGGAACTCCGGTGCCTGGCCGAACGACGCCCGATCGTCCGGGAACACGCGGGCGGCCGGGTTGTTCAGCGCCAGCGGGTTGTTCGGGTGCAGCGGGTTCGTGCCGATCGGCGTTTCGAACGGCTCGTAGTGCTCGGGGAACGGGCCTTCGTTCATCCCCGCACGCGCGAAGAAGCGCGCGACACCTTCCGGATTCATGATGAACGGCCCCATCCCGTTTTCGGGTGGCTCGTCCGCCTTGAAATCGGGGATGTCGGCGCCCTTCCACGCGCTGCCGTTCCAGCCGATCAGCTTGCGGGTCGGGTCGAACGGCTTGCCGCTCACGTCGCACGATGCGCGGTTGTACAGGATCCGCCGGTTCGCCGGCCAGGCCCACGCCCAGTTCAGCGTCTGGCCGATGCCGGTCGGATCGGAGTTGTCGCGCCGGCCCATCTGGTTGCCGGCCTGCGTCCAGGCTCCGCAGAAGATCCAGCAGCCGCTCGCGGTCGTCCCGTCGTCCTTCAGTTGCGCGAACGCGGCCAGCTGCTCGCCCTTCTTCACGAGCGTCTTGGCCGGATCCTTCGGATCGGGCAGATCGGCGAGCGCACGGCCGTTGAACTCCATCGCGAGCTCTTCGGGCGTCGGGCTTTCCGGGTTCGCGTACGGCCAGGTCAGGTTGACGATCGGGTCCGGATACTTGCCGCCGTCCGTCTGGTACATCTTGCGCATGCGCAGGAACAGCCCCGACATGATCTCGAGGTCGCTACGCGCTTCGCCCGGCGGCTCCGCGCCCTTCCAGTGCCATTGCAGCACGCGGCTCGAACTCACGAGCGAACCGTTTTCCTCCGCAAAACACGTGGTGGGCAGGCGGAACACCTCGGTCTGGATCTTCGACGCGTCGACGTCGTTGTAGTCGCCGTGATGCTTCCAGAACTCGGACGTCTCGGTCGCGAGCGGATCCATGATCACGAGCCACTTCAGCTTCGCGAGCCCTGCCGCCGTCTTCACCTTCGACGGCGCCGCCGCGAGCGGGTTGAAGCCCTGGCAGATGTAGCCGTTCATCTTGCCGGCATTCATCAGCTCGATCGCCTGCAGCAGGTCGTACTGCTTGTCCAGCTTCGGCAGGTAGTCGTAAGCCCAGTTGTTCTCGGCGGTCGCCGCGTCGCCCCACCAGGACTTCATGAAGCTGACGTGGAAGGCCTTGTAGTTCTTCCAGTAGCTCAACTGGTTCGGCCGCAGCGGCTGCTGCACGCGCTTCTTGATGTAGCCGTCGAAATCCTGCTCGGCCTGCATCGGCAGCGTCATGTAGCCCGGCAGCAGGTTCGACATCAGCCCGAGGTCGGTCAACCCCTGGATGTTCGAGTGGCCGCGCAGCGCGTTCATCCCGCCGCCGGCGATGCCGATGTTGCCGAGCAGCAGCTGCACCATCGCGCCGGTGCGGATGATCTGCGCGCCGATCGAGTGGTGCGTCCAGCCGAGCGCGTACAGCACCGTGCCGGCGCGGCCGGGAACGGCGGTGGTCGCGAGCATCTCGCACACCTTCAGGAACTTCTCCTTCGGCGTGCCGCAGACCTGCTGGACCATGTCCTGCGTATAGCGCGCGTAGTGCTGCTTCAGCAGGTTGTACACGCAACGCGGGTGCTGCAGCGTCGGGTCGACCTTCACGAAGCCGTCGTCGCCGCGCTCGTAGTCCCAGCTCGATTTGTCCGGGTATGCGTGTTTCTCGGCGTCGTAGCCGGAATAGATGCCGTCGTTGAACGCGAAATCCTCGCGCACGATGAACGAGAAGTCCGTGTAGTTCTTCACGTACTCATGCTGGATCTTGTCGTTCGTCAGCAGATAGTTGATCACACCGCCCAGGAAGACGATGTCGGTGCCGGTGCGGATCGGCGCGTAGTAGTCGGCCACCGAGGCCGTACGCGTAAAGCGCGGGTCGACGACGATCAGCCGCGCCTTGCGGTGCGCCTTCGCCTCCGTTACCCACTTGAAACCGCACGGATGGGCCTCGGCTGCATTGCCGCCCATCACGAGAATCACGTCCGCGTTCTTGATGTCGACCCAATGGTTCGTCATCGCTCCACGGCCAAACGTCGGGGCAAGACCTGCCACCGTCGGGCCATGTCAGACACGCGCCTGATTGTCGAATGCGAGCATCCCGAGACTGCGGACCGTCTTGTGCGTCAGGTAGCCGACCTCGTTGCTGCCCGCCGACGCGGCCAGCATGCCGGTCGTCAGCCAGCGGTTGACCTTCGCACCGTCCTCCGTCGTCTCGACGAAGTTCGCGTCGCGGTCGGCCTTCATCAGCTTCGCGATCCGGTCGAGCGCGTCGTTCCACGAGATCGGTTCCCACTTGTCCGAGCCGGGCGCGCGATACTCGGGGTGCGTCAGGCGGTTCGGGCTGTGGATGAAGTCGATCAGGCTCGCGCCCTTCGGGCACAGCGTGCCGCGATTGACGGGATGGTCGGGATCGCCTTCGATGTGGATGATGCTCGGCTGCGCGTTCTTCGCGCCGTCTCCGAGGCTGTACATCAGGATGCCGCAACCCACTGAACAGTATGGACAGGTGTTGCGCGTTTCGACGGTGCGCGCCAGCTTGTACTGTCGGACTTCGGCGAGCGCTTCGGACGGAGAGAAGCCCATCAGGGCTAGACTCGATCCGGCAAGCGACGTAGCCGTCACCTTCAGGAACTGGCGCCGGGACATTTGGAGCATGGCTGGTCTCGGCGTTATTGTGGGGGTGAGGAAACTGAAAGGAATTATAGACAGTTCGCGCAACTATGTTCGAATCTTCGGATCAATACTGAATTGTCTGATTACCAACGATGACCCGCGTTCCGCGCGCCACCGAACCGTCATGAAACGACAGATCACCTCCGAAGCCACCCGTCTCGCGCAACAACAGGCCAACTGGGCCCTCACGGCGTTCAAGCGCTTCTCGGCCGACCGTTGCTCCGCGATGGCCGCGGGCATTGCATTCTTCTCCGCGTTCTCGCTCGCGCCGATGCTCGTGATGGTGATTGCCGTGGCCGGCTGGTTCTACGGCGACGACGCCGCGCGCGGCCAGGTCTTCGAACAGGCGCACCAGCTGATCGGCGACGACGCGGCGGCCAGCATCCAGACGATCGTGCAGAACGCGCACCGCGCGGGCGAGCGCGGCGGCCTCGCGACCCTGATCTCGTTCGCCGCGCTGGCCATCGGCGCGTCGGCCACCTTCGCGTCGCTCAGCGCCGCGCTCAGCGTGATCTGGCCGGCCACCGAGAACCGCTGGTCGAGCATGCTCGGGCTCGTGCGCGTGCGGCTGATCTCGTTCGGGCTCGTGCTCGGCGTCGCGTTCCTGCTGATCGTGTCGCTCGTGCTCGACACCGCGATCACGTTCGTCGGCACCTGGCTGCTGGGCAATTCGCCGTACGTGGTCGTCACGAACCTCGTGCAGTTCTTCGTCGGCATCGCCGTGCTCGCGGCCGCGTTCGCATCGCTGATGAAGTTCCTGCCCGATGCGCGCGTCGCGTGGCGCGACGCCGCGATCGGCGGCATCGTGTCCGCGATCCTGTTCTCGGGCGGCAAGAAACTGTTCGCGCTGTACCTCGCACACGCGGGCACCGCCAGTGCATTCGGCGCGGCCGGATCGTTCGCGGTCCTGCTGATGTGGCTGTACTTCTCCGCGATCGTGCTGCTGCTCGGCGCGGAATTCGCGGCGGCCCGCGGCAACGCGCATCGTCTCGCCGATACCGCACCAGCCGCGTCCGCTCAAGCCGACCGGCCCGTCGATCGCATGCGCGACGACTGATTCACGCTGTTAGCAACGTCGCGGCGCGCCCCAGCACACCCGTCTGCCTTCCTGCAACCACCCCAGTCCGCCGCGCATTCGCGCGACGTTGATAAGTCCTTTGCATGCCCCGGCTTCGTTGCCGCAACCGCAAACGTTTGCAAGCATCCATTTCTGCCCGCCAACGGGCCAAAACAGGCTGCCGACCGCAATGTGCGTCGACTTTTGAAACAATCGCGCCGCAGCAAATGTCAACTATTTCAAAAATGGGAACAGTCGTTGATGTGCTTGATATATATGGACTTTTTCGCGCTGTTACCTTTTCGAGACACTTTATTTTTTAGGCTTTCTTGCGTCTATGGCACTGAGCTATTCTCCAATCCGCAACAAATAACGATGAATCACTTGCGTGGAGAAACTCAACGATGAAGAAACTTGCTCTCTCGACCCTCTCGCTCGCGCTGCTGGGCGCCGCCGGCGCTGCTCAGGCACAGTCGAGCGTGACGCTGTACGGCGTGATCGACACGTCGATCACCTATGTTCACGGTAACGCAGGTCAAGGCAACAATTCGTGGTCGATGGGTAGCGGCAACCTGCAAGGCAGCCGTTTCGGCCTGAAGGGTTCCGAAGACCTCGGTGGCGGCCTGAAGGCGATCTTCCAGTTGGAAAACGGCTTCAACTCGGCATCGGGTGCACTGGGCCAGGGTGGCCGCATGTTCGGCCGCCAGGCATTCGTCGGCCTGCAGAGCGACCAGTACGGTACGGTCACGCTGGGCCGCCAATATGACCCGCTCGTCGACCTGGTCCAGGCAGTCACGGCAGACAACTACTTCGGCAGCGTGTTCGCCACGCCGGGCGACGTCGACAACAACGACAACAGCCTGCGCGTCAGCAACGCAGTGAAGTACACGTCGCCGGTCTGGGCAGGCCTGCAAGTCGAAGCGATGTACGCATTCGGCGGTGTTGCAGGTTCGACCGGCAAGGGCCAGACGTGGGCAGCAGCAGCAGCGTACAACAACGGCCCGCTCGGCCTGGCTGCCGGCTACTTCCACGCAAACAACGCATCGGCACTCAGCGCCAGCGGCACGCGTAGCGGCTGGGCCGGCTCGTCGGACGCGATCTTCGACGGCGATTCGGGCACGACCTTCATCAACAACGCGTTCACGTCGTCGACGTCGATCGGCATCGCGCAAGTGGCCGGCCAGTACGCATTCGGCCCGGTGACGGTCGGCGCCGGTTACAGCAACGCGCAATACAAGGCGGACGGCAACTCGGCGTTCGGCACGAACCAGAAGTACAACACGGGTCGCGCGTTCGTCACGTATCAGGCATCGGCACCGCTGCTGCTCGGCCTCGGCTACATCTACACGAAGGGCAACGGCGACAACAACGGCAAGTACCATCAGGTTTCGCTGGGCGCCGATTACTCGCTGTCGAAGCGCACGGACATCTACCTGGTTGGTGCGTATCAACACGCAAGCGGCAAGAACGCGGACGGCACCGATGCGCAAGCGTCGATCGGCTCGTACGGTATCGCCGGCAAGAGCTCGCAAGAGCTGGTCGCACTCGGCCTGCGCCACAAGTTCTAAAAACGACGTACCCGGCGTGCACGGCGTCTCCGACGCCCTGCCGCCGAACTGGAAAGCCAGCCCCGGTTTCAGCCGTGGCTGGCTTTTTTTTCGTCCGTCGCCGGCTGGCCCGCACGGCCTGCACGGGCCGATGGCCGATGTCCGGGTACCCGACATTCGTCACCCGGCCGGCAGCGGCGCCTGACGGCCGCAATGCGTCGGAAACGCGGTTTCCTGATGCCAGGCTCGCTCGCCACAGGTGCGCCGGACGACTACCATCCGCACTGTCGGTGCCACGGCCCCGGAGCGACGGCCGTTCGCCCCGGCGTGTCGATTTCGACGGCCTTCATCCGTCGTACAGAGGCCGGCACGCGATTTGCGCCCCGGCCAATCCATACAGACAGGAGATTCGTCATGACGATTCAGAAGATCACGCCTTTCCTCTGGTACTCGACGGAAGCCGAAGAAGCAGCGGCCTTCTACGCAGGCATCTTTCCGGATTCGCGCATCGTGCGCGTCACGGCGGTGCCCGGCACCGACGGCACGCGAATGGTCGAGTTCGAGCTGTTCGGGCAACCGTTCTTCGCGATGAGCCACCCGCGCACCGACACGTTCAACCACGCGATCTCGCTGCTGGTCAGCTGCGCCGACCAGGCGGAACTCGACCGCTACTGGAACGCCCTGCTCGACAACGGCGGCACGGCCGACGCCTGCGGCTGGCTGCGAGACCGCTACGGCGTCTCGTGGCAAATCGTTCCGGAAGCGCTGATCCCGATGATGTCCGACCGCGACACCGTCAAGGCCACGCGCGTGGCCGCCGCGATGATGCAGATGGTCAAGCTCGACGACGCCGTGCTGAAGGCCGCCTTTGCCGGTACGGCCGGCTGACGATGCACATCGCATAAGCGCGTGCGAATGATGCGCCGGGTCGCCGGGCAGGCGTCCGGCTCGACTGCAAACGCGTGCGACAGCGTCGCAAACACCCGTGATCCTCGTCGGTCCCGCCCGCAAGCCGGCTACGTTCGCGGCATCGGCGGCGACGTCGACAGCATCGATTCGACCGTTCGCCGCGCGTAGCCGATGAATGCGGCGAGGGGTTCGCCCGACAGGATCGCCGTGGCTTCCTCGTCGCCGAGATAGGCGGCGCGCGCCGCCGCTACAACCGGACGGTACGTTTCCGGCAGACGCTCCAGCGCCCATGTCGCGGCGACGTCCTTGGGCGCGATCCTGCCGGTCGCGGCGCTGTACCAGATGCGCGCGAGCGCGAGCACCACGTTGCACTCATCGCCGCGCCAACTCGGTTCGGCATGCCACTGCGCGACGGTCGCCAGCAGCGCGGCGACAAAATCCCCCTCAGGCACCGGCTCGAGCAACGCAGCAGCCGGCGGGCCGGCCAGCGCGACACTGTGCTGTCGCACCTTCGTCAACAGGATCGCCAGATCGTGATCGACGAGCGCCGGCTCGACGATGCCGGCTTCGAGATCGTGACGCAGCCACTCGCCGAACTGCAGTTCGCGCCGCGCCGGATGACGCCACGGCACGATTTCGTCGTGCGCGACGACGGTCACTTCCAGTGCGCGCATGCCGCCTGCGCGGCCGGGCGGCGCCGACACGGCGAGCAGGCCGAGCATCAGCGCACGCCGCGTCGGCTCGTCGGGCCGGGCCGACACCGTCGCCAGCAGGTCGATGTCGCTGCGCGGTTTCAGTCCGCCGTCGAGCGCCGAGCCGAACAGGTGGATCGCGTTCAGCGCCGCGCCGAGATGCCGCTCGATCGTGTCGCATGCGGCGGCGACCTGCGCCGCGATTTCGTCGGGAATGGTTTCAGTCACGATGCGCGTGTCTCGCGATGCGTGCGCAACAGGCGCATCCGGCGCGGCGAGCGCGAGCCCCCGTGAGTGGATCGCCGTTCGTCATGGCGCATACGCGACACGTCGTCCGGCGTGCATCACGCGTCGAACCGGACTTTCGGCCATTTCGCTTCTGCACTTCTGCACTTCTTCGCGGCCGCGCGCTTTGCGCAGCGCAATAAAAATCCCCGCACGCTTTCGCGTACGGGGATCGTCGGACTTCGCAACGGCTGCCGAATGCATTCGGCAGCCGCCGCGCGGCATTACGCTGCCGCGTCCTTCAGCTTCTTCAGCGCACGTGCCTTCACGCGCACGCTGGCCGGCTTCGCCGGGAACCAACGCTCTTCGCCCGTGAACGGATCCTTGCCGAAGCGCTTCTTCTTCGCCGGCACGACTTGTGCCGTGATCTTCAGCAGACCCGGCAGCGTGAACTCGCCCGCGCCCTTCTTGTGGACCGAGCCGAGCACGACGTTCTCGAGTGCGACGAGCACTGCCTTGACCGCCTTCACTTCGACAGCTGCGCGCTCAGCGATGTGCGTTGCGAGCGATGCCTTCGTGAACTTGTCCTTCAGCGGCGTCGGAGCGGCCGGTGCCGCCTTCGCGACGACCTTCTTTGCCACTACTTTCTTCGCGGGCGCAGCCTTTTTGGCAGCCACTTTCTTGGTGGCGGGTGCGGCAGCCTTCTTGGCCACCTTTTTTGCGGAAGTCGCCATGTTTCTCCTACCAGGTGTGGTCGTTGGATACACGAAGCGTGCAACGCGCGCGCTTCAACGCCGGATTCTACAAGCGCCGTGACGCTTCGTGGAGTACTTTTGTGCGTTTTCGCGGGGTTTCCCGCAGGTTTTTTTGCATGCGGGCGATTTCGTCGACGCTCCAGCATCAGAAAACGCCTTCACGTATGCATCCGAACGCGAATTACGTTCGATATTTGCGCACCTATACTGGGCGCGCTCAATGCCCGGATGCCTCCATGCGCGAAGCCCGATACGTCAAAGGACTCGACGGCCTGCGAGCCCTCGCCGTCATCCTCGTTTTCCTGTCCCACAAAGGCCACGTCCTTGCCGTCGACGTCGGCAAGCTTGGCGTGTGGACGTTTTTCCTCATCAGCGGATTCCTGATCGTCGGCGAGCTGCACCGCAATCGCCAGGCGGTCGAATGCGGCACCATGACGCGCCGCCATGCGCTCGCGCTGTTCCTCGCGAAGCGCGCGCTGCGGATCTTTCCCGTCTATTACCTGCTGCTCGCCGCGCTCGCGATCGCGCACGCGCTGTTCTACCAGCGCGGCGTCAATCTCGGGCTCGCGTGGCACGCGGTGTTCCTGTCGAATTACTGGATCGGCGTCGTGAAGGACGGCTGGCCGGGCTCCACGTCGCACTTCTGGAGCCTCGCGGTTGAACAGCAGTTCTATCTGATCGCGCCGCTCGCGCTGCTCGCGGTGCCGGCCGCGCGACACGTCGCGCTCGGCATCGCGGCCGTCGCGCTGTGCGCGCTCGCGCATCTCGCGCTCTACCTGTGCGACGCGTCGCCGGTGCTGATCTACGCATTTTCCCCGTGGAATTTCGCGCTGATCGCACTCGGCGGCGTCGGCGCGATGGCGCTCGCCGGACGCGGCGCGGCCGCCGTGCGCCGCGTGCCGCCCGGCTGGCTCGGCGCGGCAGGCGTCGTGTTCTTCCTCGTGCTGCCCGCATGCACGGCACTCCCCGACGCGATCGCGGGGCTCGCGGATCTCGGCCTGTCCGCGTCGCTCGGCGCGCTGCTGCTGTGGATCGTCAGCGAACCCGAGCATCCGGTCGTGGCGCTGCTCGACTGGGCGCCGCTCGTCTATCTCGGCACGATCAGCTACGGCTTCTACCTGTTCCACAACCTGATTCCGACGCGCTTCGGCGTGCTGCCCGCGCACTTCGCGCACGGGGCAATACCGGAAATCGTCCGCGAAACGCTGCCCGAGATGCTGCAGTTCGCGCTCGCCGTGCTGCTCGCGCACCTGTCCTGGCGCTACCTCGAAAAGCGGCTGCTCGACTTCAAGAAGCCGGTCGCCGCGATGCTGGCCCGGCGGTTCGTCGCACAGCCGGGCACGTCGGCACGTTGAACGCCGCACCGATGCGGATACGATCGAACGGGAAAACCGCGATTCGGGCCACACCCGGAAGCTGACACCCGGCCAGCGTGGCGTGGCGCCCCGTCAGCGACCGGCACCGGCAGCACCGCTGCGGCACCGAACATCGACGTGCAGCGCGCAATCGAATCGCGACAGAGGCCGCCCGGTCACCCGTCGCGGCACCGGTTTCAGGCGTGACGCCCATGCTTGCCGGGGCGCCCGGCTCCGCACGCGGCAACGCTCGCACGGCAAACCCGCCACCGCACTCACCTCGACGGTGCGCACCAGAATCACGCATCCGCTCGCCCGTATACGCAAAAAAGCCCCGGCGCGCGAGCGGCCGGGGCCAACGGAACAACCACCACCTGAAACAACGGAGCGCGAGGCTGCTTAAGCGACAGCAGCCAGCGCGGGCAAGCAGGTACGCAGGTAGGCCTCGAATTCGCGGCTCACTTCCGGATGCTGGAGCGCGAGCTCGACGGTGGCCTTGAGATAGCCGATCTTGCTGCCGCAGTCGAAGCGCGTACCGTAGTAGCGATACGCGAGCACCTGCTCGTTCGCGAGCAGCGACTGGACCGCGTCGGTCAGCTGCAGCTCGCCGCCGGCGCCCGGCTTGAGCTTGCGCAGGTGATCGAAAATCGTCGGCATGAACACGTAGCGGCCGACCACGCCGAGATTCGACGGCGCATCCTCGGGCGCGGGCTTCTCGATGATGCCCGACAGCTTGATGATGTCCTCTTCCCATTCGCGGCCTTCGACGACGCCGTACGAACGGCTGTCGTCGCGCGCGATCGTCTCGACTCCGATCACCGAGCTGTGATAGTGGTCGAACACGTCGACGAGCTGCTTCAGCACCGGCTGTTCGCCGTGCAGCAGGTCGTCGGCGAGAATCACCGCGAACGGCTCGCCGTGCACCAGCTTCTCCGCGCACAGCACCGCGTGGCCGAGGCCGAGCGCTTCCGGCTGGCGCACGTAGAAGCAGTTGACGTGGCTCGGCTTGATGCCGCGCACGAGTTCGAGCAGCTTTTCCTTGCCGCGCGCCTCGAGCTCGGCCTCGATCTCGTACGACTTGTCGAAGTGATCCTCGATCGCGCGCTTGCTGCGCCCGGTGACGAAGATCATCTCGGTGATACCGGCGTTGATCGCTTCCTCGACCGCGTACTGGATCAGCGGCTTGTCGACGACGGGCAGCATTTCCTTCGGGCTCGCCTTCGTTGCCGGGAGGAACCGCGTGCCGAGACCGGCAACGGGGAACACGGCCTTGGTGACTTTCAACATGTTCGCATCCTGATTGCGTTGACTGCGCCGCGTCGACCAGCGACCCGGCGCGATTGTGTTCCGAACGGCATATCGAGAATCGACGGTACTGCCAATTCGACTCCGCTCATTATCGATATGGACTGATTGCCCAATGATTCCGGAAAAAATATAATCCTTTCAACCCGGTCGATATTGCCGAACCGAGTGCCGAGGCAGAAACAAATTACCGATTTTCCAGATACAAATTCTTACGATTCGAATTCCTCGATATAGGGCACGCCGCCCCGTTCGAGCCCCGGGCGAATCGGTTCGTTCTTCAGCGCCTCGCGGTACGCCGACAGCACGGCCATGACCAGCAGTACTGCAGCGCTCGCGATCCAATGCATGTCCATCTTGCCGCTCCTTGCATCAATCAACTGGAGCTTCAAACTATCAGAAAAAAATCGGTAAATAATTGACCCACCTCGCGGAACCGCTTTCTGAACGCGATAAAACCATGATGTGGAATACCGATATTTCCCGGTGAGATTTTTTTATTCATTGATCGAATTCTTGCGCATTACGATTGGATGAAACTTCCCGTCAATCCGTCGCAAGGAATCGAATCGCATGCAAGCTTTCAGCGGATCGTCTCTGACCGCGCCGCCCGTCGCCGACCACAAGGAACACGTGATCGACGCGATGCGCGGTTTCGCGGCGCTGCTCGTCGCCTATTTCCACTGCCGGCAGGTCGTCTGGGTCGGCATGCAGAGCTTCCATCACGCTTACGGCCATGCGCTCACCCCGGGCGCGATCGCCGGCTACCTGACCTTTCCGTTCGCGTGGGGCTCCGCCGGCGTGCCGATCTTCTTCGTGATCAGCGGCTACTGCATCCACCGCAACGCGGCGCTCAAGCTCGCGGCCGATCCCGCGTACCGGCTCGATGCGCCGAACTTCTGGATGCGCCGGTTCGCGCGCATCTATCCGGTGCTGCTCGCCGCGCTGCTGTTCACGCTCGCGCTCGACTCGGTCAGCCTGCAGATCGAGCCCGTCAGCCACAAGATCCGCGACGTCGGCCTCGTCGCGTTCCTCGTGAACCTGTTCTCGCTGCAGGGCGTCGCCGGCTACACGTACGGGTCGAACGGCGCGCTGTGGACGCTGTCGCTCGAAGTGCAGTTCTACGCGATCTACCCGCTGCTGTTCGCGGTACGCCGGCGCATCGGCATGCCGGCGGTCGTGGCCGCGGTCGCGCTCGTCAACGTCGCGTCGGCGTGGCTGCTCGAACGGCACGACCTGCAGTTCTTCACGTCGTACTGGCTGTCCTGGACGATCGGCGCGTGGATCGCCGACGTGCGCGCACAGTCGCCGCGCGACGCGGCCGCCGTGCCGTCGCGCGCGTGGTACGGCGCGGCCGCCGTGCTGCTGGCCGCCGGCTGCGGCGCGTTCCATTTCGGCCAGTACGGCGCGTTCCAGCTCTGGTCGGCCGGCTTCGCGTGCTTCCTGTACCGCGCGCTCGCCCGCCCGCCGCGCACGACGCCGCCGTTGCGCGTGCTGAGCTGGTTCGGCGACTTCAGCTATTCGCTGTACCTGATTCACCTGCCGCTGTTCGTCTGCCTCGGCTCGGTGCTGTTCCATTCCGAACTGCAGTTGTCGATCTGGCCGTCGTTCGCGTTCATGGCCGCCGCGATCCCGGTCGCGTACCTGTTCTACCGGATGTTCGAACGGCCCGCGATGACGTGGTCGGCCAGCTTCAAGCCGTCCCGCCCCGCCCGCGTCGTCGCGCCGGCGCCCGAACGGGCCGCCTGATCCGGCCGGCCCGGGTTCCCGAGCCCCCGCGCGGCACCCCGCCGCGCGGGGGCTTTATCGTGGGCTGAGCGCGTCGGCACGCTGGGTTGACCGGATGGGCAGGCCTCCGACGGCGGACCGCGCCACGACCCGCCTGGGCCGTCCTCGGCCGGCTTTTGCTGCGCGGGGTGCCCTGGGCACCGTCTTTCTCGCGTTGCCTTCTCGCGTCGCCTTCTCGCGCCGTCCTCTCACATCGCCCTATCCCGCTGCCGTCTCGCATCGCCCGCCGTCCCCCCAACGGCGATCGTGCAAGCACGCGCCCGCCACGCTACACAACGACCTGCCCGCCACTCGCCCGACCAGGCCCCGCGCTGAAAAGCAAAGCCCCCACGCAGCGCATTGCCGCGTGAGGGCTCGTTCCCGGGGCGGCTCGCGCCGGTTACTGCCTTTTCGCCTTCGCGGCCTTCGCCGTATCCGCGAGAATCTTCTCGACCCGCTCCACGTAGGTTTCGGTGCCGAACCGGCGCACCGCCGTCGCACGCCCGCTCGCGACGAGCCGCTCGCGCAGCGCACCGTCGCGCTTCAGCGTATCCAGCGCCTCGGCCAGCGCGGCCGCATCGCCCGGCTCGCAGAGCAGCCCGTTGTCGCCGTCCTCGATGATCTCGACGACGCCGCCCGCCCGCGCCGCGACGACCGGCCGGCGCGCGAGCATCCCCTCGACGATCACGCGCCCGAACGGCTCCGGCGTGATCGACGTGTGCGCGACGACGTCGACCGCCGTCATGCACGCGGCCACGTCGCGCTGGAACCCGAGGAAATGCACGCGCTCGTCCATCCCGTGCCGGGCGACGAATTCGTGCAGCTGCGCCGCGTAATCGTCCTCGCCGAACAGCGGCGCGCCGACCAGCACCACGTGCATGTCGGGATGCCGCGCGGCGGCCTCCAGCAGCACGTGCTGCCCCTTCCAGTGCGCGAGGCGGCTGAACGAGCCGACGAGCCATGCGTGCTCGGGCAACCCCAGCCGCGCGCGCAGCGCGGCCTGGCTGACACCTTCCAGCGCATCGAACGGCTCGGCCGAAATGCCGTTGAACACGACGTCGACATGCTGCGGCGTGAAGCCCGTCAGCGCGCGGAACGCCTGCGCGGACGCGTCCGAGTTCGCGATCACGCGCGTGACGCCGAACCGCGCGCAGTACTTGATCGCCAGCAACTGCTTGCTGCCGAAATGGTCGGTGCTGACGATATCGCGCAGGTGCCACACCACCGGCTTGCGCGCGAGCCGCCCGGCCAGCGCGGCGACCACCATCGCGCGCTGCGTGTTCGCGTAGATCACCTCGGCGCGGCGCGCGCGCCGCGCCACATCGCGCACGAGCCGCACGAGTTGCTTCACCGCGCCGACCGACACGCCGCCCTGCTTGCGCACGCCCGCGAGCGCGCCCTGGTCGACCACGTCGACACGCGCGCCGATCTCGTCGAGCGCCGCACGGAACGGGCCGTCGTCGAACAGCAGCACGTCGGCGTTCGCGCGCATGTGCTTCATGATCTCGAGCAGCGACAGCTCGGCGCCGCCAAGCACGCCGCTCTGGTCGAGCACGAGCGTCGCCGGGCCGCGCGCGGCCGGCAGCGGCGCGACGGCCGTACCGCGCTGCGCGGTCGAGCCGGGCAGCGCGGCTTCCACGTAGTCGAGAAAGCGCCGCCGGAACGTATCGGCGGAAAACCGCTCCGCGTTCGCGCGGCATGCGTCCGGCGTGAAGCGCTGCGGCGCGCGCTCGAAATCGTCGACGGCCGCGACGATCGCGTGCGGCGTCTGTTCGTCGAAGAAGAGCCCGGTCGGATTCCGGTTCGATTGCGGGTCGAGCACGGTTTCGAGCGCGCCGCCCTTGCCGTACGCGATCACGGGCGTGCCGCACGCCTGCGCCTCGACGACCGAGATCCCGAAATCCTCCTCGGCCGCGAACACGAACGCCTTCGCGCGCCGCATCCGGTCGTGCAGCACCGCGAACGGCTGGTAGCCCATGATCTCGACGTTCGGGCCGGCTTTCGCGCGGATCTTCTGCATCTCGGGGCCGTCGCCGATCACGACGAGCTTGCGCTCGGGCGTCTTCGAGAACGCCTCGACGATCAGGTCGATCTTCTTGTAAGGCACCATCCGCGACGCGGTCAGGTAGAAATCGTCCTTCTCCGCGTTCAGCGAAAACGCGTCGACGTCGACCGGCGGGAAGATCACCGCCGCGTCGCGGTGGTAGACCTTCCTGATGCGCCGCGCGATGAACGCGGAGTTCGCGACGAAACCGTCCACCGCGTTCGCGGTGCGCGTATCCCAGTTGCGGATGTAGTGCAGGATCATCCGCGCGAGCAGCGATTTCGGCCCGCGCGTGAGGTTCGACTGTTCCAGGTACTGGTGCTGCAGGTCCCACGCATAGCGGATCGGCGAATGCACGTAGCTGATGTGCATCTGGTCCGGCCCCGTCAGCACGCCCTTCGCGACCGCGTGGCTGCTCGATATCACCAGGTCGTACTCCGACACGTCGAGCTGCTCGATCGCGAGCGGCATCAGCGGCAGGTAGCTGCGGTACTTGGTGCGCGCGAACGGCAGCTTCTGGATGAACGACGTCGTCACCGGCTTGCCGCGCACGAACGCGCGGTCGTCGAGGAAGTCGACGAGGCTGAACAGGTCGGCGTCGGGAAAACACGCGACGATCTGTTCGAGCACGCGCTCGGCGCCCGCATAGGTGACGAGCCAGTCGTGGACGATCGCCACGCGCAGCGCGCGCGACGGTTGCCGCGCGCTGGCGCGCTCGGCCGGCATGGGCCGGCGCAGTGCGGCGACATCGCCGGCTTCGGCCGCGGCGGCATCGGCCGTGGCGAGATTCAACAAGGCGTGTTCCGCCAGATCGCGATTCATCAGTCGCTCCAAGAAGCCCTGCCATTGTTGGCGGGGAAGAAAGGAGCGCCGTCGACAAACGGCATTCCTAGGTTAGAGTGACCGGCATGATTCTTGTCTATCGCTACCGGGTGAAATCGCTCAGCGGTCTGCTTAACAAGCAGAGCCGAGCGGTGAACTACGTCTGGAACTTCTGCAACGACACGCAGAAGCATGCGCTCAAGTGGAGCAAGAGGTGGCCGACCGGCTTCGACCTGAACGTACTGACAACCGGCAGCAGCAAGGAGCTCGGCATTCACTCCGGCACGGTCAACGCAACGTGTGAGCAATACGCGAAGTCGCGCGACCACCACCGACGCCCGTACCTGCGCTATCGCGGCAGGAAATCGCTCGGCTGGGTGCCGCTGAAGGGGCGTGACCTGAAGCGTGAAGGAGATGCATTTCGCTTCGCCGGCAACACGTTCCGTGTGTTCAACAGTCGCCCGCTTCCCGAAGGCAAGATCAAGGATGGAACCAATTTCGCGCAGGATGCGCGCGGCAACTGGTTCCTGAACGTCGCGATCGAAGTACCCGAAGTTCCCGCGCGCCCGATCCGTTCCGGTGTCGGCATCGATCTCGGTCTGAAAGAATTCGCCACACTTTCGACCGGTGAGAAGCTTCCCAACGACCGGTTCGGTCGACGCGCGGCGGAAAAGCTGGCGAAAGCGCAACGAGCACGCAAGCACAAGCGCCATATCGCGAAGCTGCACGGCAAGGTGGCAAATGCCCGCGCCGATTTCCAGTACAAGCTCGCGCTCGATCTGGTGCGGCGCTTCGACTACATCGCGGTCGGCAACGTGTCCGCCGCCAAACTCGCCAGGACCAGAATGGCAAAGAGCGTCTACGACGCATCCTGGTCGTCCTTCCGCAACAAGCTCCGTTACAAGGCGATGGCGCACGGGGTCACGTTCGAGGAAGTCGACGAAAGCGGTTCTACCCAGTCCTGTTCGTCGTGCGGATCGAAAGACAGCACGACGCGGCCGAAAGGTATCGCGGGACTGCGAGTAAGAGAGTGGGCCTGCAGTGGTTGCGGTGTCGTGCATGATCGGGATACCAACGCTGCTCTGAACATTCTCCGATGCGGACGTGCATCGCCAGTTGTGGGAATCCGCTGCTTTCAAGCAACGGAAGACGTCAAGCGGTTCTCCTCGCATTGAGACGGACAAACAGGTCGCGCACGAGCGCGCGCAGCCCCGGCGTCATCGTGAGCGACCACGCGACGTTCAGCAGCAGCACGACCGCGCACATGCCGATCGACTCGACGAGCCCCGGCCATGCCTGCGCCAGAAACAAGCTCGCCAGCAGGAACGCGAGGTGCGCGAGCATGTCGAGCACGATCGCGCGCATCCGGATCGCCGACAGGTACAGCAGCACGCCGTAGTCGACGAACGCGCGCGCCGCGACGACCACCGCCGCGCCGATCAGCCCGAAGTGATGGATACCGAACCACAGGCCGCCGACGAAGAACGGCATCTGGACGAGCCCGGCAAAGGCCGCGCGGGACGGATTGACCTGCGACTGGATCAGGATGCGCGTGACGCTCGCCTGGCCGACGAGCCACACGCTGATCACCAGCACGCGGCCGACCGGCGCCGAATGCGCGGCGAGATCCGCGCCGACCCACAGCGTGAGGAACGGCGCGAGCGCGAAGATCGCGACGATGCCGACCGGCGTGAACACGCCGTTCAGGAATTCGAGCGACTGGCGCGCGAGCGTGTCCGCGTGATCGCGGCCGACCGCCGACAGGCGCGGGAACAGCGTGCGCACGAGCGCGTTCGGCAGCATGTTCAGGCGCGTGACGAGGTTCTGCGGCACCGTGTAGTAAGTGACGAACTTCGCGCCCATGCCGGCGCCGAGCATCACGCGGTCGAGCGTGTCGGCGATCATGCTCGTCGTGCTCGCGATCAGCATCCAGCCGCCGAAATTGAACAGCCCTTTCGCGGTGCCCCATTGCGGCGGATCGATGCGCCGGATCCCGAGCACCTTGATGCTGGCGTGACCGAGCATCACCGCCGCGATCAGGCGCGCGACGACCGCCGCGGCGAGCACCGTCTGCAGGTTCGGCGCGATCCACCACGCGGCGCCGAGCGGCAGCAGCTGGAACAGGAACGTGCCGATCGTCTGGTTCGTGTTGAACACGCCGAAACGTTCGGCGCCGTTGATCGCGCCGGCGAACACCCACGACACGTTCGCCAGCGGAATCGCGAGCGCGAGCCACGGCAGCGCCAGATACACCTCGTGCTGCATCGCCGCCGACACCTTCGTGAAGTAGGCGGTGTAGATGAACGCGCCGAAATAGATCAGCAGCCCGCCCACGATGCCGGTGCCGAGGTTCAGCCAGAACGCGCTCCAGAACACGCGCGCGCTTTCGTCGTCGTTGCCGCTCGCGAGCGCTTTCGAGATGTGGTTCTGCGCGGCCATGCTCATCCCGAGATCGAGGATCCCGAAATAGCCGATCAGCGTCCACACGAGGCTGACGACACCGTAACGTTCGACGCCGAGCGCGTGGATGTACGCGGGCACCGTCACCAGCGACACGAAGGTCGGCAGGATCAGCCCGATGAAGTTGATCGAAACGTTCTTGAGTATGCCTTTGTCCATGCTTCTGCCTTGTGTGACGTCGTCCGTCACGGTTTCCAGCGATACATCAGCACCTTGCCGCGCGCGTCTTCCTCGACGAACACGAGGTACTCGCCGTTCTCGCGCCGGAACGCGCTGATGCCGAACGGCACGTCGACCCAGCCGGATGCCTTGCCGACCTCGGCGCCCGGGCTCATCACGCCCACTTCCTTGCCGGTTTCCTTGTCGTACACGTGGATCTTGCCGACCGGCTCCACCCCGAACAGGTAGCGGCCCTCGGCCGTGATCCCGATCAGGTCGAAGATCGGCTTCGCGTCGAGCTGCCACGGCAGCGCGACCTGGTAGCGCACGACCGGCGAGCCCGTCGACCACTTGTCGAAGCGGACCAGCACACGGCCCACTTCCTTGTTGATGCCCGGCTGCGGCGGGGCATCGGCCGTGTAACCGGTCACGTACAGCGTGTCCGTCTGCGCGTCGTAGATCGAGCGGCGCAGCTGCGTGAACGGCTGCGGCATCGGATAGGTCGTGACCTTGTCGTACGAGTAGATCGGGTTGCCGGCCTTGTCGACGCCGCCGTACTGGAAGCGGTGGATGCCGCGCACGTCGCTCGTGCGCCAGATGTCGCCCTTCGTGTCGACCCACCAGCCCCAGCCGCCCGCCTTCGCCTTGCCGGTGGTATTGATCTCGAACTCGTCGGCATCGAGCCGGCCGTTGCCGTTCGCGTCGCGCCACAGCCAGTCGCCGCCCGGCGGCTTGTTCGGCACGTTGTCGACCGGCCGCGCGCGGCCCGCGATCAGACCCGACGGAATCGCGACTTCGCCGTCGCGCTTCGCGTCGAAGCGGTAGATCTTCAGGTGATCGGCGTACATGTCCGTCAGGTACAGGAACGTGCGGCCGTCGAGGCGACGCGCGATCGGCATGCCGGGCCACTGGTCCGTATGGAACACGGGGTCGTCCGGATACTTGAAGCGGTTCGACAGGAAACCGACGTATTTCCAGTCCTGGCCCGGCGGCTTCGACAGGTCGAGCTCGAAGCGCTTGTTGCCCGTGTACACGCTGTTCGGCCGCGCCGGGTCGAGCCATGCGCCGTCGACGAACAGCAACCCCTGCACCTGCCAGCGCAGCTTGCCGTCCGGCGTGTAGCTTTCGAGCACGGCGCCGAGCCCCGCACCGATCGTGTCGTGACGCGGCCCGATGCCGTTCATCGACACGTAAATGTTGCCCGCCCGGTCGACACCGACCCCCGTCAGCCCGTTGAAACGCTGCGGCCCGGGCCGGCCCGGCACCGGGCCCGCGAAGATGCCGCCGCGCTCGCCGAGCGTGCCCGACTGCGCATAACCCTTGCCGCCTTTCGAGAAGATCAGGATCTGCTGGCGCGGCCCGTTGTCCGCGACGAGCACGCGCCCTTTCGCGTCGACTGCCACGTCCACCGCGTCGGTGCCTTCCGGCAGCGCGGGGGCGTCGTCGAGCTTGCGGCCGTCGGCGCGCACGTGCGCGAGGTGCGCGGGCCCCTTGATCGTGTCCGTGAGCAGCCACAACGTGCCGTCGCCCGCGAGCGCGATGCGGCCCGGCTCGTGCGCGCTCCACGTGCCCTTCTGCTGCATCGTCTCCGCGTCGTACACGTCCACCGCGTCGCGCGACGGATTCGTCGCGAACAGCGTCTTGTCGTCGGCCGCGAGGCCGCCGACTTCCGCCTTCTGCTCGCCCGTTTCCGAGCGCGCGGGCGCCGCCACCTCGTTCATCACCATGAAGCTCGCGGCCATCCGCGCGCGGCCGGCATCGGCACGCCCGCCCGGAGCCACCTGCGGCGCCGCGCGGAACGGCGCCGGCTGCTTCATGTCGCCGATCGTGCGGCGCGAGATGCCGAACCACTGCTTGCCCTTGTCCGGCCAGATGCCGGGCGACTGCAGGTGGCCGCGCTCGTTGCCGACACCGATCGCGACGTACGCATATTTGCTGTTCACGGCGATCGCGCTGCCGCCGAGGTTGCCCCAGCCGTGCGTGCCGCCGGCGAAGCCGAGCATCTTTCCGTCCTGGTAGACGCTCGCTTCGGCGCCGCTCTCGTCCCATGGTGCATTCGTATACACCTTGCCTTCAGGCGTCACCGCGATCGCGCGGATGTCGATCTGCGTCCAGCTGCCGTCGCCATAGCCGAACGTATTGCCGATCCACGACGTCGTCGCGGGCAACACCGTTTCGGCCGGTACGGCGCTCGTCAGCAGCGTCGCGCATACCGTCATGCCTACCAGAATCAGACGCCGCAATGCGCTTCTCCAGACTTGATGCAAGAGCGACCGGCACCGCTGCCGGCGCACCCTGTCGCTAAATGGGTTTCAAACGTCGCGATGCAGGTTACAAGCAAAAATAATCACAAGAAATTTGGAAATATTTGGGGATGTTTCCGCCTGAAATATCGAACCGGAACAGACGCGCAAAGACACCCGAAAACGGCAATTACGACCGTCCTTCGCTTTCCAGTCTGTAGAAAATGCCGCTTTTCACCGCCTGGCGGGGCCTCCCGGGCGGCGACCGTTCATCGCGCGACCGAAATAACCGGCATTTGAATGTTTGTCGTCGGATAAATGACGCGCGTTTTTTTGCCGATTTCTTTTCCCTAGAATCGATTTCGATTCGATATTTCATTTAATGGCATGCATTACGTTCACGTTTACGCATCGGATGTGCGACTCGCCCCGGCTCAGGCCGCGCGTCGCGAAGGAGCGGCGCGATGACGGGCCTCTCGCGACCCGCGGCCCCCACCCCGCCGCAACACGGCCGCATCGTGCAGCTCGACGGGCTGCGCGCGATCGCGGTGGGCGCCGTATTCCTGCAGCACGCACTGAAGGCGCCGCTGTGGATGGGCGTCGACCTGTTCTTCGTGCTGAGCGGCCTGCTGATCACCGGCATCCTGCTCGATCGCAAGGCGCGCGGGCAGTCGTACTTCAGCCACTTCTACGCACGCCGCGTGCGTCGCATCCTGCCGCCGTACGTGTTGCTGCTGGTGGTGTCGACGATCCTGTTCGGTGCGGGCTGGCTGCCGCACTGGCCATGGTTCGCGTTCTTCTCGACCAACATCGGGCTGTCGCTCGGCAGCATCGGCCACGACAGCCTGAACGTGCTGTGGTCGCTCGCGGTCGAGGAGCAGTTCTACATCTTCTGGCCGTTCGTCGTGCTGTGGTGCTCGGAGCGCGCGCTGCTGTGGGTCGCCGCCGCGCTGATCGTCGCGGCCCCCGTGCTGCGCGCGATCGCGACGCCGTGGTTCGACTCGTTCTGGCCGATCTACTACCTGACGCCGTTCCGGATGGACCTGCTCGCCGCCGGCGCGCTGCTCGCGATCGTGCTGCGCCGCGACCGGCGCGCGCTGGAACCGTTCTATCCGCTCGCGATCGTCGGCGCCCTCGTGTCGCTCGCGATCCTCGGCTGGCTGCACCTGTCGTTCCCGCGTTTTCGCGCCGCGAACACGCCGCTGTCGAACGCCGCGCTCTACAGCATCTCGCTGCTGCTGTGCACGTCGATCGTCGTGATCGCGCTGCGCGGCCGCGGCCTCGTGCAGCGCGTGCTGACGAACCCGATGCTCGTCTACGTGGGCACCGTCAGCTACACCGTGTACCTGATCCACCTCAGCGTGCTGTACGCGCTGTGGCCGCTGCACCTGAACCGCTTCGTCACGGCCGCGATGGCGCTCGCGATCACGCTCGCGTACGCGACCCTGAGCTGGTACGGCTTCGAACGGCGCCTGACGCGCGGCCCCGCACGCGGCGCGCTGCCGGCCGCCGCCGGCACGACCGCCTGACTTTCACCCTCCATCGTTTCTACCAGGACAACGTCATGAGCCAAACTCGCAAGAAGGCCATCATCACCGGGATCTCGGGGCAAGACGGCGCCTACCTGACCAAGCTGCTGCTCGACAAGGGCTACGAGGTCACGGGCACCTACCGCCGCACCAGCTCGGTGAATTTCTGGCGCATCGCCGAGCTCGGCGTCGACACGCACCCGAACCTCACGCTCGTCGAACACGACCTGACCGACGCCGGCTCGAGCCTGCGCCTGCTCGAACGCACGCAGCCCGACGAGCTGTACAACCTCGCCGCGCAGAGCTTCGTCGGCGTGTCGTTCGACCAGCCGGCGACGACCGCCGAAGTGACCGGCCTGGGTCCGTTGAACCTGCTCGAGGCGATTCGCGTCGTGAGCCCGAAGACGCGCTTCTACCAGGCGTCGACGTCGGAGATGTTCGGCAAGGTGCAGTCGATCCCGCAGACGGAAGCGACTTCGTTCTATCCGCGCAGCCCGTACGGCGTCGCGAAGCTGTACGCGCACTGGATGACGGTGAACTATCGCGAGTCGTACGGCCTGTTCGGCAGCAGCGGCATCCTGTTCAACCACGAATCGCCGCTGCGCGGCCGCGAGTTCGTCACGCGCAAGATCACCGACACCATCGCGAAGATCAAGCTCGGCAAGGCGACCCGCCTCGAGCTCGGCAACCTCGACGCGAAACGCGACTGGGGTTTTGCACTTGAATATGTCGAAGGCATGTGGCGCATGCTGCAGGCCGACGAACCCGACACCTACGTGCTCGCGACCAACCGCACCGAGACCGTGCGCGATTTCGTGCGGATGGCGTTCGCGGCGGCCGGCTACCAGATCGAATGGACCGGCAAGGGCGAACAGGAACGCGGCCTCGACGCGTCGAACGGCAACGTGCTCGTGGAAGTGAACCCGAAGTTCTATCGCCCTGCCGAGGTCGACCTGCTGATCGGCTGCGCCGACAAGGCCCGGTCCAAGCTCGGCTGGGAACCGAAGACGACGCTCGAACAACTTTGCCAGATGATGGTCGAAGCCGATTTGACGCGGAATCAACACCATGACACGTTCTGAAGCCGGACGCCCGTCGCGCCGTGCATTTGTCACCGGCCTGACGGGCTTCACGGGCCGCTACATGGCCGAGCGCCTGCAGGCGGCCGGCTATGAGGTCTGGGGCACGGTCGCGCCCGGCGCGGCGCGCCCCGACGATCCGGCCTTCGCGCACTGCACGCTGCTGCCCGTCGACCTGCTCGACGCACAGGCGCTGCGCGCGGCGGCCGCCGATGCCCGGCCCGATGCGGTCGTGCATCTCGCCGCGCGCGCGCATGTCGCGCAGGACGAGCCGTCGGAAACCTACGCGGTCAACATCGTCGGCACCCGCAACCTGCTGGCCGCGCTTGCGGGCCTCGACCGCCGCCCGTCGGCCGTGCTGCTCGCCAGCAGCGCGAACATCTACGGCAATTCGACCGCCGGCGTGCTCGACGAAACCGTCGCCCCCGCCCCGGCGAACGACTATGCGGTCAGCAAGCTTGCGATGGAATACGCGGCGAAACTGTGGGCCGACCGTCTGCCGATCGTGATCGCGCGGCCGTTCAACTACACGGGTGTCGGCCAGAGCGATGCGTACCTGCTGCCCAAGCTCGTCGCGCACTACGCGCGCAACGCCCCGCGGATCTCGCTCGGCAACCTCGACGTGAGCCGCGATTTCTCCGACGTGCGCGACGTGACGGCCGCGTACCTGAAGCTGGTCGAAGCCGCGCCGGCCGGCGAGACGTTCAACGTGTGCTCGGAGCGCGCGTATTCGCTGAAGGAAGTGCTGGCGATGCTGTCGCGTATCGCCGGATACGTGATCGACGTGACGATCGATCCGCGTTTCGTGCGGCACAACGAGGTGAAGAGCCTGTCCGGGTCGCGCGACAAGCTGCGGCGCGCGGTGGGCGAGCTGCCCGTCACGCCGCTCGACGACACGCTGCGGTGGATGGTGGAGGCGATGCGCAACGACACGCACGCCAACGCAGATCGCACCGGGTAAGCCGCGCGATTTCATCGGCACAAAAACGAAGGGCCGCTCGCTTGCGCGAACGGCCCTTCGTCCATCGTCACGTCGGATCACGTCACGACATGCGTGACGTGCCGCGCTCAGCCTTCCAGCCCGCGCGCGAGATCCTTGCGCAGGTCGCCCGCATCCTCGAGGCCCACCGACAGGCGGATCAGCCCTTCGCTGATCCCCGCTGCCGCGCGCGCCTCCGGCGTGATGCGGCCATGCGTGGTGGTCGCCGGATGCGTGATGGTCGTACGCGTGTCGCCGAGGTTGCCGGTGATCGAGATCAGCTTCGTGTTGTCGATCACGCGCCATGCGTTCGCGCGCTGCTGTTCGGGCGTGTCGCCCTTCAGCTCGAACGACAGGATCGCCCCGCCCGCCTTCTGCTGACGCTTCGCGAGTTCGTGCTGCGGGTGCGATTCGAGGCCCGGATGAAACACGCGCGCGACGGCCGGATGCGAATCGAGCCAGCGCGCGATCTCCAGCGCGTTCGCCGATTGCTTCTCGACGCGCAGCGACAGCGTCTCCATCCCCTTCAGCAGCACCCACGCGTTGAACGCCGACAGCGTCGGGCCCGCGCTGCGCACGAACGGGAACACCTTGCCCATGATGAATTCCTTCGAGCCGACCAGCGCGCCGCCGAGCACGCGGCCCTGGCCGTCGAGGAATTTCGTCGCCGAGTGCATCACGACATCCGCACCGAGCTTCAGCGGCTGCTGCAGCACCGGGCTGCAGAAACAGTTGTCGACGACGAACAGCGCGTTCGATGCCTTCGCGATCTTGCCGATCGCCTCGATGTCGGCGAGTTCGGTCAGCGGGTTCGACGGCGTCTCGAGGAAGAACATCTTCGTTTCCGGACGCACGGCTTCCTTCCACGCGTTCAGGTCGGTCGGGTCGACGAAGGTCGTCGTGATCCCGAACTTGCTGAAGATCTGCGAGAACATCCCGAGCGTCGAGCCGAACAGGCTGCGCGAGCTGACCAGGTGGTCGCCCGCCTGCAGCGCGGACATCACGACCGACATGATCGCGGCCATCCCGGAGGCGGTCGCGATGCACGCCTCGCCGCCCTCGAGCGCCGCGAGGCGCTCCTGGAACATGGTGACGGTCGGGTTCGTGAAACGCGAATAGGTGAAATAGTCTTCCGAATTCGCGAAGCGCTCGGCCGCGTCGGCCGCGCTCTGGAAGCAGAAGCTCGACGTGAGGAACAGCGCTTCCGAGTGCTCGTTGAAGTCGCTGCGCAGCGTGCCCGCGCGCACGGCAAGCGTGTCGAAGTTGAGGGAGTCGTCCATGTTCCGTTTTCCGTATCCGATGGCCACGCGCATCGCGCAGGCCAGATCAAAACCAGGCCAAAAAACAAAAAGCCCGCTATGCGTCGGCATCAGCGGGCTTCGGTGCGGTACGACAGCGATCGACTCGGGCCGGTTGCCACCGGCCTTCGCTTTAGCTGTTTTGGGAAGTCGCCCCGCGTCCGCAAGCTGATATCAAATCGACGCAAGGCCACATCCTATCACGCCTCGATAAAAGCGTGCGCCGGTGTCACTCGACCGACAGTTGCAGGTTCATCTGCGAACGTTCGGTGTCGCCGGCCGTATCGCGATCGGCCTGCGACGCCGGCGTGAGGCGTGCGCGCTCGATCGCATCGAGATACTCGGGCGTCACGTCGCCGGTGATGTAGTTGCCGTCGAAGCACGACGCCTCGAAGCGTTCGAGCTTCGGGTTGATGTCGCGCACCGCGCGGCGCAGGTCGTCGACGTCCTGGTAGATCAGGTGGTCGGCGCCGATGATCTTCGCGACGTCTTCGTCGGTGCGGCCGTGTGCGACGAGCTCGCCGCGCGTCGGCATGTCGATGCCGTACACGTTCGGGAACTTCACGGGCGGCGCGGCCGACGCGAAGATCACCGACTTCGCGCCCGCATCGCGCGCCATCTGCACGATTTCATGCGAGGTCGTGCCGCGCACGATCGAATCGTCGACGATCAGCACGTTCTTGTCCTTGAACTCGATGCTCATCGCATTGAGCTTCTGGCGCACCGACTTCTTGCGCACGGCCTGGCCCGGCATGATGAAGGTGCGGCCGACGTAGCGGTTCTTGAAGAAGCCTTCGCGGTACTCGACGCCGAGCTTCGCGGCGACCTGCATCGCGGCCGGGCGCGACGAATCGGGAATCGGCATCACGACGTCGATCGGCACGTTCGGCAGTTCACGCTTGATCTTCTCGGCGAGATAGTCGCCCATGCGCAGGCGCACGTTGTAGACCGGCACGCCGTCGAGGCACGAATCCGGACGCGCGAGGTACACGTATTCGAACATGCACGGGTTCAGCGTCGGGTTCTCCGCGCACTGCTGGCTGTGGAAGTTGCCGGCCTTGTCGATGAAGACCGCTTCGCCCGGCTCCAGGTCGCGCACGAATTCGAAACCGATGCCTTCGACCGCGACCGACTCCGACGCGACCATCCATTCGGTGCCGTGCTCGGTCTCGAGCTTGCCGATGCAGAGCGGGCGGATGCCGAACGGGTCGCGGAACGCGAGCAGGCCGTAGCCGGCGATCAGCGACACGATCGCATACGAACCCTGCAGGCGGCGATGCACGCCCGAGACGGCCTTGAACACCGAAGCCGGATCGAGCTCGAGGCCCGTGGTCGACAGTTGCAGCTCGTGCGCGAACACGTTGAGCAGCACTTCGCTGTCGGAATTGGTGTTGATGTGCCGGCGGTCGATCCGGAACATCTCGTCCTTCAGTTGCTGCCAGTTCGTCAGGTTGCCGTTGTGCGCGAGGATGATCCCGAACGGCGCGTTCACGTAGAACGGCTGCGCCTCGGCTTCGCTCGACGCCGAGCCGGCGGTCGGGTAGCGCACCTGGCCGATGCCGTAGGTGCCGGGCAGGCTGCGCATGTTGCGCGTGCGGAACACGTCGCGCACCATGCCGTTCGCCTTGTACATGTGGAAATTGCTGCCGTCCGCCGTCGCGATGCCCGCCGCGTCCTGACCGCGATGCTGCAGCAGCAGCAGGCTGTCATAGATCAGCTGGTTGACAGGGGATTGGGAGATAACGCCTACGATGCCGCACATGGCATGTCCTTCAGAATGACAAAATCGGTTCCGTCCTGCCCAGCCGCGTCGTCACACGCGTACGTACTGGGCCATGCCGTCGGGCAGGAGCTGCTTCAGCTCGTGCACGCCCTGTTCGGCGAAAGGACGCAATAGCGCATTGCGCCAGAAATCCTGTTTGGGCAGTTCGGTCAGCCCGGCCGCCGCGACCAGCAGCACCACCAGCACGCAGCCGCGGACGAGCCCGAACATCATGCCCAGCGAGCGGTCGACGCCGCCCAGGCCACTGGCCTGCGCGATCCGCGACAGCAGCGCGTTCGCGACGCCGGCGACCAGCACCACGCCGATCACGACCAACGCAAAAGCGATCACCCACTGCGTCAGCGCACCGCCCGGCCAGTTCGCCGGAATATACGGTACGACCAATCCGACGTAGCGGCCCGCGATCACGATCGCCGCGATCCAGCCGATCAGCCCGAAAATCTCGGACACGAAGCCGCGCCACGCACCGCGTAGCGCCGACAACACGATCACCGCCAATACAGCGTAGTCGAAAGCCGTCAGCATCGTGCGTTACTGCGTCAGACCGGCTTCGCGCACCTTCGCGATCGCGGCGGAAGCCGCCGCGCGATCCGCGAACGGGCCTGCACGCAACAGTGTAGCCGTGCTGCCATCCGACTGCTTGCGATGCTCGACATATGCGGGCACGCCCGCCGATTTCAACTTGGTGGCCCACGAACGGGCCGTCGCGTCATCCTTGAACGACCCGAGCTGCACCGCGAAGCGCGCACCGGCCGGCGACGACGGCGACGACGCGTCGCCGCTGTCCGGGCTCGCGGCGTCGGCATTCGCGACGGCCGCGGGTGCGGGCTTCGGCGCAGCCGGCTTCGCCGCGGGCGCAGCCGGTTTCGGCGCAGGCTTCGGCGGCGTCACGCTCGCCGTGGTCGTGGTATCGGGTTTCGCGGCCGGCCTGGCGGCATCCTTCGGCGCGGGCGCCGGTGCGGCCGCAACGGCCGTGTCGGATGCCGGCGGTTCGTCATGCGCGACGCCGGCCTGCACGTCGGACACATCGTCGTCGCGCGGCGCGACCGCCTGGTGCGCGGGCCGGTTCGGGATGTCGATCGCGATGTCGTCGGTGACCGGCTTCGGATGCGAATCGAGCACCATCGGCAGCACGATCACCGCGGCGACGACGAGCGCGATCGCGCCGACGAGGCGACGGCGCGCGCGTTGCTTTTCTGGAAGGGTCGGATCGAGGAGCAGTGCGTCCGATTCCGGACGCTCGGTGCGGCGCGAGCGTCGCTCGACGCGTTCAGTGCGCTCCGTGCGCACGTTCCGGGAGGCCCCGGTGCGACCGCCGCGCCGCGGGGGCGCGTCGTCGTCTTTCTTGCCGAACGAGAAAATTCCCATGAATGGCTGAGTCCGAAACTGCCCGTCAGTCAGTGTTGCTGCGATTTACGGTAGGCCAGCACGCCGGCAACCGTATGGAAACTGCCGAAAACCACGATTCTATCATTCTCGGATGCTCTTTTTAGTGCATCGCGAAACGCTTCGGCGGGCGACGTGTAACGCGTGACGCTCGAATCGGGCCCCTCCTCCACGCCGGCCTTGCGCAGCGCGGCTTCGAGCTGCTCGGCGGTGGCCGCACGCGGCAGCGGCAGGTCGGTCACGCACCAGTGGTCGATCTCGCCCTTCAGGTGCTGCAGCACGCCGTCGATGTCCTTGTCGTGCATCGCGCCGAACACCGCGTACGTGTACGGGAAGAAACCCATGTTGCCGAGGTTCTGCTCGAGCACGGCCGATGCATGCGGGTTGTGCGCGACGTCGAGCACGATCGCCGGCTTGCCGGGCAGCACCTGGAAGCGCCCGGGAAGCTCGACGTTTGCGAGGCCGAGCCGGATGTCCTGCGCCGACACCGGCAGCACCGGGCGCAGCGCCTCGAGCGCGGCGAGCGCGGCCGATGCATTGATCAGCTGATTCGCGCCGCGCAGCGCCGGGTACGCCAGCGCCGGATAGCGCTTCTCGCGACCGAGGTAGCTCCACTGCTGGCGCTCCGCGCCCGCCTGCGCCTCGTAGCGGAAATCGCGGCCGACGAGCCACAGGTCGGCGCCGATCGCTTCCGCGTGGTCGATCAGCGTTTGCGGCGCGGCCGGATCGCCGCAGATCGCCGGCTTGCCGGCACGGAAGATCCCGGCCTTCTCGAACGCGATCTTCTCGCGCGTGTCGCCGAGGTATTCGGTGTGGTCGATGTCGATGCTCGTGACGATCGCGCAATCGGTATCGATGATGTTGACCGCGTCGAGCCGGCCGCCGAGGCCGACTTCGAGGATCACCGCGTCCAGCCCGCGCGACGCGAACAGGTGCAGGATCGCGAGCGTCGTGAATTCGAAGTACGTGAGCGACACGGGCTCGGGCAACGACGTGCGTGCGGCTTCGACGGCCTCGAAGTGCGGCAGCAGTTCGTCATCGGTGACGTTCTGCCCGTTCACGCGCGCGCGCTCGTTGAATTCGAGCAGGTGCGGCGACGTGTGGCAGCCGACCTTGTAGCCCGCGCGCACGAGGATCGTCTCGAGGAACGCGCAGGTCGAACCCTTGCCGTTCGTGCCGCCGACGGTAATGACGGGGCACGTGAATTCGAGCTGCAGCGCCGCCTTGACCTGCCCGATGCGGGTCAGGCCCATGTCGATGCCGACCGGGTGCGCGCGTTCGAGATGCGAAAGCCACGCGTCGAGAGTGGGAAAAGTGCTCATCGGTTCAAATCTGGATCGGTACCGCCACTACGCCAAAAAACGAAGCGCGTCGCCTGACGCGGAAGCCAGGCGACGCGCAGAGTTCACAACCTTGCGCCGGTCAAGCCAGCGCGTCGGCCGGCTGTCGCTGCAGTAGCGCGAGCAGTTGCGCGATCTCGTCGCGCATCTTGCGACGGTCGACGATCATGTCGATCGCGCCCGTCTTGATCAGGAATTCGGCGCGCTGGAAGCCTTCCGGCAGCTTCTCGCGGACCGTCTGCTCGATCACGCGCGGGCCGGCGAAGCCGATCAGCGCCTTCGGTTCGGCGATCACGACGTCGCCGAGGAATGCAAAGCTCGCCGACACGCCACCCATCGTCGGGTCGGTCAGCACCGAAATGAACGGCAGCTTCGCTTCGGCCAGCTTGGTCAGCATCGCGGTGGTTTTCGCCATCTGCATCAGCGACAGCAGGCTTTCCTGCATCCGTGCACCGCCCGAAGCGGTGAAGCAGATGAACGGCACCTGCTGTTCGAGCGCGTTCTGCGCGCCGCGTGCGAAGCGCTCGCCGACCACCGAGCCCATCGAGCCGCCCATGAACGAGAACTCGAAGCAGGCCGCGACCACCGGCAGCGTGTGGATCGCACCGCCCATCACGACCATCGCGTCGGTCTCGCCCGTGTCGTCCATCGCTTCCTTCAAACGATCGGGGTACTTGCGGCTGTCCTTGAACTTCAGCGTGTCGACCGGCACGACTTCCTGACCGATTTCATAACGGCCTTCCGGATCGAGCAGCCCGTCGAGGCGCTCACGCGCACCGATGCGCATGTGGTGATCGCACTTCGGGCACACGTGCAGGTTCGCGTCCACGTCGTTGCGGTACAGCACGGCCTCGCAGGACGGGCACTTGACCCACAGGCCTTCCGGAATGCCCTTGCGGCTTTTCGGGTCGGTCTGCTTGATCTTCGGCGGCAACAGTTTGTCGAGCCAGCTCATCGTATGGTTTCCTGTTCCGTGGCGGGCCGGGCCGCATGGCCCGTTCCCGCTTCCTGTGTTGTGTTTATCGCGCCGTCTTGCCCGCGCCGTCCAGGGCGGCGCGCAGCTCGGCAATGAAAGTCTTCAGCGCGGCGGCGGCACCCTCCGGCGCAGCGCTTTCGAGCAGCTGCACGAGGCGGCTGCCGATCACGACCGCGTCCGACACCTCGGCCACCGCGCGCGCCGTTTCGGCGTCGCGGATACCGAAGCCGACGCCGACCGGAACCGGCACGCGCGACTTGATGGCCGGGATTTTACCCGCAATGCTCGAAACATCCAGATTTCCTGCGCCGGTCACGCCCTTGAGCGACACGTAATACACGTAGCCGCTCGCGATCTTGCCGACGTCGGCGATACGTTCGTCGGTCGACGTGGGCGCGAGCAGGAAGATCGGATCGATCTGCGCGGCGCGCATTTTCTCGGCGAACACGCCCGCCTCTTCCGGCGGATAGTCGACGACGAGCACGCCGTCGACACCGGCCGCCTGCGCTTCGGCCGCGAACGCATCGACGCCCATCCGCTCGATCGGGTTCGCATAACCCATCAGCACGACGGGCGTTTTGGGGTCGGTTTCGCGAAAGCGCTTCACGTCGGCAAGCACGCTTTTCAGCGTGACGCCGCGCGCGAGCGCGCGTTCCGACGAGCGCTGGATCACGGGGCCGTCGGCCATCGGGTCCGAGAACGGCACACCGAGTTCGATCACGTCCGCGCCGCCTTCGGCGAGCGCGTGCATGAATTCGACGGTTTTCGCGGGATCGGGATCGCCGGCCGTGATGAACGGGATCAGGCCCTTACGGCCTTGTTCGGCGAGCGCGGCGAAGGTTTGCTGAATACGGGACATGGCAATTTTCCTCAATGCTTCGGCGAGGCGGCGGCGCGATTCACGCGCACGCCGGCGCAGCGAGCGCACTCACGCGCTCGTGCGCGATCGCACAATAGCTTTCGTTGATCTCGTAGCCGACGAAGTCGCGCCCCTGCCGTGCGCAGGCCACCGCGGTCGTGCCGCTGCCCATGAACGGATCGAGCACGCGGCCGCCCGGCGGGCAGCTTGCGAGCACCATCCGCTCGATGATTTCCAGCGGCTTCTGGGTCGGATGGTCGACGCGCTCCGCGTGCTGCCGGTGCAGGCGCGAGACCGACCAGACGTCCTTCGGGTTGTAGCCCATCTCCAGCCACTTGCTGCCTTCGAACAGCTTGCGCGAGCGGGCCTTCTTCGTGTCGGCGTCGTACGGGATGCGGACCGGATCGAGATCGAAGTAATACGCCCTGGAAACCGCGAAAAAGCCGATGTTGTCGTGCACCGACGTGAAACGGCGCGTCGTGCCGCCCATGCTCGGCACGCGCCGGTCCCAGATGATCTCGTTGACCATCGTGAGCTGCGTCTTCAGGAAACTGAAGATTTCCGGCGCGTACTGCCACGTGCAGAAGATGTACATCGACCCGCTCGGCTTCAGCTTCGGAATCGCGAGCTCGAGCCACTCGCGCGTCCACGCGAGAAAGTCGTCGCCCGAACGCTTGTCCGAGTCGTTGCCGTAGTCCTTGCCGAGCCCGTACGGCGGATCGGCGACGATCAGGTCGATCGACGCGTCCGGCAGGTGCGCGGCATCGGTCAGGAAATCGCGGTTGTGCAGTTCGATCCCGGACGGCAGCGCGCGCGGCACGGCGGCGGCGGGCTGAACCGCCCCCGCCTCGCTCGCGGCACCGCCGCCCGGTTCTTCGATCAGGTCACGCATCGGTCGGGGTCAGAGCTCGATGCCCGATCGCTCGGCGACCGTGTGCATATCCTTGTCGCCGCGGCCCGACAGGTTGACGAGCAGGATCTTGTCCTTCGGCAACGTCGGCGCGAGCTTCACGCCATATGCGATCGCGTGGCTCGACTCGAGCGCGGGAATGATCCCCTCGATCCGGCAGCAGTCGTGGAACGCCTTCAGCGCTTCCTCGTCGGTAATACCGACGTACTGTGCGCGGCCGCTGTCCTTCAGCCATGCGTGCTCGGGGCCGACGCCCGGATAGTCGAGGCCCGCCGACACCGAATGCGTCTCGATGATCTGGCCGTTGTCGTCCTGCAGCAGGTAGGTACGGTTGCCGTGCAGCACGCCCGGGCTGCCGGCGATCAGCGACGCCGCGTGATGCCCCGTGTCGAGGCCGTCGCCGGCCGCTTCGACGCCGATCAGCTGCACCGACGTGTCGTCGATGTACGGATAGAAGATGCCCATCGCGTTCGAGCCGCCGCCGACGCAGGCGATCACCGCGTCCGGCTGCCGGCCCGCGAGCTCGGGCATCTGCACCTTGCACTCGTCGCCGATCACGCGCTGGAAGTCGCGCACCATCATCGGATACGGGTGCGGGCCCGCGACCGTGCCGATGATGTAGAACGTGCTTTCGATGTTCGTGACCCAGTCGCGCATCGCTTCGTTCAGCGCGTCCTTCAGCGTGCGCGAACCCGATTCGACCGGCACGACCGTAGCTCCAAGCAGCTTCATCCGGTAGACGTTCGCGGCCTGGCGGCGCACGTCTTCCGAGCCCATGTAGACGACACACTCCATCCCGAAGCGGGCGCAGATCGTCGCGGTCGCGACGCCGTGCTGGCCGGCGCCCGTCTCGGCGATCACGCGCTTCTTGCCCATGCGCTTCGCGAGCAGCGCCTGACCGATCACGTTGTTGATCTTGTGCGCGCCCGTGTGGTTCAGGTCTTCGCGCTTCAGGTAGATCTGCGCGCCGCCGAGCGTCTCGCTCCAGCGCTGCGCGTGATAGATCGGCGACGGGCGGCCGACGAAATGCTTCAGCTCGCGCTCGAATTCGGCGACGAAGTCGGGATCGTTCTGGAATTTTTCATACGCCGCGCGCAGTTCGTCCAGCGCGTGAATCAGCGTCTCGGCGACGAACACGCCGCCATACGGGCCGAAGTGGCCGCGGTCATCAGGAAGGTTGTACATGGTGTCTCTCTCGATCGGTCGGGGCGCCCCGCTTTCGGGGCCGCGCCGGCTTGCATCACCCGGCGTCCGCTTCGCGCACCGCGCGTACGAACGCCGCCATCCGGGCGTGATCCTTCACGCCCTTCGCGCCCTCCACTTCGATGCCACTCGAGACATCGACAGCAAACGGGCGCAACTGGCGAATCGCATCACCGACGTTTTGCGCGCTCAAGCCACCACTCAAAACGGCCCGATGCGCGAGCTCTGCGGGAATAAGAGACCAATCGAAGACCTTGCCGCTACCGCCGTAATCCGGCACCAGGGTGTCGAACAGGAGGCCGCGCGCTTTCGAATAATGAAGTGCCGATTCTACCAAATCGGCCGGCTGCGTCGAGGGGCCGACGCGCACCGCGCGCAACCACGGCAGGCGTGCCGCGCGGCCGAGGGCGTCGCACTGCCCGGGTGTCTCGTCGCCATGGAACTGCAACAGCGTGAGCGGCACGTCGCGCACGACGGCCTCGATCTCGGCTTCGGTCGCATTCACGAACAGCCCGACCACCGACACGAACGGCGGCGCGAGGCGCGCCAGCTCGGCCGCCTGCGCGATCGTCACCGCGCGCGGGCTCTTCGGGTAGAACACGAGACCGATCGCGTCGGCGCCGAGCGCCGCCGCGTGCAGCACGTCCTCGGGGCGCGACAGGCCGCACAGCTTGATGCGCGTGCGCGGCGGCAGGCCGGCCGCGGCGGGAGTCGAAGGAGACACGGCGTGATCCGTCATGGTTGAGGGTCCAGGTCGGCCCAGACGCTGCTCCACGGCACGCTGCCGAGCTGCGCGGGCGGGACGGCGAATTCCGCCGGGTAGCCGACGTGGGCGAGGTACAGCCCGTCGGCCATGAACGTGGGCGCCGCGAGATTGCGGTCGCGCCCGGCCAGCACGTCGGCAAGCCAGTCGGCCGGATAGCGGCCGCGGCCGACCGCGACGAGGCAGCCCATCAGGTTGCGCACCATGTGGTGCAGGAACGCGTTGGCGCGGAACCGGAAATGAATGAAATGGCCCACGCGCCGCACGTCGATCTGGTACAGGTGTTTGACCGGCGTCTTCGACTGGCATTCCGACGACCGGAACGACGAGAAGTCGTGCTCGCCGATCAGGTGCGCGGCGGCGGCGCGCATCGCGTCATCGTCGAGCGGCGTATGGATCCAGCCCGCGCGCCCCGCCAGCATCGGCGAGCGCACGGGATGCACGTACAGCGCGTAGTAATAGGTGCGCTCGAACGCCGAGAAACGCGCGTGAAACGTCTCCGGCATCGGCTTCGCCCATTGCACCGCCACGGTCGGCGGCAGGAACGCGTTGGTCCCGCGCACCCACGAGAACACCTCGCGATCCAGGTCGGTATCGAAATGCACGACCTGCCCGAGCCCGTGCACGCCCGTGTCGGTCCGCCCGGCCACCGTCGTATGCAGCGGCACGCGCGCGAACTCGGCCAGCGCGTGCTCGAGCCGATCCTGCACGGTCTTGCCGTGCGGCTGCGCCTGCCAGCCGCAGAACGCCGCGCCGTCGTACTGAATGCCGAGCGCGATCCGCATCACGCCTCGTCCGCCAGTTTCGCGAGCAGCGCACGCGCATCGTCGCGCGTCGCGGTGTCGTTCGCGTCGACCACTTCCTGCAGCAGCGTCCGTGCGCCGGACAGATCGCCCAGCTCGACGTATTCGGTCGCGAGGTCGAGCTTGTTGCGCGCGATGCGGGCGAGTTCGTCCGGCGTCAGCGCCGGCAACGCGGCGCCCGGCGTCGACGGCAGGTCCAGATCGAAGTCGAGCTTCAGTGCGCCGAACTGCGCGCCGCCGAGCGGCGGCAGCGACGACGTCGCGAACGGGCTGCCCGCCTGGCCGGCTGGCGTCGCCGCGTCCGGATCCCAATCGAACTCGTCGTCCTGATCGGCCGGATGTTCGGGGGCCGGATCGATCGCGCCAATCAGAAGGCGCTGGCCAACTTGACCGTTAGTTGCGGCTTTATCGGTGTCGGACTGCCTTGCCTGCGCGGCAGACTCGTCCGTCGCCTGCGACGGCTCGTCCTGCGTGCGCGGCGGCAGCGGCATGTCGAGGCTGTTGAGCGCGCTGATCGCGTTCTGCATCAGCGCCTCGTGCTGCGTTTCGGCGGCCGCAGAGGCGATCGGCGTCTCGGCAGGCTGTTCCGCGGGTTGTTCGGCAGCGATCTTCTCTACCGGCTCGGTATCGTGCGGAGCCGGAGCCGCCTCGCTCGCGGTCGGCACTACGGCGTGCGCGGCCGGCAATTCGGGCTGCTCGTCATGCGTGTGCACCACTTCCGGCGCCGACGGCACATCCGCATCAGGCGTCTCGACCGTCTCCGCCGCTGCGGCAGTGGCCGCGGCAAGGCTCAAATCGGAAGCCGCGTCGCGTGCGACCGGCATCTCAGGCCGGATCGGCAGTTCCGGCTCGACGGACGGCGCGGCTTCGGCTTCTGCCGCCGCAGCCGCGGACCCGCCCGCGACGACCGCAGCAGCCGTCGCGCTCGTACCCGCATCACCCATTTCTTCCGCGCGCCGGCCCTTCCGGCGCTTGCGCCACGCAAAACCTGCGGCGAGGACGATCACGGCCGCACCGGCCACCGCGGCCGGACGCCAGTCCATCTGCCCGGTACTGCGCGCAGGTGCCGCCACCGGCGCGGCCGGTTGCGCGGGCGCCGATACCGATGCCGGCTGCGCTGCGCTGGCAGCAACGCCGGACGCGGCTTCACTTGCCGCCGGCGCGGCAGCGGATGCGCCCGTATCGTTCGCGGCCGGACGCGGTGCGACAGGTGCCGGCACGGGCGCCGGCGCGACCTCGTTCGTCGTGGCCGGCTTGCCGATGCCGTGCTTCTGCAACTCCATCAGCACGCGGTTCTTCAGCGCCAGCAGTTGCTGCAGGCTCGACGGCCGCGGCTGCGACGCGCCCGCGGCGGGCGCAGCCGCGGCCGGTTCGTTCATGCCCGAAACCTGGCTGCCCGCAACAGGCGGAAGCGCGGCACCGCTCGCGGACGACGGCACCGACTGGATCGCGCCGCTCCACACATGCGGACCGCTTGCACCGGCAACGGGCGCCGCCGGCTGCACGCTTTCGACGGCCGATGCGCCGTGTGCCGCCGAAGCGCCGAGCGACGCCGCCGCACCGGCGGCCGTCGCGACGCTCGCGCCGCTCACCGGAGCCGCATGCACGGCCGGCGCCACCGGCGCGGACGGCACGGTCGCCGCCGGGGTCGACCCCGGATGCGGCGCCGACGCACCATGCTGCGCGACCGCCGTGCCGCCGGATGCCGCGGCGGGTGCGGACGCTGCCGCCGTACCCGATGCGCCGGATGCGCCGGATGCAGCGGATGCACCGGCCGGTGCGAGTGCCGCGCCTGTCGCATCGAGCGCCGGCACGGTCAGCGTCGCACCGACTTTCAGGCGACTCGCGTCGTGCTTCATGAACGCCTGCGGATTGGCGTCGAACAGCGCGCGGCCGGCGCGCGCGAGCACACCGGGATCGCGCGACTGCGTGGCCGCTTTCGCGATGTCGTTCAGCGACTGGCCGGGCTGGACCGTCACGGTAAGCGGCACTGCACCGCCGGCAGCGGACGCCGGCAGTTCGCCGGTGCCGGCCGCCCAGGCCGATGCGGTTGCGCCGAGCGCCAGGATCGCCAGCGCGCCACGCACGGCGCGCGACAGACGGGACTGACGCGGAAACAAGGAAATTCGGGACATCGTTGGCTCTATCGCCGCGCGTAGGCGCGGCTCGGATTCGCGGTTGAAAGCGTCAATAAAGTTGCCGCAGAAATGCAAAAGCGTCGCGTTGAACGCGACGCTTTCGGCGGGTCTGTGCGTCGTAACCGCGTAGTTTACTTCACGTGATCGGGTTCGGGCCGAATTCGTCGCCGATGGGTGCAACCGGCCGCGTTCGCGCGTCCGCGCGCCCGCCGGCCGGGCCGCTTCGATGCCCGGGTTCACATGGTGCGACCAGCGTTCCCGATCGATCGGAAGCACACCTCCCTCAACTGAAAGATGCCCGGCCGCATCCCGTCCCGAACGAATGGCGCGCCCCTTGCCGCTCACCCTGCGCCCTGCCCACTCCGGGGCTCGATGCCGCGCCACGACCGCGAAATCGGGCACGTTTGCTCAATAAATCGCGCCACCTGCCGTTAATGGATTAGCGATCTCCAATAAAAACAAATCCCGCCGATCACCAAAACTATTCAAATAAATTTCAATTGATCGATAAGAGGCCAATTCCCCTCTCTTATCGTCGAATTGGAAATCTCCATCCCCAAACCCCCGCCCCACAAGGCTTTCAAGCCTCATCCCAGTTTCATTGCTCATACGAAATCAATCATTTCGACAACAATTCAATTACATTACACAAAATTACACAGATCGAATAATTGCCGTCGCTACGATCGTCTTCAAACAAGAATCGGCGCAGTTCGACCACCGCGTACACACCTGCCGGAAAGGCAGGCACGCGCCTGGCCAGGCTGACGTCGTGAGGTGCCAGGGAGGCATCGCGCAGTCGCACGACTGCATCTACTCACCAGCTCGTTACGGGGATCGAACATGGGCTATCAACAGGGTTTGAGCGGGTTGGCCGGCGCGGCGAACCATCTCGACGTGATCGGCAACAACATCGCGAACGCAAACACGGTCGGCTTCAAGCAGGGGCGCGCGAACTTCGCCGACATGTACGCGAATTCGGTTGCGACGTCGACCAACACGCAGATCGGCATCGGCACGCGGCTCGCGTCGGTGCAGCAGCAATTCGGCCAGGGGACGATCAACACGACGAAGTCGTCGCTCGACATCGCGATCAACGGCAACGGCTTCTTCCAGATGTCGAACAACGGCGTGACGACGTACTCGCGTGACGGCGTATTCCACCGGGACAAGAGCGGCGCCATCGTCGATTCGCAAAACCGCAACCTGATGGGCTATGCGGCAGGCCCGGGCGGCGCGATCAATACCGCAGCGACCGTGCCGCTGCAGGCGCCGACCAACAACATCGCCCCGCAGGCGACGACGAAGATCACCGGCCAGTTCAACCTGAACTCGCAGGACAAGGTGCCGGCCAAGACGCCGTTCAACCCGGGCGACAACACCACGTACAACTACAATTCGTCGATCCAGGTCTACGACACGCTCGGCGGCTCGCAGCAGGTGTCGATGTATTTCACGAAGAACGCGGCCGGCACCTGGCAGGCCTACGCGGGCGTGCAGGGCCAGACGCCGACGAATCTCGGCACCGTCACGTTCGACACATCGGGCCGGATCACCTCGACGACGTCGGCCGCCACCAGCCAGCCGACGCCGAGCCTCGGTCAGTTCGCGTTTTCGATCCCCAACGCGTCGGGCGGCGCCAATCCGCAGAACCTGACGCTCGACCTGGGCGGCACGACGCAGTTCGGGGGAAAGAGCGGCGTGACCAACCTCGCACAAGACGGCTTCGCGAGCGGCACGCTGACGACGTTCTCGATCGGCACCGACGGCAAGCTGACCGGCAATTACTCGAACGGCCAGAGCGCGGTGCTCGGCCTGATCGCGCTCGCGAACTTCAACAACCCGAACGGGCTCGAGAACATCGGCAGCAATCAGTATGTGGAAACCGCCGCGTCGGGCGTGCCGCAGATCTCCGCGCCGGGCAGCACGAACCACGGCACGCTGCAGGGAAGTGCGCTGGAAAACTCGAACGTCGACCTGACGACCGAGCTCGTGAACCTGATCAAGGCGCAGCGCGATTACCAGGCCAATGCGCAGACGATCAAGACCCAGCAGACCGTCGACCAGACGCTGCTGAACATGCGCTGACGCGCACATGAAAAACGCGCCGCGCCGGCCTTGATATCGTCAAGGCCGGCGCGGCGCGCCATCTTGTGCAACGCGGCCCGCGCATCGCGGGCCGGACACACGAGCTTACTTGTCGAGCAGGATGCGCAGCATGCGGCGCAGCGGCTCGGCCGCACCCCACAGCAGCTGGTCGCCGACCGTGAACGCCGACAGGTATTCACCGCCCATCGCGAGCTTGCGCAGGCGGCCGACCGGCACCGTCAGCGTGCCCGTGACGTTCGCCGGCGACAGGTCGCGCATCGACGCTTCACGCTCGTTCGGCACGACCTTCACCCAGTCGTTCGCCGACGCGAGGATGCCGTTGATCTCGTCGAGCGGCACGTCCTTGTTCAGCTTGATCGTCAGTGCCTGCGAGTGGCAGCGCATTGCGCCGATCCGCACGCACAGGCCGTCGACCGGGATCGAACCGGGCTCGCCCATCGCCGGCTTGCCGAGGATCTTGTTGGTTTCCGCGCCGCCCTTCCACTCTTCCTTCGACATCCCGTTGCCGAGATCCTTGTCGATCCACGGGATCAGCGAGCCGGCGAGCGGCACGCCGAAGTTGCTGGTCGGCATCGCGTCGCTGTTCATCGCGGCCAGCACGCGGCGGTCGATGTCGAGGATCGCGGATGCCGGATCGGCGAGCTGCTCCTTCACCGCGCCGTTCAGCGTGCCCATCTGCGACAGCAGTTCGCGCATGTTCTGCGCGCCCGCGCCCGATGCGGCCTGGTAGGTCATCGCCGTCATCCAGTCGACGAGGTTCTCGCGGAACAGGCCGCCGAGCGCCATCAGCATCAGGCTGACCGTGCAATTGCCGCCGATGAAGTTCTTCGTGCCCTTGACGAGCGCATCCTTGATCACGTCGAGGTTGACCGGATCGAGGATGATGACCGCGTCGTCCTTCATCCGCAGCGACGATGCCGCGTCGATCCAGTAGCCGTTCCAGCCCGCCGCGCGCAGCTTCGGGAACACGTCGTTCGTGTAGTCGCCGCCCTGGCACGTGATGATCACGTCGCACTTCTTCAGCTCGTCGACGTTGGTCGCGTCCTTGAGCGTAGTCTCGTTTTTCGCGAACGACGGCGCTTTGCCGCCCGTGTTGCTGGTGCTGAAAAACACCGGTTCGATCAGGTCGAAATCGCCCTCTTCCTGCATGCGCTGCATCAGGACGCTGCCGACCATGCCGCGCCAACCTACGAGACCTACGTTCATGACTAACCCTTTGATGGAGCTTCCCCGCCATTTCCGTCCCCGGTGTGACCGCGCGGGGAAATAGGCGGGCACGACGGACGATCAGCGTTTAATGATCGTTTTCGTGGTAATGGTTTTCGTGATGACGATGGCGCGCGCACCCGCACGGGCAATGTTGCCGTGGAGTTTCAAGACCGGGGAGATCAGGGAAATTTGCGCCATCGTTCGAGTCTACACAAAGCCGGTTGCCCGCACAACGGCCAACCGCGCGCGAACCGGCCGATTTCGCGGCCCGTTCGCGCCCTTTCTACTTGCTTGCGTTACAGCGCCGCGACCACCGCGTCGCCCATCGCCGTCGTGCCGACCTGCTTGCCACCCGGCGTCGCGATATCGCCCGTGCGGTAGCCTTGTTCGAGCACCGTTTTCACCGCGCGCTCGATGCGATCGGCCTGCTCCGCACGATTCAGCGAGTAACGCAGCATCATCGCGGCCGACAGGATCGTCGCGAGCGGGTTCGCGATGCCCTTGCCCGCGATGTCCGGCGCCGAACCGTGCGACGGTTCGTACAGGCCCTTGTTGTTCTTGTCGAGCGACGCCGACGGCAGCATGCCGATCGAGCCCGTCAGCATCGACGCTTCATCCGACAGGATGTCGCCGAACATGTTGCCGGTGACGATCACGTCGAACTGCTTCGGCGCCTTCGCGAGCTGCATCGCCGCGTTGTCGACGTACATGTGCGACAGCTCGACGTCCGCGTACTCCTTCGACACGTCGATCATGATGTCGCGCCAGAACTGCGACGTTTCGAGCACGTTCGCCTTGTCGACCGACAGCAGCTTCTTCGCGCGCTTGCGGGCCGCCTGGAACGCGACGTGCGCGATGCGGCGCACTTCCGGTTCCGAATAGCGCATCGTGTCGAAGCCTTCGCGTTCGCCCGCGAACAGGCCGTCCGGTGCGGCACGCACGCCGCGCGGCTGGCCGAAGTAGATGTCGCCGTTCAGTTCGCGCACGATCAGGATGTCGAGGCCCGCGACCAGCTCGGGCTTCAGCGGCGACGCATCGACGAGCTGCGGGTAGCAGATCGCCGGGCGGAAGTTCGCGAACAGCTCGAGATGCTTGCGCAGCCCGAGGATCGCCTGCTCGGGGCGCAGCGCGCGCTCGAGCGAGTCGTACTTCCAGTCGCCCACGGCGCCGAACAGGATCGCGTCGGCTTCCTTCGCGAGCTTCAGCGTCGCGTCGGGCAGCGGATGACCGCTCGCCTCGTAGCCCGCGCCGCCAACCGGCGCCTGTTCGAGTTCGAACTTCTCGTCGAGTGCGTTCAGCACCTTCACCGCTTCATTGACGATTTCCGGACCGATGCCGTCGCCGGGCAGCACTGCAATCTTCATGCGAAATTCCTGACTGGATAGGTTTTATGAGGCAGGCCGGCGAGCGCGCCGCCGGCGCGCCCGCCCGAAAGGCACGTCAGCCGACCAGCTTGGTATTGAGCCACGGCTGCTTCACGAGGCGCTCGGCCTCGAACTGGCGAATCTTGTCCGCGTGGCGCAGCGTGAGGCCGATGTCGTCGAAGCCGTTCAGCAGGCAGTACTTGCGGAACGCGGTGATCTCGAACGGATACTCGCGGCCGTCGCCCGAACGCACGACCTGTGCGTCGAGGTCGATCGTCAGTTGAAAACCGTTGAACGCAACCGTCTCGTTGAACAGGTGATCGACCTGCTGCTCGGTCAGCACGATCGGCAGCAGCCCGTTCTTGTAGCAGTTGTTGAAGAAGATGTCCGCGAAGCTCGGCGCGATGATCGCGCGGAAGCCGTACTGCTGCAGTGCCCACGGCGCGTGCTCGCGCGAGCTGCCGCAGCCGAAGTTCTTGCGCGCGAGCAGCACGGATGCACCCTGGTAGCGCGGCTGGTTCAGCACGAAGTCGGGATTCAGCGGACGCTTCGAGTTGTCCTGGCCCGGCTCGCCGTGATCGAGGTAACGCCATTCGTCGAACGCGTTCGGACCGAAGCCCGTGCGCTTGATCGACTTCAGGAACTGCTTCGGGATGATCGCGTCGGTGTCGACGTTCTCGCGATCGAGCGGCGCCACGACGCCGGTATGCACAATGAATTTTTCCATGATCCGTCTATCCGGTTGAAGGGCCGGCGTTCAGCCGGCGCACATCGACAAATTCTCGGCGGGAATCGTCACTCCGCGGCGCGCTTCAGCGCGTTGCCGGCGGCGTTGACGTCCTGCCCGAAGCCCTGGACGGTATTGCAGCCCGCAAGGCCGAAACCCAGCCCCGCCAGCGCCAGCGCGGCAACCAGCCGCGCGATGACCTTCGATGCCGTCACGCGTTACCCCAGCTTGCGAATGTCGACGAAGTGACCTTCGATCGCCGCGGCCGCCGCCATCGCGGGGCTCACGAGGTGCGTGCGACCGCCCGCGCCCTGCCGGCCTTCGAAGTTGCGGTTCGACGTCGACGCGCAGCGCTCGCCCGGATCCAGCCGGTCGGCGTTCATCGCGAGGCACATCGAGCAGCCCGGCTCGCGCCATTCGAAGCCGGCGTCCGTGAACACCTTGTCGAGCCCTTCGCGCTCGGCCTGCGCCTTCACGAGGCCCGAGCCCGGCACGACCATCGCGAGCCGCACGTTCGACGCGACGCGACGGTTCAGCTTCTTCACGACGTACGCGGCTGCGCGGATGTCCTCGATGCGCGCGTTCGTGCACGAACCGATGAAGATCTTGTCGACCTTGATCGACTCGATCGGCGTGTTCGGCTCGAGCGCCATGTAGGCCAGCGCACGCTCCATCGCGTCGCGCTTGACCGGATCCTTCTCGCGTTCGGGATCGGGCACGCGACCGTCGATCGACGTGACCATTTCCGGCGACGTGCCCCACGTGACCTGCGGCACGATCTCGGCCGCGTTCAGCTCGACCACGCGATCGAACTGCGCGCCTTCGTCCGACTTGAACTGACGCCAGTATTCGACGGCCTGATCCCATTCCGCGCCGGTCGGCACGAACGGACGGCCCTTCAGGTAATCGATGGTCGTGTCGTCCACCGCGACCATGCCCGCGCGCGCGCCGGCTTCGATCGCCATGTTGCAGACGGTCATGCGGCCTTCCATCGTCAGCGCGCGGATCGTCGAGCCGCCGAATTCGATCGCGTAGCCCGTGCCGCCGGCCGTGCCGATCTTGCCGATGATCGCGAGCACGATGTCCTTCGCGGTACAGCCGCGCGGCAGCGCACCCTCGACCTTCACGAGCATGTTCTTGCTCTTCTTCTGCAGCAGGGTTTGCGTGGCGAGCACGTGCTCGACTTCCGACGTGCCGATGCCGTGTGCGAGCGCGCCGAACGCGCCGTGCGTCGACGTATGCGAATCGCCGCACACGATCGTCATGCCCGGCAGCGTCGCGCCCTGCTCCGGCCCGATGATGTGGACGATGCCCTGGCGCACGTCGTTCATCTTGAACTGCGTGATGCCGAACGCATCGCAGTTCGCGTCGAGCGTGTCGACCTGCAGCTTCGAGACGGGATCGGCGATGCCGTGGCTGCGATCGGTGGTCGGCACGTTGTGGTCCGACACGGCCAGGTTCGCGCTGATGCGCCACACCGGACGCTGCGCGATCTTCAGCCCTTCGAATGCCTGCGGGCTCGTGACTTCATGCAGCAGCTGACGGTCGATGTAGAGCAAAGTCGTGCCGTCTTCCTCGGTGTGGACCACGTGGGTGTTCCACAGTTTGTCGTAGAGAGTCTGTGCCATGGGTATGCGGGGTCGTTGTGACTACAAGCCTTGCGGATGCGGTCGATTATGCCACGCAGAACGCGTCACGGCGCGGGCCGCACGCGAAAAAACCCATTAAAAACAGTGGTTTGGCTGGTAGTGCCAATACCTGTATCGGCATTACCCGGCAAATGCGGGCGCGAACGGCGCGGCGGCGGTTGCAGCCGTCGCGTGGGGCGCATGTCGCGGCGACACGCGCCGGCTGGCCGCCTTCGCGGGGTCGGTATCGCGCTGCACGCAGAAGTGCTGCGCGTCCTCCGGCGAGTGGAAGCGGCCGTTGCGGAACAACACCATTCGCTGCAACGTGTCGTGCAGCGAAGGCGTCTTGAACGGCCGGCAGCTCGCGATTGCGCCGCACTCTGGGCGCCCGGAACGTGAAGTCGTTCGGCAGCGGATGCCGCGAGTGCCCCGCAGCGTCAGCCGTTCGGGTATTCGCGGTTGATCAGGTCGAGCCGCAGCATCCCGAGTTGCACGCCGACGTTGCTCAGCAGGTAAAGATCGCGGCGCCGCAAGGCCGGCATCTGCGCGGACGCGTCGTAGAGCGACGGCAGCGTCAGGCCCGCCGGCACCGCGGCCTGCATCCCCGCGGCTTTCGACACGCGCACCGCAATCGACGCCTGATCCGAATGCGTGACGACACCGACGTTGCCGAGTGCCGAGGCCGAGCCGGCCTGCCTGACGATCGCGGTTACGACGCCGTCGGGCGTCGGTATCGGGCTGCCGGCGGCCGGCGCCGGTGTCGCGATCGACGTCACGCCGGCCGTCAGCCCGTATTTCGACGCGAGCACGCTCGCGACTTCCTGCTGCGCAAAGATCCGCGCGGCGACCTTCTGGCGCAGCAGGAACACGGCGTCGGCAATCGCCTCGTTCACGGGGCCGGGCACCGGCGCGGCGCCCGACGACGGCGCGGCGCGACTGCCGAAAGCGAATGCGGCAATCGTGTTGATGGCCGTGGCCTGGACGGTCGGCGGCGTCCACGAGAAAAACGTCTCGAACAGGTAACCGGCCTCGTCGGCGGCAGCTGCGCGGTCGTTCAGTTCGTTCGTCAGCTTGCCGAGCATCTGGCGTTGCAGTTCGGCATCTGAAACGGGAGCGTCGCCGGCGAAGCCCGGCGTGCTGGCGGCACCGGTCGCGGCAAGCGCGGCAGCGGAAGCGAGGAAATGGCGGCGGGTCTGCATGGTCATCGGAATCGGGAGAAAGAAAGTGCGTCAGCCCTTCGGGAACGCCTGCATCGTCGCGCCGACCGCGCGGGCGAGCGTCTGCGCATACATGTCGTGCACGAGGTACAGGCTGCGGTTGCGCGTCCACGGCTGGCCCGACTGCGGGTCGTAGCGCGTCGGCAACGGCACCTCGGCAACCGCGGCCGCCTTCATGCCCGCCTGCTGCGAGGTCTGGATGCAGCGCTTCGCGTGATCCCGATGGCCGACCACCGCGACGCTGCCCATCGCGGCCGCGCCGCCCGCGCGCGACACGGCCTCGGCGGCCACGCCGGCCGTGCTGAGGTACACGATCGTGCCGTCGCTCGCGATCACGGGCTCGATCGACGACAGCACGTCGGCGCCCATCCCGTATTTCGACACGAGAAAGCGGGCGATTTCCCACTGCGCGTAGACCTTGACCGGCTTCAGTTGCCGAATGCGATAGACGGCGTCCGCGAGCGCTTCGTTGACGGGCCCCGGATCGGGCAGCGCGGACTGGTTGCCGCCCGTGCTCGACGTATTGCCGCTTGCCGCGTTCGGGCGATTGCCGAAGCTGTACGCGACGATCGCGCCGGCCTGGACCGCCGGCATCGTCGGCAGGTCCCAGGCAAACCCGACGTCGGTCAGCGCCGGCTGGATCGCGCCGACCGTCGCGGCATCGCCGAGCTGCGCATTCAGCTTCGCGGACATCTGCGCGGCCAGCGCGGCGTCGGTAACGGGCATCGACGTGACGTCGTCGCCGCCGCATGCGCTCAGCAGCGGCACCGCCGCGACGGCCGGCGCGGCGGCCAGGAATTTTCTGCGTGAGGAAGCCAGCGGATTCAGTTTCATGAGAAATACGAAATGATGCGAATGACGTCGACGCGATACCTCGGCGTCGCATTCACGGTCACGGGAAATCGCAATCGGGCGAGTCGCGCAGGCGGCGACGGACGGCAGTACCGCAGCGCGGACCGAATCGCCGCGCTTGCGTCGATTGACGAGCCCGGATCGTAGTCGGCGTTTGTTAAATTGCGGTGAAGCTCGCGAGCCAATACGCGCAATCGCGTCGTCGTTTCGCGGATGGATGCCTGCGTTTCACATAGGGTGAACGCCTGCGCGATTCGTTCCACGGATGGCGATCATGCGCTCCGCGCTCCGCGCGACTTCCCGGCATGACGCGCTACGATCACGCAACGCACATGGGCAATCCCCACCCCCCGGACCCGGAGTACACGACGATGAAGCTCGGCCTGAACGAATCGCTCGCCCGTCTCGACGAAGAAGGCACGCTGTTCACGACGCTGTTTCGCCACGGCACGCTCGACGTCGAGCTGTACCGGCCGCGCATCGAGGACAAGCAGAAGCCGCACACGCGCGACGAGGTCTACGTGATCGCCACCGGCACGTCGCACTTCGTCATCGACGGACGCGAATGTGCGGTCGCGTCCGGTGACGTGCTGTTCGTCCCGGCACACGCCGACCACCGCTTCACCGGCTTCTCCGGCGACTTCTCGACCTGGGTGTTCTTCTACGGCCCCGAAGGCGGCGAGCGCGGCGCGTAGCGTGCGATGGCGATGCGCGGCACTTTTCCCGCGATCGCCTAGACTGTCTATTCGCAGCGGGCGGCGCGCGACGCGCGGCCGCCCGATCGTCACGATGCCCGTGGCGGCCGCTTCAACGAACGGGAAAACAGCATGCGATACGAACTGTATTACTGGCCCGAGATCCAGGGCCGAGGCGAATATGTGCGGCTCGCGCTCGAGGCGGCGGAAGCCGACTACGTCGACGTCGCGCGCGAATCGGGGCGCGGCATGGGGGTGCCGGCGATGATGCGCATGATGGACAGCGCGAAGGCGGAATGCGTGCCGTTTGCGCCGCCGTTCCTGAAAGCCGGTGACCTGGTGGTCGGGCAGACCGCGAACATCCTGCTGTTTCTCGGCGCGCGGCTCGGGCTCGCGCCAGACGACGAAGCCGGCCGGCTGTGGGTGCACCAGCTTCAGTTGACCGTGGCCGATTTCGTCACCGAGATCCACGACACGCACCATCCGATCGCAAGCGGCCTCTACTACGAGGACCAGCAGGCGGAAGCCGCCGAGCGTGCGGCCGATTTCCTCGAAAACCGGCTGCCGAAGTTCCTCGGTTACTTCGAGCGCGTACTCGACCAGAACCCGCACAAGAGCGGCTACATCGCCGGCCATACACTCAGCTATGCGGACCTGTCGATGTTCCAGTTGATCGAGGGGCTGCGTTACGCGTTTCCGAAAGCGATGAAGCGCGCGGAGCGGAAAATCGCGGCGCTGGTCGCGCTGCACGACCGCGTCGCGGAGCATCCGCCGGTGGCGCGCTATCTCGCGTCGGAACGCCGCATCCCGTTCAACGACATGGGCATCTTCCGGCACTATCCGGAGCTGGACAAGTAACGCCGGCACCGCATCCGCGCCGCCTCGGGCAGGGCGGCCGATGCCCCGCTCACGCGACGACCGGCGTCTCGTGCAAATGGCGCCACACGATCAGCCCGTCCGCCTCGCGCCGGAACACGACCGTCGAGCGCCGCACCGTGCGCTGCCCTTGCGCGTCGGTCTGCGTCTCGCGATAGCCGACCGTCGCGCCATCGGACCACACGGCAAGCCCGCGCAACTCGTCGATGTCGATCACCAGCCCGGGGCGCGCGCCGTGCCCGTGTGAAAACAGCGCATCGATGCCCGCGTAATCGAGCACCGTGCCCGACATCGTGATCATCGAAAATCCCGGCGAAAAGCGCGCCATCAGCGTCGCGAGCCGCTCGGGGCCGGCACGGCCGGACAACCAGCACGCGATGTCGGCAACGGTGTCGACGACTTCCTTGAAATACGGATTCGGCAAATTCATAAGGCTCTCAGGTTCTCACGAGTGGGATGAAACGGGTTGCGCGATCGGCGCACGGTATGCGGGAAGCCGCGCAATCAGGCCCAGCGGCAGCAACGTCAGCAGGACCGCCAGCCCGAAGCACCAGCGGTACGGCGCGAGCGACGGCCCGCCCGCGTCGAATGCCAGCAACGCATTGAGTGCGCTGCCGAGCACGGCCACGCCGACGCAGAAGCTCAACTGGCGGTTGATATTCCACAGCGCGCTCGCGTCGCCCATCCGGTCGGCAGGCACATCGACGAACGCCGCGCTTTGCGACGTGCTCGTGCACAGGCTCGCGCCGAACCCCATCGCCGCGAATGCCGCGATCCGCACGGCTTCGACGCCGGCCCAGGGGGTCGCGAGCAGTGCGATGCCGACGCAATCGATCGCGATGCCGCTCGCGAACAACGGCTTCGCGCCGTGGCGCGCGAAGCAGCGGCGCGTGGTCGCGATCGCGAAGCACGCCGCGATCGCCCACGGCAGCATCAGCGCGCCGGCATGCGCAGCGCTCAACCCGAGCGCGTTCTGCAGATAGAGCGACGCGACGAGGTTGACGCCCGTGAAGATGCCCGGCACGCACAGATAGACCACCACGCCGGTTCGCAGCAGCGGCTGGGCGAGCAGTCGCAGGTCGACGACCGGCGACAGGGCGCGACGCGCATGCGCCGCATAGCCTGCGCCTGTCGCGCTCGCGACGGCCAGCATCGCGAGCGGGAATGCCGCGCCGCCGGGCTGCCCCGCGGCGGTCAGCCCGAGCAGCAGCGCGACGAGCGTGACCGCACTCAGGCCGAGCCCCGGCCAGTCGAGCCGCGGCGGCCGGTCGCGCGCGCCGTCGCGCGGCAGCCATGCGAACGCGAGCGCGCAGGTCGCGGCCGCGATCGGCAACATCGCGAAGAAGATCGCGCGCCACGAACCGCGATCGACGATCGCCCCGCCGATCGCCGGCGACAACGCAGGCACGAGCAGCGCGACCATCATCACGACCGACGTGAGCCGCGCCCGCGCCTGCGGCGGATACGCGCGATAGGCCATCGTCTGCCCGACCGGAATCAGCAGCCCGCCGCCGAGCCCCTGGACCAGCCGCCACGCGAGCAGCGTTTCGATCGACGGCGACGCGCCGACGCCGGCACTGCCGAGCCCGAACAGCAGCAGCGATGCGGCGAACACGCGCCGCTCGCCGCAGCGGCGCGCGAGCCACGTGCCGAACGGAATCACGACGGTCAGGCCGAGCACGTACATGTTGCCGACCCACGCAAGCTGCGCGACCGACGCGTGCAGTTCGCGCTGCAGCGCCGGATACGCGGCGTTCAGCATGAACATGTTCGCGAGGTCGATCGCGAAGCCGAGCAGGTAGACGGCGGCGATTCTGGAACGGTCTGGCATGGCGGCGGGAACATCACGAAACGCCGCAGTGTAGAAGCCGGCACGCGTATCGGTAAGCGGCCGGATGCGACGAGTCCCGTCGCAATTTTTTGACAATCGGATCGCGCCGCCACGACGCCGCAACGACGTCGCAACGCCGCAACGCCGCGCGGCCGCACATTCGGGTACCCTTCGAGCGATCCAACACCCAGACAGGACCCACGCCCCAACCATGGTGAGCCTCGATCGTTTCGCCGTTTTCCGTGCCGTGGTCGAAGCCGGTTCGTTCACGGCCGCCGCCACCGCACTGAACCAGGCGCGGGCGGCCGTCAGTTTCAACGTGAAACAGCTCGAAGCCGAGCTCGGCGTCACGCTGCTCACGCGCACGACCCGGCGTGTCGAGCTGACCGATGCCGGCGAGCGCTTCTACCAGCGCTGCCTGCGCGTGCTCGACGAAGCCGAAGGCGCGATCGACGAGGTGCGCGGCGAGCATGGCGGGATGCAGGGCATGCTGCGCGTGACGTCGACGGTCGAGTATGCGGCGCGCGTCCTCGCACCGATGCTGCATGCGTTCACCGCGCAGCATCCCGCGTTACGCGTGCGGCTCGAAACGCATACGTCGCAGGCCGATCTCGTGCGCGACCGCTTCGACGTCGCGATCCGGCTCGGACGCCACGAGCACTTTCGCGACCTGCCCTATCGCGGCGTCTGCCTCGCCACCTACGACGTACTCGCCGTGATGGCGCCCGACCTGCCGGCGAAGGCCGGGCGCCCGAAACCGGCGTCGCCCGACGACCTCGCCCGCCTGCCGCAGCTCGGCCACAGCCGGCTCGAGCGGATCGCCGAATGGACGCTCACCGATCGCGCGGGCAACGAACACGCATTTCGACCGGCCGCGAAGCCTCGCGTCGTCGTCGACAACGCATCGGTGTTGCGTGAACTCGCGCGCCAGGGCAGCGGCGTCGCGCTGCTGCCCGAATGGCTCGTGCGCGACGATCTCGAAAGCGGCACGCTGATCGATGCGCTGCCCGCGTACCGGTTTCCGCAGCAGAACGTCTATGCGCTGTATGTCGCGACGCGGCACGTGCCGCAGAAAGTGCGCGCGTGGGTGGACTTCATGAAGGCGCGGTTGCAGCACGCGCACTGAGCGCGGTTTGCGTGCGCCGCCGCGCGCGGGCCGTCGCGGCGGAGCCGGCCGTCCGATGCGACCGGCTTCCGTTGCCGCACTTTCGGCACCGCGCCTTCAATACCGACAAGTCAGTGCGGGTGCCCGTGCTGCGTGGCCGCCGCATCAACGGCCTCGACCGAGCGCGTCAGCCACGGCCCGATGTCCATCTCCTCGTAGCGCACGAGCCGGCTCTTGCGCGCCCGGCGATATGCCCACCAGATCGCGACGAACAGCGGAATCCACACGTAGATCGACAGCACTTCCATCCAGTCGATGCGGGCCGCGAAGAACGCCTGGTAATCCTGCCCGAGCGAGATCACGATGCAGATCGCGATCGCGAACAGCGGCCCGAACGGGAACCATTTCGCGCGGTACGGCAGCTGATCGAGCCGGTAGCCCTGCTTCAGGAACCCCTTGCGGAACCGGTAATGGCAGACCGCGATGCCGAGCCACGCGATGAAACCCGTGATGCCGACCGTGTTCAGCAGCCACAGATAGATGCTCTGGTTGTTGGTCAGCGACGTGAGAAAGCACAGCCCGCCGACGGCCATCGTCGCGTACAGCGCGTTGCGCGGCACGCCGCCCGGCGACAGCGTCGCGAACATCGCCGGTGCGCGCCCTTCCGCCGCGAGGTTGTACAGCATCCGTGTCGCCGCGTAGGTGCCGGAGTTGCCGGCCGACAGCACGGCCGTCAGGATCACGAGATTCATGGCGCCGGCGGCGAGCCGGAAACCGGCATGGCTGAACACCAGCGTGAACGGGCTCACGCCGATGTCGGTCACGTCGCTCTTCAGCAGGTTCGGGTCCGTGTACGGCACCAGCAGGCCGATCACGAAGATCGCGAACACGTAGAACAGCATGATCCGCCAGAAAATCTGCTTCACCGCGCGCGGGATCGTCTTGCGCGGATTCTCCGATTCGCCGGCGGTGATCCCGACCAGCTCGGTGCCGAGAAACGAGAATCCCGCGATCAGCGCGACGCTCATCATCGCGTGCACGCCGCCGACAAACGGCGCGTCGCCGGTCGTGAAGTTGCGCAAGCCCACCGGATGCCCGTTCCCGATCAGGCCGGCGGCGATCAGCAGCCCGGCCGCGATGAATGCGACCACGGTCACGACCTTGATCAGCGAGAACCAGTATTCCGATTCGCCGAAGCCGCGCACCGACAGCGTATTCAGCAGGAAGATCAGCACGAGGAAGCCCGCGCCCCACCAGATGCCGGGTATGGTCGGAAACCAGTAGCGCATCACGATCTGCGCGGCGACCAGCTCGATCGCGATCGTCACGGCCCAGCTGTACCAGTAGGTCCAGCCGAGCGCGACACCGAAGCCTTCGTCGACGTACTTCTCGCCGTAGATCGCAAACGACCCCGACACCGGCATCAGTGCGGCCATCTCGCCGAGGCCCGTGACGACGAAGTACACCATCAGCCCGATCGCGATATACGCGGCGATCGCACCGCCCGGCCCCGCCTGCGCGACCGACGCACCCGACGCGACGAACAGCCCCGTGCCGATCGAGCCGCCGATCGCGATCATCGCGATGTGGCGGCCCTGCAGACGGCGCTTCAGCGTCGTTCCCGACGGCGCGGCCGTCTCCACTGCCGCTTGCATAGCATCCATAGTGTTCACCCTGATTGGATTCGGGCCGGACAATTTGATTCGGAATACAAATCGTCAGGCCCGGTCATTCGCGTCGAAACCGGCCCTTCCCGGCCGGCCACCTCACACGACGGTGCGCTTGATCGCCTGCAGTTCGGCCGTCGTCACGATCTTCTCGATCCGGAATCGCGGGCTTTCCAGCCACACGTTCGCGATCCGCCGGTACTCGTCGAGATCCTCGCACGCGAGCCGTACGAGAAAATCGAACGTGCCGCTCACGAGCCAGCAATCGAGCACGGCCGGATTCGCACGCATTTCGTCTTCGAACGGCGCCTGCGAACGCCCGTGGTCGGCCAGCACGATCTGCGCGATCACGACGATCGGCTTGGTCGCGCGCGGCGCCTTGATCACCGCACGGTAGCCCTCGATCACGCCGAGCGCCTCGAGCCGCTCCACGCGCGCCTGGCAGGGCCGCGGCGTGAGGTTCACGAGCTCCGACAGCTTCCGGTAGGAAATGCGCCCGTCGGTACGCAGGATGTCGAGGATCCGGAGATCGATCTTGTCGAGCTGCATCTTCTTGTCGGTCATCCGCGTTCGCTCCGGTCGGGTCGTGGCTGGTGCGCGAAACGTTTCCTGTTCCGCGCGGGGGCCACATTATCCGGCCGAAGCGGCCGCGCGCCAATCGGCTAGAACCGCAGCGACAGGCAGGTCAGGCCGCCATCCATCTTGCGGAACTCGCTCGTATCGATCACGTGCAGCGGCAGCCCGAGCGACGCGATCGCGTCGTGCACGCGCGGGTAGCCGGCCGGCGTGATCAGCGTGCCGTTCACGCGCAGCGTGTTGCCCGCGTATTCGTCGGCGGCCGAGATCGCGATCCGGCGATAGTCGGCGAATGCCGGATGCGCGGCCAGCGCTTCGGTCACGAGCAGCGTGTCGTCGCCGAGCGCGTTGACGACCGACTTCAGATGCAGGCCGGCGCCCACCGGCACCGCGACGACCGAATAGCCGTAGCGCGACACGAGCGATTCGAACGCGGCGATGCCTTCGGCGTCGGTACGGCCCGTCAGGCCAATGTAGAAGCGCTTGCCGACCTGCATCACGTCGCCGCCGTCGAGACGGCCGTCCTGCATCGGCAGCAGGTCGCGATGCGCGGCGAGCGCCGCTTCGATGTGCACCGTCTCGCCGCGCCGGGCGGGCGCACCGGGGCGCGTGATCACCGCGAATTCCGGTGTCACTACCGCGACGTCCTCGACGAAGTGCGAATCGGGAAACGCGTCCAGCGGCGGCAGTTCGGTCAGCTCGACGCCGAGCGTGCGCAGCGCGTCGCAGTATGCGTGGAACTGCGTGAGCGTCTTGTCGTAGTCGGGCGCGCCGAGCTCGGCAGTAGTCAGGCCCGCGCCACAGGACGGCGCGGGGCGGCGAACGATCGCTTGCGTGAATTGCATCGACTCCTCCATGGTCAGCACCACACCCGTGCGGCACACGGGGCGGCTGCGTTGTGTCCGGACCATTATCGGAAGCCAAATTGCGCAATTCGCGTCGATTTCGGCTGCGCAGACAGCCGATTGCGTCGAATTGCGCGCAGCCCGCAGCGGATTCGGCAGACGGCCGTTCACCGCGTGGCGAACGGCCGCTTTCCCGTGCGACGCGGGCTAAGCGCCCGGCCCGAACCCCATCTGCGAACGGCCGAGCGCCGAGAGATCGCCCTCCCCGCCCCGTCCGTCGAATTCGACCTCGAAATGGTCGGCCGGGAAATCGGGCGGGCTCTCGCCGCGCAGGAACGCGGCCCGCTGGCGCAGCAGGTACGCGTCGTTCTTCGCGCAACCGGGCGCGGCCGCGATGTACATCACGTTGCTCTCGCCGCTGCCGCGGTGCGCATCCTCGACCGCGTGCACGACGTCGCCATGCCAGAACACCGCGTCGCCCGGCTCCATGTGCGGGATCGGCACCAGCGCATCGAGCAACAGTGCGTGCCATTCAGGCCGGATCGACAGCGCGCGACCCGGACGCGCGCCGCACAGGTCGTCGTCGGCGACATCGTCCTGCAGCGCGCGCAGCACGACATAGGCCATCGCGTTCGCAACCGGGATCAACTGCAGCGTGCCGTCGCCCGGCCCCTGCGGCGTGAGCGCGGTCCAGCCCTGGAACGTACGGAACATCGAGCACACGGCCGGCGACGGAATCTCCTCGACGTCCGGACGGAACGCCGCATCGAACGGGTCGTAATCACGCCAGCGGCCGGCCAGCACGTGACGGTAGACCTGGCGGAAGTTCGCGCCGAGCCAGCGTTCGACGGAACCGCCGTCGACATGCGGCGACAGCCCGAGCGACGTCGAGCCGGGCGGGCGGCGGCGAATCCGGTCCGCATAGGCCGGCACCTGATCGGGATCGAAGTGCGTACGCCCGCCGTCGGCGTGCCGCCACAGGCGGTTCAGGAACACGCGCGCCTGCGTCAGTGCCGGCGACTGGCGCGCAGCCACCTGCGGCTTCGACCAATAAACGCCGTAGATCTGCGGCTTGCCCGACGCAAGGTTGCCGAAATAGCGATCCTCGGCGCGCGCATCGAGCCGCTCGGTGAAGCGGTTCGCGTCCAGGTACGCGCCGATCTCGTCGTTCCAGTCGCGCGCCTGCCGCGCATCGAATACGCGACGAATCACGACCGCGCCATGCGTGCGGATCGCTGCCACCGCGCGCGGATCGACGGTCCCGCCCGCGATGTCCGCGAACGGCACCACCGGAATCACGTCGTGACCATGCGCATGCGCGCGGCGGATCGCGTCGACCTGCCGCGCGATGTCGCCCTCCAGCTCGCGAAACGTGGCCGCATAACCGGGCAGGTCGGCGCGCAGCCCCTTTTTCGCGTCGCGAATCGCGGCAGGCAGGTCGTCAATCGTCAATTGCATCGTGGTCTCCTCGCTGACAGGTGTCGTGATGTGCCGTCAGCGTACGGCCGGTGCGCTGCCGAGATCACCGTTATCCGGCCAACTATCGATACAATCCTGACAACCCTGGATCACTCGGGACGATGACAGACCACGCACAGCTTGTTGCCGTCCGGATCGCGGAAATAGGCGCCGTAGTAATCGCGGTGATAGTCCGGCCGCAGGCCCGGCGGCCCTTCGCAGGTGCCGCCGTGGCGCAGCGCGAGCGCGTGGCAGCGATCGACGTGCGCGCGCGTCGGCGCGACGAACGCGATCGTGTGGCCGTTGCCCGGTTCGGGCGCGCGGCCGTCGAGCGGCTGGCCGAAGAAGAACAGCGGCCGGTCGGCGTCGGCCGGCATCCAGCCCGTCCAGCCGTCCGGCTCGCGGAATTTCAGGCGCAGCCCGAGTTCCGCGAACAGCGGCGCGTAGAAATCGTAGGCGCGTGAGGTGTCGCTGACGCCCACGCAAACATGTGAAAACATGGCATTGCTCCGTCGTGACGATCGCCCTCGATCATGCCATGGCGCGATGCCCGCCCTCTCCCGGAGGCCGCGATGAAACCGCAGTACGAGCACGTGACGTTCGCCCCCGGCTGTTCGATCCGTGTCTATCACCGCCAGCTCGCGCGCATTCCGTTCGAATGGCATCGCCATCCCGAGTACGAACTGACGCTGACGCTCAACAGCCGCGGCCGGCGCTTCATCGGCGATCACGTCGCGCACTACGCAGACGACGACCTGGTGCTCGTGCCGCCCAACCTGCCGCATACCTGGTCGTCGAACGCACGCATCGATCGCGATGCGCCCGAGGTCGCGGTCGTCATCTGGTTCGACGGCGACTGGGTGCGGCGACTGGCCGACTGCTGCCCCGAATACGCGCCACTGCGTTCGCTGCTGCGGCGTGCCGCACCGGGCCTGCGCTTCGACACGGACACAGCCCGCGCGATGCGGGCGCGGCTGCCGCACTTGCTCGATCCGTCGCCGCGCACCAGGCTCGCGGCCGCGCTCGACACGCTCGCCGATCTCGCGGAAGCCGGCGGCGAGCCGCTCGCCACCGCGCACGCGTACGACCGGAGCGAACGCACGACACCGCGCGCCGATACGGCCGCCCCCGAAGCCGAGCGCCTCGACCGCGTGCTCGACGCGATCGATCGGCACTTCCACGAACCGCTGCGCATCGACGCGCTCGCCGCCACTGCGCACATGTCCGAACGCACGCTGCAGCGCCTGTTCGTCCGGCATCTCGGCGAAAGCGTCGGGCGCTACGTGCAGCGGCTGCGGCTCGCGCACGCGTGCCGTCATCTCGTCGGCACCGACTGGCCGATCGCGACCGTGGCCGCGCGCTGCGGCATTCCGAATGCCGCCAACTTCAACCGCCAGTTCCTCGCCGCACGCGGGATGACGCCCGGCGCCTACCGGCAATTCTTCGTGCGGCACGGCCACGCGCCCGATGACGACGCGCCCGCACTCGACACACGCCCGCCGTCGCTGGAGCATCGCGCCGATCCGGCGCGCAAATGAAAACACCCCGACGGGATGACCCGTCGGGGTGTCGTGGCGTTGCGATTGCCCGACGCGAGCGGCCTGCCGGCCGTTCGCGCCACACACGGCTTAACGTGCGTTGAGCGGCTTCGCTTCGCGCGGCGTATCGCCGATGAACAGCTGACGCGGACGGCCGATCTTCTGCTCCGGATCGCCGATCATTTCGTTCCACTGTGCGATCCAGCCGACCGTACGTGCCATCGCGAAGATACACGTGAACATCGACGTCGGGATGCCCAGCGCGCGCTGAACGATGCCCGAGTAGAAGTCGACGTTCGGGTACAGCTTGCGCGACACGAAGTATTCGTCTTCCAGCGCGATCTTCTCGAGCTGCATCGCGAGCTTGAACAGCGGGTCGTCGTGCAGGCCCAGTTCGTTCAGCACTTCGTAGCACGTTTCGCGCATCAGCTTCGCACGCGGGTCATAGTTCTTGTACACGCGGTGACCGAAGCCCATCAGCTTCACGCCCGAATTCTTGTCCTTCACCTGCTTGATGAATTCGGGGATGTTGTCCGGCGAACCGATCTGCTCGAGCATGTTCAGCGCGGCTTCGTTCGCACCACCGTGCGCCGGGCCCCACAGACACGCGATACCGGCCGCGATACATGCGAACGGGTTCGCGCCCGACGAGCCGGCCAGGCGGACGGTCGACGTCGATGCGTTCTGCTCGTGGTCGGCGTGCAGGATCAGGATACGGTCGAGTGCGCGGACGAGCACGTCGTTGACCTTGTACTCTTCGCACGGGTTCGAGAACATCATGTGCATGAAGTTCGCGCTGTACGACAGCGAGTTCTTCGGATACACGAACGGCTGGCCGATGCTGTACTTGTAGGCCATCGCGACGAGCGTCGGCAGCTTCGCGATCATGCGGATCGCCGACACTTCACGGTGACGCGGATCGTTGATGTCGAGCGAGTCGTGGTAGAACGCCGACAGCGCGCCGACTGCGGCGACCAGGATCGCCATCGGGTGCGCGTCGCGGCGGAAGCCACGGAAGAAGAAGTGCATCTGCTCGTGCACCATCGTGTGCTTCGTGACGGTGTCGACGAATTCCTTCTTCTGCGCTGCGTTCGGCAGTTCACCCTTCAGCAGCAGGTAGCAGCTTTCGAGGAAGTCCGCGTTTTGCGCGAGGTTGTCGATCGGGTAGCCGCGGTACAGCAGCTCGCCCTTGTCGCCGTCGATGTACGTGATCGCCGAATTACAAGCTGCCGTCGACATGAAGCCCGGGTCGTACGTGAACTTGCCGGTCTGGCCGTACAGCTTGCGGATGTCGATCACGTCCGGGCCCATCGTGCCCTTGTAGATCGGCATTTCGACGCTCGGAGAGTTGTCGCTGAACGATAGCGTGGCTTTAACATCAGACGGAGTCATGGCACATCCTCAATCGAAATAAAGAAACGGGATTCGATAACGGGCACAACGTGTCACACCTTGGCGTTACACGTTGCGCAGCATCTCCAACAGCCGGTGAATGTCCGGGCTGTCTAGGTCGCCTTCTGGTTCCTTGCGCGCGAGGAGCAAGTCCATCAGGTCGTTGTCGCTCAGATCGAGCAGGCGCGACAACGCGCCTACGTCTGCATCGGTGAGGTCATGCTCGTATCTGCCGAAGAAACGCTCGAATACGATGTCGTTTTCCAGCAGACCCCGCCGCGCGCGCCAGCGAAGGCGCGCGCGACGGTGCGGGTCGGATTGATGCGAATCGTCGCTCATTGCAGCCCGGCCTTAAACCGCGCGGCGGACCATCAGTTCCTTGATCTTGCCGATCGCCTTCGTCGGGTTCAGGCCCTTCGGGCAAACGTCGACGCAGTTCATGATCGTGTGGCAACGGAACAGACGGTACGGGTCTTCCAGGTTGTCGAGACGCTCGCCGGTAGCGGTGTCGCGGCTGTCCGCGATGAAGCGGTAAGCCTGCAGCAGGCCGGCCGGGCCGACGAACTTGTCCGGGTTCCACCAGAAGCTCGGGCACGACGTCGAGCAGCTCGCGCACAGAATGCACTCGTACACGCCGTCGAGCTCGTCGCGTTCTTCCGGCGACTGGAGGCGTTCCTTCTCCGGCGGCGGCGCGTCGTTGATCAGGTACGGCTTGATCGAGTGGTACTGGTTGAAGAAGTGCGTCATGTCGACGATCAGGTCGCGCACGACGGGCAGGCCCGGCAGCGGACGCAGCACGATCTTCTGCGGCAGGTCGTTCAGGTTCGTCAGGCACGCGAGACCGTTCTTGCCGTTGATGTTCATCGCGTCCGAACCGCACACGCCTTCACGGCACGAACGGCGGAACGACAGCGTCTCGTCCAGTGCCTTCAGCTTCACCAGTGCGTCGAGCAGCATGCGCTCATGCTGGATCTCGAGCTCGTACGTCTGCATGCGCGGCGCTGCGTCCTTGTCCGGATCGTAGCGGTAGACTTCAAAAATGCGTTTTGCCATTTCGGATTCCTTTGACTCGGCTTAGAACGTGCGCGGCTTCGGCGGCACGGAGTCGACCGTCAGCGGCTTCATTTGAACCGGCTTGTAGTCGAGGCGATCGCCTTCGCTGTACCACAGCGTGTGGCGCAGCCAGTTCTCGTCGTCGCGGTGTTCGTAGTCGCTGTGTGCGTGCGCGCCACGGCTTTCCTTGCGCGCTTCCGCCGACACCATCGTGGCGCGGGCCACTTCGATCAGGTTCTCCAGCTCGAGCGCTTCGACGCGCGCGGTGTTGAACACCTTCGACTTGTCCTTCAGGTGGATGTTTTCCACGCGCGCCTTCAGGCCGGCCATCTGGTCGACGCCTTCCTTCAGCAGCTCCGACGTGCGGAACACGCCTGCGTGCTTCTGCATCGTCGAACGGATGTCGTTCGCGACGTCCTGCGTGTATTCGCCCGAGGTCGACTTGTCCAGCTTCGCCAGGCGCGCCAGCGAGAATTCGCCTGCATCGGCCGGCAGCGGCTTGTGTTCCTTCTGGTTCTTCACGTGCTCGACGATGTGGTTGCCGGCCGCACGGCCGAACACCACGAGGTCCAGCAGCGAGTTCGTGCCGAGGCGGTTCGCGCCGTGCACGGACACGCACGAGCATTCGCCCACTGCGTAGAAGCCGTTGACCGGATCCTTGTGACCGCGCGACGTGCCGACAACCTGGCCGTGGATGTTGGTCGGGATGCCGCCCATCTGGTAATGGATCGTCGGGACGACCGGGATCGGTTCCTTGATCGCGTCGACGTTCGCGAACTTCAGCGCGATTTCGCGGATCGACGGCAGACGCTTCATGATCGTCTCGGCGCCGATGTGCGACAGGTCGAGCAGCACGTGATCCTTGTTCGGACCCACGCCGCGGCCTTCCTTGATTTCCTGGTCCATCGAACGCGACACGAAGTCACGCGGCGCCAGATCCTTCAGCGTCGGTGCATAGCGCTCCATGAAGCGCTCGCCGTTCGCGTTGCGCAGGATACCGCCTTCACCACGCACGCCTTCGGTGATCAGCACGCCCGCGCCGGCCACGCCGGTCGGGTGGAACTGCCAGAACTCCATGTCCTGCAGCGCGATGCCCGAACGCGCAGCCATGCCGAGACCGTCGCCGGTGTTGATGAACGCGTTGGTCGATGCCGCGAAGATCCGGCCTGCGCCGCCCGTCGCGAACAGCGTCGTCTTGCCTTCCATGATGTAGACGTCGCCCGTCTCCATCTCGAGGGCCGTCACGCCGAGCACGTCGCCGTCCGCGTCGCGGATCAGGTCGAGCGCCATCCATTCGACGAAGAACTGCGTCTTCGCTTCGACGTTCTGCTGGTACAGCGTGTGCAGCAGCGCGTGACCGGTACGGTCGGCGGCCGCGCATGCGCGCTGGACCGGCTTCTCGCCGTAGTTCGCGGTGTGGCCGCCGAACGGGCGCTGGTAGATCGTGCCGTCCGCGTTGCGGTCGAACGGCATGCCGAAGTGCTCGAGTTCGTACACGACGTTCGGCGCTTCACGGCACATGAACTCGATCGCGTCCTGGTCGCCGAGCCAGTCGGAGCCCTTGATCGTGTCGTAGAAGTGGAAGTGCCAGTTGTCTTCGCTCATGTTGCCGAGCGACGCACCGATACCGCCCTGCGCGGCCACCGTGTGCGAACGCGTCGGGAACACCTTCGACAGCACGCCGACCGACAGGCCCGCGCGCGACAGTTGCAGCGCTGCGCGCAAGCCGGAGCCGCCCGCGCCGACGATCACGACGTCAAACTTGCGGCGCGGGAGATTAGTTTTGATTGCAGCCATTCTTTACACTCTCCAGAGAATCTGCGCGGCGTAGCCCGCACATGCGAGCAGCCAGACGATGGTCAGCGATTGCAGCAGCAGGCGCACACCGACGGGCTTCACGTAGTCCATCCAGATGTCGCGCACGCCGACCCATGCGTGGTAGAAGAGGGAAAGCAGCATCACGAAGGTCGCGAGCTTCATCCATTGCGCGGCGAAGATCGATGCCCAGCCTTCGTACGAGAAATCGTGCGCGCCGAAGAACAGGACGAGCAGAATGACCGTGTAGACCGCCATGATCGTGGCGGTGATGCGCTGCGCAAGCCAGTCGCGCAGGCCGTAATGTGCGCCGACGACGAGGCGCTTCGAGCCGATTCGGTTATTGGCTGCCATTTTCTTAGAATGCTCCGAACAGTTTGAGTGCCATGGCGATCGTCAGCGCGATCGAGACGACAAAGACGACGACTGCCGTCCGCTTGCCGCCTTCCTTCGTGACGGCGTCGTGGTTGACGTCCATCAGCAGGTGGCGAATGCCGGCGCAGAAATGGTGGAAGAAGGCCCACGACAGTGCGAGGACGATCAGCTTGACGATGATGTTGGAGAGGAAAGCCTTGAAGACTTCGAAGCTGAGCTCGGACGTGAGGCTCTGGTCGAAGAGGAACAGCAGGAACGGCAGGAACAAGAACAGCAGCGCGCCGCTGACTCGATGGAGAATCGACAATATCGCCGCCAGCGGCATGCGATATTTCATCGTGATATCGGCGAATCCGATGTTCCGGTATTCCGGCCTCGGCTTTCTTACTGCATCAGTCATGCTAGACCCCTACTATGTTGTCACACTAATCCGCGATTTTAGCGCCTTTTTATATCGCGCTGCAGCGAAAGTCTGCTCTGGATAGTTGCGCGAACTAGAACAAAAGGCGGCCCGAAACGTGCTTCGCGAGCGTGGGAAACGCGAACGCACTCGGCTTGAGCCGAAACTCCGTCAACTCAAGTCATTCTGATAGTAGTACCCGGTTGTGACATACCAGCCGCGACGCACCTCCACCGGCCGGTCACCATATGTATAGGACACGCGCTCGACCGACAGCAACGGAAAACCCGCCGGCACGTGCAGCAGGTCGGCCACCGCCGGCTCCGCCGCCACCGCGCGGATCTTCTCCGTCGCGCGAATCATCCGCGTGCCGAACTCCGTCTCGAACATCGCGTAGAGCGGCCCCTTGTACTCGCTCAGCCGCTCGAACGTGAGCCCGCGGAACATCGCGCCCGGCAGCCAGATCTCGTCGAGCACCGTCACTTCGTTCTCGAACTCCAGCAGCCGGCGCACCTGCACGACCGGATCGGCCGGCTTCAGGTCGAGCTGCCGCGCGATCTCGGCCGGCGCGCGCAGGCGCCGGCATTCGAGCAGGCGGCTCACGTGCGGATGCTCGGCACCGTCGTCGGCCAGCAGGCGCAGGAAGCGGAACTGCGCGCGATCTTCATTGTGCGTCGCAACAAAAGTACCCTTGCCCTGCCGCCGGACCACGAGGTTTTCCGCGGCCAGTTCGTCGATCGCCTTGCGGACGGTGCCCTGGCTGACCTTGTAGCGGGCAGCGAGCTCCACCTCGCTCGGGATGATCTCGCCCGGCTTCCATTCACCGGATTCGAGACTTTGCGTGATCAATGACTTAATCTGCTGGTATAACGGGCTGAACGTCGGCGACGGCGACGCCGCAGGCGAAGGTGCGGGATCGCTCGCGCCCGGCTGCCCTGGGCCGCCTGCGCCGGTCTGATTCGCGGTATTCGCCTGGTTCGATGTCATGGCGCGCATTTCATCACAAACCGCACTTTTTCGTCCACTCAATTTCCGCAAAACATCTGTCTTATATAAGACATATGATACCGTTTGACTTTGCGCGTGACGGCTCCTACACTCCCGGTCGAGCAAGGGTTCGCGGGTGCAAAAGCGCGTCCCCGGCTACGTGCCACGGCCGTCTCCAGGTTCACCGCGTCTGCCATCGCGAGTCCTCCGCCCTGCTTCAATGCAACGCTACGCACAACGCGCATAGAATGGCGTTTTCGCTAGCGTCCAACGCTTCACCCGTCCTGGAGATTTTCAATGGCTAAGCCCGCAAAGCGCGTTGCCGTCACCGGCGCCGCAGGTCAAATCGCTTACTCCCTGCTGTTCCGCATCGCGAACGGCGACCTGCTCGGCAAGGACCAGCCGGTCATCCTGCAACTGCTCGACCTCCCGCAAGCCCAAGCCGCCGTCAAAGGCGTCGTGATGGAACTCGACGATTGCGCGTTCCCGCTGCTGGCGGGCGTCGTGATCACCGACGATCCGAAGGTCGCATTCAAGGATGCCGACGTCGCACTGCTGGTCGGCGCACGTCCGCGCTCGAAGGGCATGGAGCGCAAGGACCTGCTGTCGGCGAACGCCGAAATCTTCACGGTTCAGGGCGCTGCGCTGAACGAAGTCGCCAGCCGCGACGTGAAGGTCCTGGTCGTCGGCAACCCGGCGAACACGAACGCATACATCGCGATGAAGTCGGCGCCGGATCTGCCGAAGAAGAACTTCACGGCAATGCTGCGCCTCGACCACAACCGCGCGCTGTCGCAGCTCGCAGCGAAGTCGGGCAAGCCGGTCGCATCGATCGAGAAGCTCGCCGTGTGGGGCAACCACTCGCCGACGATGTACCCCGACTTCCGCTTCGCGACCGCCGAAGGCGAATCGCTGCTGAAGCTGATCAACGACGACGTGTGGAACCGCGACACGTTCATCCCGACCGTCGGCAAGCGCGGCGCGGCGATCATCGAAGCGCGCGGCCTGTCGTCGGCAGCGTCGGCAGCCAACGCGGCGATCGACCACGTGCGTGACTGGGTCCTCGGCACGAACGGCAAGTGGGTCACGATGGGCATCCCGTCGGACGGCTCGTACGGCATTCCCGAAGACATCATCTACGGCGTGCCGGTCGTGTGCGAAAACGGCGAGTACAAGCGCATCGAAGGCCTGGAAATCGACGCCTTCTCGCGCGAGAAGATGGACGGCACGCTGGCCGAGCTGCTCGAAGAGCGCGATGGCGTTGCCCACCTGCTGAAGAACTAAGCATCACGTGCCTTTGCCGGGCGGCTTTCGGGCCGCCCGGTTCCGGCCCGGGCCGGCGCCAGCCGCCGGCCCTGCCGAACGATCCGATCCGCGCCCGTTTTGCCGCCCCGCGCCCGCCGCGCACCGGCCCAGAACGCGCCCGAATCCGATTTTCTCCACGTTGACCCGCTTCCCTGACGTAGACGAGATGGCTGCGCTCACTCCTGCACAAGTGCTGTACGACGGGGCGTCCCCGCCCGCGGTCCTGCCCTGTTGCGATCACTACGCGGGCAGCGAAAAGCTGATGCGCAAGTCGCTCGCGCTGCAGGCCGAAACGGGCCCCGTGTTCGACATCACGCTCGACTGCGAAGACGGCGCGGCCGTCGGCCAGGAAGCCGCGCACGCGGCACTCGTCGCCGACATGCTCGGCAGCGACGAAAACCGCTTCGGCCGCGTCGGCGTCCGCATCCACGACTTTTCCCATCCGCACTGGCGCGACGACGTGCGCATCGTGCTGCGCGCGTCGCGCGCACCCGCCTACATCACGCTCCCGAAGATCGCGAGTGCCGCCGACGCAGCCGAAATGACCGCGTTCATCGAAGGCACGCGCCGCGAGCTCGGCATCGCGCAGCCGATCCCGGTCGACGTGCTGGTCGAGACGCACGGCGCGCTCGCGCAGGCGGTCGCCCTCGCCGCGCTGCCGACGGTCGGCACGCTGAGCTTCGGGCTGATGGATTTCGTCTCCGCGCACCATGGCGCGATTCCCGATGCCGCGATGCGCTCGCCCGGCCAGTTCGAGCACCCGCTCGTGCGCCGCGCGAAGCTGGAAATCGCCGCGGCCTGCCACGCGCACGGCAAGACGCCGTCGCACAACGTGACGACCGAGGTGCGCGACATGAGCGTCGTCGCCGCCGATGCACGCCGCGCGCGCGACGAATTCGCCTTCACGCGGATGTGGAGCATCCACCCCGCGCAGATCCGCCCGATCGTCGACGCATTCGCGCCGCGTACCGACGAGGTCGCGCTGGCCGCCGAGATTCTGCTGGCCGCGCAGGCCGCCGACTGGGGGCCGACGCGCCACGGTGATACGCTGCACGATCGCGCGAGCTACCGGTATTACTGGTCGGTGCTGCGCCGCGCGCGGGCCACCGGCCAGCCCGTACCGGCCGAGGCCGCGCCGCTGTTCGGCCCGGCCGCCGCGGGCAGCGCGCCGTAAGTGCGCGGCGCCGGCCGATACACGAGTTTCATGCATTCGACGACACGCGAACCGGATAGAGGTTTGCGAAACGACAAAAAACGTAACGGAGCCCGAAAACCTGATATGTACGCGGCCAAATAGGTGAAAATAGCGGCCGCTGCGCGCTTTCGGGGCGCGTGCAGTTTCAAACCGGCCGGCAATTCGATTGCCGGCCCTTGTCAACTGATTATCGAAAGGTTCTGACTCCATGAAGAAACTCCTGATCGCTACCGCCATCGGCGCCTTGTCCGCCACGATGCTGGTGTCGGCTCCGAGCGCGTTTGCCCAGGGTACGACCACCACGACCGCGAAGAAGGCAACGGCCAAGCGCCCGGCGCCGGCCAAGCGCATCATCCCGCGCAGCAAGAAGGCACAGGCACGCGCCGCAGCCAAGGTCGATCCGGTACCGGACGGCGCGGTCAAGTGGTCCTGCAAGGAAGGTCTGTCGTTCGACCTCGCCGGCGACATGAAGCGCGACCAGGTGGTCACGGTTCACTGGGCGAAGAAGAACTACAAGCTGCCGCGTCAGGCCACGACGACGGGCGCGGACACGTTCTACGATCCGGCAGCAGGCTTCAAGCTGATCGTGATCCCGACCAAGGCGATGCTGTTCTCCGACGCAAACGGCGGCGAGCGCCTCGCGGACGAATGCGTGACGCCGGAAATGGCACAAGGCACGCCGGCACCGACGCAGTCGAACGAGCTGAAGCCGGCAACGAACTAAGCGCGTTCCCATCGGCCCCTCGATGTCCGCCCCGGTCTCCAACGTCCGCCCTGCTCCGGATACGGTACTCGTCGATATCGTCGACTACGTGCTGAATACCGGCATCGACAGCGCGCTCGCGCTGGAGACGGCGCGTCATTGCCTGATCGACACGCTCGGATGCGGACTCGAGGCGCTGTCCTACCCTGCCTGCACCAAGCTGCTCGGCCCCGTCGTGCCCGGCACGATCGTGCCGAACGGCGCGAAGGTGCCCGGCACGTCCTTCCAGCTCGATCCCGTCCAGGCCGCGTTCGGCATCGGCGCGATGATCCGCTGGCTGGACTTCAACGACACCTGGCTCGCCGCCGAATGGGGCCATCCGTCCGACAATCTCGGCGGCATCCTGGCGACGGCCGACTGGCTCTCCCGCACGGCCGTCGCGGCCGGCAGGAAGCCGCTCACGATGCGCGACGTGCTGGTCGCGATGATCCAGGCCCACGAGATCCAGGGCTGCCTCGCACTCGAGAATTCGTTCAATGCGGTCGGGCTCGACCACGTGCTGCTCGTGAAGGTCGCATCGACGGCCGTCGTCGGCCGGCTGCTCGGGCTCACGCGCGACGAGCTGATCAACGCGGTGTCCAACGCGTTCGTCGACGGCCAGGCGCTGCGCACCTACCGCCACGCGCCGAACACGGGCTCGCGCAAATCATGGGCGGCCGGCGACGCGACCTCCCGCGCGGTGCGCCTCGCGCTGATCGCGAAAACGGGTGAAATGGGCTACCCGTCGGCACTCACCGCAAAGACCTGGGGCTTCTACGACGTGCTGTTCGACGGCAAGCCGTTCCGCTTCCAGCGCCCGTACGGCACGTACGTGATGGAAAACGTGCTGTTCAAGATCGCGTTCCCTGCCGAGTTCCACGCGCAGACGGCCGCCGAGGCCGCGCTGCAGCTGCATGCGCAGCTCGCCGCCGCGGGCCGCACGACCGACGACATCAGCCGGATCACGATCCGCACGCATGCGGCCGCGATCCGCATCATCGACAAGCAGGGCCCGCTCGCCAATCCGGCCGACCGCGACCACTGCATCCAGTACATGGTCGCCGTGCCGCTGCTGTTCGGCCGGCTGACCGCAGCCGATTACGAAGACGCGGCCGCCGCCGATCTCCGCATCGACGCGCTGCGCGCGAAAACGGTGTGCGTCGAGGATCCGCAGTTCACGAAGGATTACCACGACCCGGACAAGCGCTCGATCGCGAACGCACTGACGATCGAGTTCACGGACGGGTCGAAACTTGCCGAGGTGGCGGTCGAATACCCGCTCGGCCATCGGCGGCGGCGTGCGGAAGGCATCCCGCTCCTGGTCGAGAAGTTCAGGACCAACCTTGCCCGCCGCTTCCCGGCAAAGCAGCAACAAGCGATTCTCGACGTGTCGCTGGACCAGGCAAAGCTCGAAGCGATGCCGGTCGATGAGTACGTCGACTTGTATGTGATATAGCCGTCAGATACAGGACTATTTGTTTCCTAGCCTTAAACCCAGGAAAATCACCATGGCCCACAATCTCCACAAGACCCTCAAGGAATTCGACAGCGGTTCCGGCAAAGGCAAGTTCTACTCGCTGCCGCAGCTCGGCAAGGAACTGAAGACGAAGATCGAACGCCTGCCGGTGTCGATCCGTATCGTGCTCGAGTCCGTGCTGCGCAACTACGACGGCAAGAAGATCACCGAAGAGCACATCGAGCAGCTCGCGAACTGGAAGCCGACCGCGAAGCGCGTCGACGAGATTCCGTTCGTGGTGTCGCGCGTCGTGCTGCAGGACTTCACGGGTGTGCCGCTGCTCGCCGACATCGCGGCCATGCGCGGCGTCGCGGAGCGTACGGGCAAGAACCCGAAGAAGATCGAGCCGCTGGTTCCGGTCGACCTCGTCGTCGACCACTCGGTCCAGATCGACTACTTCCGCCAGAAGGACGCGCTCGACCTGAACATGAAACTGGAATTCCAGCGCAACAACGAGCGCTACCAGTTCATGAAGTGGGGCATGCAGGCATTCGACACGTTCAAGGTCGTGCCGCCGGGCGTCGGCATCGTCCACCAGGTGAACCTCGAATACCTCGCGCGCGGCGTCCACAAGAAGGCGGACGGCGGCGACACCGTGTACTACCCGGATACCCTCGTCGGCACGGACAGCCACACGACGATGATCAACGGCATCGGCGTGGTCGGCTGGGGCGTGGGCGGCATCGAGGCGGAAGCCGGCATGCTCGGCCAGCCGGTGTACTTCCTGACGCCGGACGTCGTCGGCGTCGAGCTGAAGGGCAAGCTGCGCGAAGGCGTGACGGCCACCGACCTGGTGCTGACGATCACCGAAATGCTGCGCAAGGAGAAGGTCGTCGGCAAGTTCGTCGAGTTCTTCGGCGAAGGCACGAAGTCGCTGTCGCTGCCGGATCGCGCGACGATCGGCAACATGGCGCCCGAATACGGCGCGACGATGGGCTTCTTCCCGGTCGACGAAAAGACGATCGACTACTTCGAAGGCACGGGCCGCACGAAGGCGGAAATCGCCGCGTTCGAAAACTACTTCAAGGCGCAGAAGCTGTTCGGCATCCCGAAGGCCGGCGACATCGACTACACGAAGGTCGTGACGCTGGACCTGACGACGGTCGCCCCGTCGCTGGCCGGCCCGAAGCGCCCGCAGGACCGCATCGAGATCGGCAACGTCAAGTCGACGTTCACCGACCTGTTCTCGAAGCCGGTCGCGGAAAACGGCTTCGCGAAGAAGGCGGACGACCTGGGCACGCAGTACACGACGAGCAACGGCGTCGACGTGAAGAACGGCGACATCCTGATCGCCGCGATCACGTCGTGCACGAACACGTCGAACCCGAGCGTGCTGCTGGCCGCCGGCCTGCTCGCGAAGAAGGCGGTCGAGGCCGGCCTCACGGTCGATCCGAAGATCAAGACCTCGCTCGCGCCGGGATCGCGCATCGTCACCGAGTACCTGACGAAGACGGGCCTGCTGCCCTACCTGTCGAAGCTCGGTTTCGAAGTCGCGGCGTATGGCTGCACGACCTGTATCGGCAACGCGGGCGACCTGACGCCGGAGCTGAACGAAGCGATCACGAAGAATGACATCGTCGCGGCAGCCGTGCTGTCGGGCAACCGTAACTTCGAAGCGCGTATCCACCCGAACATCCGCGCGAACTTCCTCGCGTCGCCGCCGCTCGTCGTCGCGTACGCGATCGCCGGCAACATCACGCGCGACCTGATGACCGAGCCGGTCGGCAAGGGCAAGGGCGGCCGCGACATCTACCTCGGCGACATCTGGCCGACGAGCGACGAAATCCACGCGCTGCTCAAGTTCGCGCTCGATCCGAAGAAGTTCGAGGACAACTACTCGAAGCTGACCAAGAAGGGCGACCTCTGGAGCAAGATCGAGGGCGAATCGGGCCAGGTCTACGACTGGCCGAAGTCGACCTACATCGCCGAGCCGCCGTTCTTCGGCAACGACTTCTCGATGGACCCGGCTGCGTCGATCCCGACGGTCAAGGGCGCGCGCGCACTGGGCATCTTCGGTGACTCGGTCACGACCGACCACATCAGCCCGGCAGGCTCGATCAAGGAAGACTCGCCGGCGGGCAAGTGGCTGAAGGAAAACGGCGTGCAGAAGGCCGACTTCAACAGCTACGGCTCGCGCCGCGGCAACCACGACGTGATGATGCGCGGTACGTTCGCGAACGTCCGGATCAAGAACCTGATGATCCCGGCGAAGGCGGACGGCACGCGCGTCGAAGGCGGCCTGACGATCCACCAGCCGAGCGGCGAACAGCAGTCGATCTACGACGCGGCGATGCAATACGTCGCGGCCGACACGCCGACCGTCGTGTTCGCGGGCGAAGAATACGGCACGGGCTCGTCGCGCGACTGGGCCGCGAAGGGCACGCAGCTGCTCGGCGTGAAGGCCGTGATCGCACGCAGCTTCGAGCGTATCCACCGCTCGAACCTGGTCGGCATGGGCGTGCTGCCGCTGCAGTTCAAGGGCTCGGACAGCGTCCAGTCGCTCGGCATCACCGGCGACGAGACGTTCGACATCGAAGGCCTCGGCGACGACTTCAAGCCGCAGCAGGACGTCACGCTCGTGATCAATCGCAAGAACGGCGAAACGCAGCGCGTGCAGGTCCTGCTGCGCATCGATACGCCGATCGAAGTCGACTACTACAAGCACGGCGGTATCCTGCCGTTCGTGCTGCGCTCGCTGCTCGCAGCGTAAGCGCCCTGCCTTTGCAGGTGCCGCAGCCGCCTCGCGGCGGTTGCGGCCGATTTGAATGCCCGACCTCGTGTCGGGCTTTTTTTTGCCTGCGCGCGTTACGCAATGTTGCCGATTGTCAGGCTCGTCACGCCGCCTTGTCGCCGCGCGCCTTCGCGCCCGCTCCTCGTGCGTTCTTCTTCAAGTGCGTGCGGTTGTACTCGATCGCCGCGCGCACGAGATTCTTCAGCGCCCGCTTGTCGAGCCGGTCGCCTTCGAACAGGTCGATCGCGCGTCGCGCATTGCCGTCGAGACCGTCGTTGAACAGCTTGTCGGGATCGGGCAACTGCGCGCCGTGCATGAAGGTCAGCTTCACCTTGCCCTTGTGCGCGTTCGCCACCGCAATCATCCCGTCGCACGACCACACGGGGCTGCCCATCCACTTCCATTCCTCGACGATGCCCGCTTGCGCGGCGAGGATCGTCTGGCGAAGGTCGGCGAAGGTCTTGCCGCGCCAGTCGGCGATGCCGGCGATCAGCGCGTCGATGCGCTCCGACGGCGTGAGGTCCGTTGCGTTCATGCGCGGGCCTCCGTGCCTTCGTCGGGGCGTGTCAGCACCTGTTCGAGCGCATCGAGGAACCGCACCCAGCCGTGCTGCGCACCGCGGTACGCCTGCTCCTGGTCCGTGCGGAAGCCCACCTGCTCCATCCGCAGGTGCGTGCCGGCCGGCGTCGGCGTGAGCGTCCACGTGACGACGCTTTCGAGGCCGTACGCGGCCCACGTATAGGACAGCGTGCGCGGCGGCTCGATCGTCAGGACCTTGCAGTCGACCGAACCCCAGTCCGCGCGGAAACTGAAGGCGCGGCCCGCGACTGGTTCGAAGTCGCTTTTCATCAGCCAAGCCTCGATCAGGTGCGGTTGCGTGAGCGCGCGCCAGATCTTCTCCGGTGGATGAGGCAGTTCCCGGTCGACGACGACGGAGCGCGTTTCGGTGGTGGCCTGGTTCATTACTGGTCCATCCTTTTCAGAAGATCCTCGAGGGCATCGAACCGGTTTTGCCAGAAGCCGGCCATCTGGCTCGTCCAGTCGATCAGCGGGGCCAGCGCTTGCGGCTGCGCGCTGTAGTGCGTCTGCCGGCCTTCGTGACGGTCGTTCACGAGCCCGGCCTGCTTCAGTACGCCGAGATGCTTCGACACGGCCGGCTGCGAGACGCCCGCATGGGCCGTCAGCGCGGCGACCGTCAGCTCGCCGTCCGCGCACAGCCGCTCGAAGAGCGCGCGGCGGGTGGGATCGGCCAGCGTCCGGAAAAGCATGTCGTGATCGGTCTGCATGTCGTTCAAAATCCATAACCCGTTGGTTATGGATTGAAGAATAGCCGCCGGTCGACGCGCGTCAAGGCGGAATTTCACGAGCCGCGTCGTGCAATCCGGTGCGGGCCTGCCGTCCGTCGCGCCGGCGCGCGCCTGCGTCCGAATTCGAGCGTTTCCTCTAATCCGCATCTGCGACACGCGATCCGAAAGCCGCCTGCAAGACTGCCCGACGTGCTGTTCCACAGTTCGGGAAACGTTTGCGTTCGACCGGCCCCTTTCTTGTGCACGCGCGAATCCGTTTCTGCCGCATCGCTTCGTTTGACCACATAGTGCGACGCGGCATGCGGCAACGACCGGTCGCGCGCCACGCGTTCACGCGTCGATCCACTCCGCGATCGCGCATGTTCCGACGCCGTGACGAGCGACTCGTGCGCGCGAACGTCGCGCATTGCCGCGCCGTCGTGCCGCGAACCGGTTCCGTTCGCCACGTCCACGATCGCCTGCGCATACGACGCAGCGCGTGCACGCTCACACCCCGATGTCAGAACTGACAGCTATGGAAACTGGCAGCTACCTGAACGGTAGCGACGCCCTACGCTCGTCACCGCTCGCGACCCCACAAGGGTCGAGGGCTCCAGCAACGTCGTCTCTCCTAAAAAGGACTCCCGATGAAAAGGAACGCCTGGTTTGCCCTGCCCCTGCCGTCGCCCCGCCGCCTTGCATGCGTGGCACCCTTCGTGTTCGCTGCCGCTGCGGCGCATGCGGCGACGGACTGGGTCGATACCCATACGAAGGCCTTTCTGACCGGCCCGCAGTTGATGGCGCGCAGTGCGGCGCCGTCGCTCGAACTCGCGGCCGGCGAAACGACCGACGTCGTCGTCAGCCTGAAGCTGCGCAATGCCGCGCAGCTCAAGCAACTGGCGCGCGACGTGAACCGGCCCGGCAGCGCGCATTACCGCCAGTACCTCACGCACGAGCAGTTCCTCGCCAACTACGCGCCGACCGATGCGCAGGTGAAGTCGGTCGTCGACTATCTGCACAAGAGCGGCTTCGTGAATGTCGAGGTCGCACCGAACCGGTTGCTGGTGTCCGCACGCGGCACGGCCGGCACCGTGAAGACCGCATTCAACACGTCGCTCGTGCACTTCGACTACGCGGGCCGCTCGGGCTTCGCCAACACGTCGACCGCGCAGGTGCCGCGCGCGCTCGGCGACGTCGTCGGCTCGGTGCTCGGGCTGCAGAGCGTCGCGCGCGCGCGGCCGCTGCTGCGCATCGGCAACGTGTCGAAGCCGCAGGCGCTCGCGGCCGGCACGGCGACCGGCCACTATCCGAAGGAATTCCCGGGCCTCTACAACGCGACCGGCGTGCCGACCGCCGCCGGTGTCACCGTCGGCATCATCACGATCGGCGGCGTGTCGCAGACGCTGCAGGACCTGAAGCAGTTCACGTCGAGCAACGGTTACGGCACGGTCTCGACGCAGACCGTCAAGACCAACGGCTCGGGCGGCAGCTACACCGACGACCAGGACGGCCAGGGCGAATGGGATCTCGACAGCCAGTCGATCGTCGGCTCGGCCGGCGGCCAGGTCGGCAAGCTCGTGTTCTACATGGCGGACCTCAACGCCAGCGGCAACACGGGGCTCACGCAGGCGTTCAACCGCGCGGTGTCGGACAACACCGCGAAGGTGATCAACGTGTCGCTCGGCTGGTGCGAAACCGACGCAAACGCGGACGGCACGCTCGACGCCGAGGAACAGATCTTCACGACGGCAGCGGCGCAAGGCCAGACCTTCTCGGTGTCGTCGGGCGACGAAGGCGTGTACGAGTGCAACAACCGCGGCTATCCGGACGGCTCGAACTACACGGTGTCGTGGCCGGCTTCGTCGCCGCACGTGCTCGCGATCGGCGGCACGACGCTCTACACGACGTCGTCGGGTGCGTTCTCGAACGAGACGGTGTGGAACGAAGGGCTCGACGACAACGGCAAGCTGTGGGCAACGGGCGGCGGCGTCAGCACGATCCTGCCCGCGCCGTCGTGGCAGTCGGGCAGCAACCGCCGGCTGCCGGACGTGTCGTTCGACGCCGCGCAAAGCACCGGCGCGTACATCTACAACTACGGCCAGTTGCAGCAGATCGGCGGCACGAGCCTCGCCGCGCCGATCTTCACGGGCCTCTGGGCACGCCTGCTCGCAGCGAACGGCACGGGCCTCGGTTTCCCGGCCGGCAATTTCTATGCGGACATTCCGTCGCGTCCGTCGCTCGTGCGCTACGACGTGGTGTCGGGGAACAACGGCTATCAGGGGTACGGCTATAACGCAGGCACCGGCTGGGATTACACGACCGGCTTCGGCAGCCTGAACATCGCGAACCTCAACCAGCTGATCAAGTCGGGCGGGTTCTGAGCGCAGCTTGAAGGCCGGTGCGCGGCGGCAGGTCGCCGCGCGCCGGCGCGTGACTTGCCCTTGCCTATTCCGCCGCCCGCTCGCCCACGCGCTCGGACGCCGCCGCCACGCCGGCCCGATGCGACGGCGCAAAGAGCCGCAACCCGCTCGCGACACTCGCCGCCCCGGCGAACCCCGCGCCGAGCATCAAAGCAAGCGTCGGCCCGTGGCGCCCTGCGATCCCGAACGACAGCGCGACGAGCGCAGCACCCGTCGCCTGCCCGATCAGCCGCGCGGTCGCGATGATCCCGCTCGCGCCGCCGCTGCGCTCGGGCGGCGCACTCGACATCAGCGCCTTCAGGTTCGGCGACTGGAAGAAACCGAAGCCCGCGCCGCACAGCATCATCCGCCAGCCGATGTCGATCACGCCCGGCGCCGCCGGCAACGCGGCGAGCGACACCATGCCCGCGCTCAGCAACGCAAGACCGATCGCACCGAGCAGGCCCGGCGGATAACGATCCGACAACCGCCCCGCGATCGGCGCGGCAAGCGCGACGATCGCCGACCACGGCGTCATCAGGAACCCCGTCTCGACCGCGTTGCGATGCAGGACGGTTTCGAAATAGAACGGCAGCGACACGAATGCGAGCCCCTGCGCGGCGAACGCGCACACGGCGGTCAGCGCGGACAGCGTGAACACCGGCCGGCGAAACAGGTCGACCGGCAGCATCGGTGCCGGGTGCCCGGCCTGGCGGCGGATCAGCAGCCAGCCGAATGCAAGCGCGACCGCGGCCGACGCGAACACGATCGAAAGCGGCCCGCGCTGCGCGAATTCGCCGAGCGCGAAGATCAGCGACGCGAACGTGATCACGTTGAACAATGCGGCGACCGGATCGAATGCGTGCTTGCCGCGCGCCGTCTGCGGCAGCGACGGAATCGCCACGGCCAGCGCGAACACGCCGAGCGGCACGTTCACCGCGAACAGCCACGGCCACGCGGCGACCGACAGGATCAGCGACGCAATGGTCGGCCCCACCGCGAACGACACGCCGACGACGAGCGCGTTGAAGCCGACGCCGCGCCCGAGCCGGTGCGCGGGGAACAGGCCGCGGATCAGCGCGACGTTGACGCTCATGATCGCGCTCGCGCCGAAGCCCTGCACGATCCGCGCGGCCGTCAGCATCGGCAGCGTCGACGCGAGCGAACAGCCGAGCGACGCGAGCGTGAACACCGCGAGCCCGGCGATATACACGCGCTTGTGGCCGACGATGTCGCCGAGCGACGCGAACGGCAGCAGCGTCGCGACCATCGCGAGCTGGTATGCGTTGATGATCCATACGGACGCGGCCGGCGATGCATGCAGGTCGGCGGCGATCGCGGGCAGCGCGGTGTTCGCGATCGCGGTGTCGAGCGTCGCGAGCGCGACGGCCAGCAGCACGGCGGACATCGCGCGCCAGTTGACGGCCGGCTCATGCGCGCCGGCGGAGGAGGCGAATTCGGACAAGATGAGGCTCGGCTGACGAGCGACGCGTTGCGCCGCGTCGCGGATTGGACTCGCGGCGGCGTTCCGGTCGCACCGCACGGAACGCGCGCCGCCGCGTCCCGTATTGTTGCAGAGCCGCATCGAACGTGCAGGCGGCCGCTTCGTCAGTCAGCGAAATGAAAGCAATGCGCGGCCACGCACGACACGTGGCGACTCAGTTGCCGGGGGCAAGCCCGCCCGCTCAGCTCACCGCGCGCCGCGCATTGCGTCCGCGCAGCCATTCGAGCGCAAGCAGCAGGCTCGTCGAGAAGATGATCAGGATCGTGGCGAGCGCGGCGATCGTCGGGCTGATGTTCTCACGGATGCCCGTGAACATCTGGCGCGGCAGCGTGGTCTGGTCCGCGCCCGCGAGGAACAGCGTGACGACGACTTCGTCGAACGACGTCGCGAACGCGAACAGCGCGCCCGACATCACACCCGGTGCGATCACCGGCAGCGTCACGCGGAAGAAGGTCGACACCGGATTCGCACCGAGCGACAGGCTCGCGCGCACGAGGTTCTGGTTGAAGCCCTGCAGCGTCGCCGCGACCGTCGTCACGACGAACGGCACGCCAAGCGCCGCGTGCGCGGCGATCAGCCCCGTGTAGGTGTTCGCGAGCCCGAGCGGCGCGAAGAACAGGTACATGCCGACGCCGACCACGACGACGGGCACGATCATCGGCGACAGCAGCACGGCCATCAGCAGCCCCTTGCCGCGGAAGTCGGCCTTCGTGAGACCGATCGCGGCGAGCGTGCCGAGCACCGTCGCGACGACGGTCGCCGACGGCGCGACGATGAAGCTGTTCTTCGCGGCCATCCGCCACTCGTCCGACGCGATCAGGTTCTCGTACCAGCGCATCGAGAAGCCCGGAATCGGATAGACGAGGAACGTGCTCGACGAAAACGACAGCGGCACGATCGCGAGCACCGGCAGGATCAGGTACAGCAGCGTCAGCACGACGAGCACGCGCAGCGCGACGTACCACGCGCGCTCGACGAACGACATGTGCGGCGCGAACAGCGGCCTGGCGAGTTTCATGGTCGGATTCCCCTTCCCGTTTCGTTGTGCGCGGCGCTCAGCCGAGGCTCACGTTCGTGCGCGTGAAGCGCCCGTACACCGCGTACAGCACGAGCGTCGCCGCGAGCAGCAGCCCGCCGAGCGCGCACGCCATGCCCCAGTTGATCGTCACGTTCGTGAAATACGCGACGTAGTAGCTGACCATCTGGTCGTTCGGCCCGCCGAGCAGCGCGGGCGTGATGTAGTAGCCGATCGCGAGGATGAACACCAGCAGCGCGCCCGCGCCGACGCCCGGATAGGTCTGCGGCACATACACGCGCCAGAACGCGGCGAACGGATGGCTGCCGAGCGATACGGCCGCGCGCTGGTAGGTCGGCGGGATCGACTTCATCACGCTGTAGAGCGGCAGGATCATGAACGGCAGCAGGATGTGCGTCATCGAGATATACACGCCGATGCGATTGAACAGCAGCGTCAGCGGGTGCGAGATCAGCCCGCTGCCGATCAGCGCCGTGTTGATGAGCCCTTCGCTCTGCAGCAGCACGATCCACGCGGCGACGCGCACGAGCACCGACGTCCAGAACGGAATCAGCACGAGGATCATCACGAGGTTGGCACGCCGCTCCGACAGCGTCGAGATCCAGTACGCGAGCGGATAGCCGAGCAGCAGCGCGAACAGCGTGACGGCGACGCCGATCACGAACGTGCGGCCGAAGATCGCCAGATAGATCGACTGGTCCGGATCGGCCTGCACGATGTGGCCGAAGCCGTCCTGCTTGTGGTCGAGCGCGGCGAGCAGGTAGAACGGCGACACGGTGCTGCCGTTCTTCGCGATCGACTGCCAGTACGCGACGTCGCCCCAGCGCGCATCGAGGTCGATCAGTTTCGCGCGCGTCTGCGCGGGCGTCAGTGCCGCGTCGTTGTCGCCTTTCAGCGGCATCGCGCGCGCCGTCTTCGCGACGAGCGAGCGATAGCCGGGAATCTCGGTGTTCAGGCGCCGCGCGAGCGCACCCATCGCCTCGCTGTCGGCCACCTTCGTCATGTCGGCCGCAAGCGCGACATACGCGGCGTCGGCCGGCGGTGCCTTGCGGTCCCAGCCCGACAGCGCGGCGACCGTGCCCGGCAACGCGGTCGCGATCTCCGGGTTCTGCACCGCGCGCGTGAGCAGCGTGCCGATCGGCACGACGAAAATCAGCAGCAGGAAAATCGCGAGCGGGGCGACCAGCAACAGCGCCATCGTGCGCTTGCGGGCTTCGGCGGCCTTCAGCTCGCGCTTGAGCGCGGCGGTCGACGGCGAGGAAGACGCGATCGTCATCGTATTCAACGTTTCTCTCCGGCCGGGGACGATCCGGCGGAAGGCCGCGCGACGCGATCGACGCGCCGCGCGGCAGGTTGCATCAGGACACCTTTGAGGATGCCTGACCGGTTACTTCGTCGCCCATGCGGCGAAACGCTGCTCGAGCTCGTCGCTGTGGTCGGTCCAGAAGCCGATGTCTTCAAGCACGGCGTTCTTGCCGTTGGCCGGCGAGTTCGGCAGGTTCGCGAGCGTCTTCGCGTCGAGCGACTTGATCGCCGCGATGTTCGCGGGGCCGTACGCGATGTGCTGCGCATACCCTTGCTGCGGCTTCGGCGTCAGCGTGTACGCGATGTATTGCTCGGCCAGCGCCTTGTTCGGCGAGCCCTTCGGAATCGCCCAGTAGTCGAGGTCGTAGATGCTGCCGTTCCACACGACCTTCAGGTTCTTGCCTTCCTTCTGCGCGGCGTCGATGCGGCCGTTGTACGCGGTCGACATCACGACGTCGCCGGCGACGAGGAACTGCGGCGGCTGCGCGCCCGCTTCCCACCACTGGATATACGGCTTCAGCTCGTCGAGCTTCTTGAACGCGCGATCCTGGCCGGCCTTCGTGCCGAGCACCTTGTAGACGTCCTTCGGCGCGACGCCGTCGGCCATCAGCGCGAATTCGAGGTTGTAGCGCGCCCCCTTGCGCATGCCGCGCTTGCCGGGGAATTTCTTCACGTTCCAGAAATCGGCCCAGCCGGTCGGGGCCGACTTCAGCTTATCCGCGTTGTACGACAGCGCCGTCGACCACACGAAGAAGCCGACGCCGCACACCTGCGGCGATTCCGGAATCAGGTCGGACTTCTTCGCGATCTTCGACCAGTCGAGCTTCTCGTACAGCCCTTCGTCGCAGCCGCGATTCAGGTCGCCCGACTCGACTTCGACCACGTCCCAGTTGACGTGCTTCGCCTCGACCATCGCCTTCACTTTCGCCTGCTCGCCGTTGTATTCGACGGCGGTGACCTTGTTGCCGGTCGCCTTCTCGAACGGCTGGTTGAACGCGGCCTTCTGCGCGTCGCCGTTCGCGCCGCCGAAGTTGACGACCGTGAGTTCGGCAGCCGATGCCGATACGCCGACGACGGCGAGCGCGAGTGCCAGCGCGGTACGACGCGCGGTAATGCTTGCTCGGTTCATGGTGGTTCCTCTCCTCTCGTGGTGGAAGTGGGCAGTTGTTGTTGACGACGTACAGCGGAAAATCGGGAAAACCCTGCTCAAGCGAACACGCGCAGGTGTTCGGGTGCGAACGCGAGCGCGACCGGTGCGCCGGGCGAGAACGCATCGAGCGCGCCGGTACCGAGCGGCACCTTCACGAAGCACTCGTCCTGGCCCGGCAGCGCGCAGCGCATGCGCACGTGATCGCCGAAATAGATGAGGCTGCGCGCCTCGCCGCTCAACCGGTTGGCGGCCGCGCCGTTCGCGTGTCCGTTCGCGCCGTGCGGGGCGAGGCTCATGCGTTCGGGGCGGATGCACGCGACGGCCGGCGCGCCCTCGGCCGCATCGCCGATGCGGCGGCCGACGAGCTGCGTGCCGTCGTCGAGCCGGAATTCGCAGAATTCGCCGTCGACGCGCGCGATGGTGCCGCGCAGCCGGTTGCTGTCGCCGATGAAGTTCGCGACGAATTCGTTGCACGGCGACTCGTACAGGCGGTCGACGGTGTCGAGCTGCTGCACGATGCCCTTGTCGAACACGGCGACGCGATCGGACATCGTCAGCGCCTCGCCCTGGTCGTGCGTCACGTACACGAAGGTCACGCCGAGCTTTTCGTGCAGGGCCTTCAGTTCGTACTGCATGTGCTCGCGCAGTTGCTTGTCGAGCGCGCCGAGCGGCTCGTCCATCAGCACCAGCTTCGGCTCGAACACGAGCGCGCGCGCCAGCGCGATGCGCTGCTGCTGGCCGCCCGACAGTTGCGCCGGGTAACGTTTCGCGAAGCGCTCCATCTGCACCATCTTCAGCGCATGCGCGACGCGTTCTACACGCTCGGCGGCCGGCAGCTTGCGCACGGTCAGCGGATACGCGACGTTCTGCTCCACCGTCAGGTGCGGAAACAGCGCGTAGTTCTGGAACACCATGCCGATGTTGCGCTTGTGCGGCGGCACGTTGTTCAGCAGTTCGCCGTCGAGGCGGATCTCGCCGCCGGTCGGGAATTCGAAGCCGGCCAGCATCATCAGGCAGGTCGTCTTGCCGGAGCCCGAGGGCCCGAGCAGCGTCAGGAATTCCCCGCGGTGGATATCGAGGTCGAGCGATTTGACGACCAGCGTTTCGCCGTCGTAGGTCTTCCGCACGCCGCGAAAGCTGACGATCACATCATCGGACTTCATCGTGGCTGTCCCCTTGCTTCGCGACAATTGATTTTGAGATGCGAGCCACTATACGGCGCCCACGGTTCTACAATAGGGAACCATTTCAATATTACTAGTAGGACCACTTTGGATACCGTGATCCTCGCCGACTGGCTCTCCGCCCGTCTCGACCGTAGCTCGCCCGAGCCGATGTACCGGCAGTTGCTGCAGCTGATGCAGCAGGCCATCCTGACCGGAGAATTGGGGCCAGGAACCAAGCTGCCGAGTTCTCGCACGCTCGCGGCCGACCTGTCGATCGCGCGCAATACCGTGCTGCACGTGTACGACCAGCTAACCGCCGAAGGCTACGTACTGACGACCACCGGCAGCGGCACCTATGTGGCCGACACGCGGCCGGATGCCGCCGCGATCCACGTGCCGGGCGCCGCGCCGCCGCCGTCGAGCGCCGATGCGGCGCCACAGCCGGACGCGCAGGGCGGCCTGTCGATGCGCGGCCGGCAACTGATCGAGCATGCGGGGGTATCGCGACGCCAATGGGGCGCGTTCATGCCGGGCGTGCCGGACGTGTCGGAATTCCCGAGCCGGACGTGGAGCCGCCTGCAGGCGCGGCTGTGGAAGGAAGCGAACCCCGAGCTGCTGACCTATGCGCCGGGCGGCGGCTACCGGCCGTTGCGGCGCGCGCTCGCCGATTACCTGCGCGTCGCGCGCTCGGTCAAGTGCTCGCCGGACCAGGTGATCATCACGACGGGCATCCACCAGTCGATCGATCTCGCGGTGCGGCTGCTGTCCGACATCGGCGATCGCGCGTGGGTCGAGGAACCGTGCTACTGGGGTGTGCGAAGCGTATTGCAGGCGGCGGGCCTCACGCTGACGCCGGTGCCGGTCGACCAGGAAGGGCTCGACCCGCGTGCCAGCGACATGCAGCATCCGCCCCGGCTCGTGCTCGTCACGCCGTCGCACCAGTACCCGCTCGGGATGGTGATGAGCCTCGCACGGCGCCGGATGCTGCTCGAATACGCGCGGCAGCACCGCTGCTGGATCATCGAGGACGACTACGACAGCGAGTTCCGCTACGGCAGCCGCCCGCTCGCGTCGCTGCAGGGGCTCGACGACGGCGGCCGCGTGATCTACGTCGGCAGCCTCGGCAAGATGCTGTTTCCGGGGCTGCGGATGGGCTACATGGTCGTGCCCGAGCATCTGGTCGACACGTTCCGCACCGGGTTGTCGGAGCTGTACCGCGAGGGCCAGTTGATGCAGCAGGCCGTGCTCGCCGAATTCATCATGGACGGCCACCTGACTTCGCACGTCAGACGGATGCGCACGCTGTACGGCGAGCGCCGGCAGCTGATGATCGACGCGATCCGCGCGCGCTTCGGCGACGCGCTGCCCGTGATGGGCGACGAGGCCGGCCTGCATCTCGTGCTCGGCCTGCCCGACGCCTGCGACGACCGCGCGGTCACGCAGAGCGCGTTCGATGCGGGCGTGATCGTGCGCCCGCTCACCAGCTACTACAGCAACCTCGATACCGCGCGGCGCGGCCTGTTGCTCGGTTATGCATGCGTCGCGCACGAAGGCATCCGGCCGGCATTCGACACGCTCGCGAATACCATCGAGCAACACCTGCCTCGCGATCTCACGCGCGCGGCATAACGACCGTCATGCGCAGGGCCGCCAGCGCCGCCCGTGTTACCGCGCGCTGCCCGCCCCGCGATCGAGCGAAGCCGCGCGCACGGCTTCGCCGGGCTTCGTGAACACGCGCTGCCGCAGCGCGGCGATCTGCGCGTCGCGATCCTGCGGCGACAGGCCGGCCGACTCGATCTGCGCACGCTGCGCCGCGTAGTCCGCGTAGCGGCTCTGCCACGATGCGTCGTCCTGCTGCATCTGCGCGACGCGCGCGGCCGCTTCGGGGCCGAGCGTCTGCGTCAGTTGTGCGCGCATCGCATCGGGCGTCGCCCCGCTCTTCTGCAATTGCGCGATCTGGTCGATCGCCGCGCGCTGCCGGTCGACGCGCTGCTGCGCGGCGCGTTCGTCGGCCGGCATCTGCTGTTCGAGCGCCGCGAGCCGTTCGGCCTTCTGCGCATCCGTCAGCGCGGGGTCCTGCGCGATCTTCAGCCGCGCGAGGTCGTAGCGCTGCCGCCATTGCTCCGCACCGAAGAACGGCTGGCTCCAGTCGCCGAGCGTGCGGTACGCGATCGACGCGCGCTGGTCGAGCGCGAGCTGCAATGCACCCAGGTCCGACTTGTCGACCGCGCCGGCATCGCGCAATTTCGCGAGTGCGTCGAGATACGCGCGATACCGATGCCACACGTCGAGCGCCTCGGCCTGCGCAACGGTACCGTCGAGCTGTGCGGCAATCTCGCGCACGACGAACGCATCGAGCCCGGCCGCACTCAGGTCGCTCTGCGCGGTCAGGCAGTAGTCGAAGAAATCCCGCACCGCGCGCGCCTTCGCGAGATGGCCGCCGGCATCGAGCGGCAAGCGGGGCGCGCTGGAGCCGGCGAGCGACGGCGGCAGGCCCGTGCTTGCCGGCACGGCGGCCTGCGGCAGTGCGGCAGCCGGTCCGCGTGCCGCCGACGCATCCGGCGGCTCGCCGGATGCGCCCGTCCCGCCATGCCGGCCCCCGCCGCTCCACATCGCCACGCCGGCAATCGCCGCCAGCCCCACGGCACCATAGACCACGGCGCGGCGCGCCAGCGGCGCGCGTCCTCCTCGTGCCGTCATCGATTACACGCCCGCCAGCTTCAGCCGGTTCGCATGCGTGCGGATCACCGCGACCGGATCTTCCGCATACGCGCCGCGCACGCCGAGCAGCTGGTTGATCTCGTCGAGGTGGTTCCACTTGTAGTTCGTGCTCAGCACCTTGCCGTACAGCGCACTGCACTTCGACACGAGCCCGTCGTTCTGCCCGGAGCCGCGGTTGATCATCACCGTGCCGGTGCCGAACAGCGCGAGCGTCGACAGGTCGAGCACGTTCGCCGGATCGACGAGCGGAAGGGTGCTCGTGTCCGTCGCGCCCGTGACGCCGAACACGGAGAGCGTCGGCTGGATCGCCGTGCCGGCCCACGAATACAGCAGGTGCGTGTTGCCGCCGACGGTTTCGGTCGGCGCACCGGTCTGGCAACTGCCCGGCGCACCCAAGCCCGCGCTCGGATAGTTCTGGTTGTAGGTGGCGGCCCGTGCGGTGGTCAGCGTCTGCAGTGCGGCGAGCGCGTCCTGGTTGGTGTTGTGGCTGCTGCTCGTCAGGATCCCGAACACATTGACGAACGCGGCGATCACCGATGACGAAAGCCCGGTCGGATCGTACGCGAGCACGTTCTGCACGAAGTCGGCGAATTCGGAGCCGCGATGCGGCGTGCCGATCGTCGTCACCGACGCAACGAGATCGGGCGCGACGGCAGCAACATAGCGCGACGAGAGGCCGCCCTGGCTGTGACCGACGAGATTGACCTTGGTCGCCCCCGTCGCCGCGAGCACCGTCTTCACGTAAGCGAGCAACTGTTCGCCGCGCCCGTTCGGGCCGTCGTCGCTCTGGAAACCCGACAGGTTCGCGACGTAGACGGTCGCACCGTTCTGTTGCAGGTCCTCCTGGATGCCGTACCAATACTCGAGCACGCCGGCGTACTTGTCGGTACCCGAGAGCCCGTGCACGAGGATGATCGGGTAACGCGTCGCCGCGTAGCCAGCGGCGGGCGCGGTGGCCGCCATTGCCGCGTGCGTCGTCGCAAGCGTCATCACCGCGGTCGTCCCCGCGAACGGCGCGATGCTCATCGCGCATGCCACTGCCCCTGCCACCACCCTGGAACGCATCGTCCTGGCCATGCATGTTCTCCTGATTATTGTGCTGCCGGTGCGAATGAAGCCGGATCGACACACACCCTGCATCGCGAACGTCGCGCGCACCGTGTGCGTCGAATGCGGGAGTGAATCACGACTCGCGAACGTTTGCGCCCTGACTAGACACGGTTCTCTAATCGGTTGACGCGCCCCGCCCGTTCAGGCGGGGCCGCGTTCATGCGTGCGCATGCTGCAACGCACACGCGCGACGCGTTACAGCTTCGCGCTCACGCGCACCCAGGCGGTCCGGCCCGGCTCCATCACCGGCGAGTTCGCCGGATAGCCGAAGCCCGCGTTGCCGGCGAGGTTCAGGTGCTCGGTATAGGCCTTGTTCAGCACGTTGTCGACGCCCACCGATACCTGCACGGTCTTGCTCACGTTGTACTGGGTATGCAGCGAGAGCACGCCGAATCCGGCGCTCGGGCCGAAGTCCTTGCCGACCACGTTGCCCTCGTTCAGGGCATAGCGATGCTGCGGCGCAACGATGCGCCACAGGCCCCCTGCCGACCACGCACCACGCGTGTACTCGAGCCCGATGCGTGCCTCGAGCGGCGGCATCTGCGGCAGCGGATCGCCGCTTGCCACGTTGCGCCCCCACGCATACGCGAGCGACGTCTCGACGCGCAGCGGCGCAACCGGCCGCCACGACACGCCCGCCTCGCCGCCCATGATCTGCGCATTGACGTTGGTCGCCTGCGTGGTCGGGCCCATCATGCCGGCCGAGTAGTTGAACAGGATGAAGTCCTGCACGTAGCCCGCGTAGGCCGACACCCATGCATCGAGCCGGTCGCTCTTGTATTGCGCGCCGATGTCGAGCTGCGTGGTCTTCTCCGGCTGCACCGCCGAAAACGCGTTGACCGAACCGGCCGGCCCGCGCTTCGCGGAGAACAGCTCCCAGTAATCGGGATAACGCTCCGTATGGCCGATCCCCGCGTACCACGTGACGGGCAGCGACGCGAGATCGCGCTCGTAGCGGATGAAGCCGCTCGGCAGCACGCGCGTGCGATCGTCGTCGAAGGTCGGATTCGGCTTGCTCTTCATCATGCCGCTCGTCGTCGCGCGCTTGTCGCGTGCGCTCGCATAGTCGACGCGCACGCCGCCGATCACGCGCGACACTTCGCTCGCGTACCACGTCAGTTCGCCGAACACGCCCGCGTTCCACATCGTCGCCTGCGCATCCCACGGCTGGTCGCCGTAGTTCTGCCGCCCCATCGCCGAGCGCGAGTCGAGCCGGTTCGATTGCGCATCCACGCCCGTCACGAGCTTGAAGTCGCCGGCGAAACGGAACGTCGCGGCTGCGCGCGCGCCGACCGTGCGACGCCGCACTTCCGACGCCATCCGCATCGGCATGCTGCTGGTCGGGTCGGGTTGCCGCAACGTGTAGTTGTCCATCACGTGATCGGCTTCGTTGTAGTACACGCGCGCCTCGATTCGGTCGAGCACGTCGCCGATATGCTTCTTGTCGAACGACAGGCCGAACGTCTCGCGGCGGAAATGCGCGCCGTCCATTCCGCGCCCCGCGTAGCGCGCATAGCCGTCGCCGGTGCCGGCGGTCAGCTCGACGCGCGTGTGGTCGTCCGGTGTCCAGCCGAGCGCCGCATCGGCGTTCCATTTGTCCCACTGCGACGGCACGGTGTTGCCGTTGCCGTCCTTGTAGTCCTGCGAATGTGCGTGGTTCGCGGTCACGCGGCCATAGACGTCCGGCGTGCCGGCCGTCACGTCGATGTTCTGGTCGTTGCGGCCGAACGACCCGCCGACCAGGCTGCCCTCGAAGCGCATGCCGGGCTTGTCGAATCGCGGGGTCACGCGCTCGAACAGCACGGTGCCGGCCGATGCGCCGGGGCCGTACAGCACGGTCTGCGGCCCCTTCAGGACGGTGACCTTGTCATAGCTTTCCGGTGCGATATACGACGTCGGCGCATCCATCCGGCCCGGGCATGCGCCGAGCGTCGACATCCCGTTCGCCAGGATGTTCAGCCGCGAGCCGAACATCCCGCGCAGCACGAGGTCGCCGTTGGTGCCGCCGCTGCGGATCGACGTGAAGCCGGGGATCGTCTTCAGATAATCCGCGCCGTCGCTGGCGGGCAGCGGCTGGCGCGGGGTCTTCGGATCCGTGACGACGACGAGCGGCGTCGTCAGCGGCGATGCGACGACTTCGATGGCCGGCAGCGGCGCGGCCGTATCGTCGGCCGGCGCGCCGGCCGCGCGCGCCGTTTCGGCTGCCGCGGCGCTCGCGGCCAGTGCGCCGGCTGCGAGCGCGGGAACGGTGAGTTTCAGCACGCGCGGCATGCGCCGCGCACAGGCATTGCGCGACGCCCGCGGCGCACGCAACTGGAAAATGGTCATGATCGAAAGCCCGAGTGACGCCCTCCGCACGGCCTCGACGGGCCGCACGGATATCGGCGGTGAAAAGAACGGAAAACAGCGCGTCAGGCGCGCTCGGGCGGTGCGCGCGGGTACGCGCGCGGATAGCGGTCGGCGCGCGCCGCGACGGCAGGCGGCGCGACGGCGGAGACGGAAACGACGGGAACGGAAGCGAGTGCCGCGGCGGCAGTCCCGCCGATCGCGGGACTGTGCGCGAAGAAACCGCAGTAGCCGCACGCATCGAGATGCAGCGCGTGATCGTGCATGCGGCCTGCATCGGGTGACCGATGCGCGCCATGCTCTGCACTGCAGACAATTGCGTCGGGCGTGGCCGCCTGCGCGACGCGCCACTGCGACACCAGCGGCGCCGCGATCGCGAACCAGATCGCGAGCACGCCAAGCCAGGCGGTCAGGTGACGATGTCGGTGCAGCATGCGCGGCGCAGAGTAAGCGGAATGTAAAAACAGCCGAGATGTTACAGAATGTTTAACGCGCTGACCAGCGCAGATGGCGGTAAACGGACCGGGGGCGCATGGTTGTCAACACAACCATGCGCCCCCGCCTGCTGCATGCTTCCGGAACGAACGTGCCGCTCAGGGCGCCATGCGCCGCAGTACGTCGTCGCGCCGGATGAAATGATGGTAGAGCGCGGCCAGCGCGTGCAATCCGATCACGAAATAGAACGCGTTGCCGATCAGCTCGTGCGCTTCCTTGATCGTCGGCCGCAGCGCCTTGTCGGGGCCGAGCAGCGTGAACGACACGCCGAGCCAGTCGAGCGACACCGGCTTTCCGCCCAGGTTGATCGTCATGATCCCGAGCAGCGGCTGCGCGATGATGAACACGTAGAGCGCGAGATGCGCGAGCTTCGCGAGCCAGCGCAGCAGCGCCGTTTGCGGAATGGCCTCGGGCACGCGGCTGACGACTCGCCACAGCACGCGCAGCACCGACAGCACGAGCACGAGCGTGCCCGCGGTGAGGTGCACGTTCATCCAGAACACCCGGCTGTCGCTGCCTTTCGGCCCGCGGATCTCGATGGCCAGGTAGGCCAGCGCCACCAGCGCGAACACGGCCCAGTGGAAGAAGATCGCGGGCGAGCTGTAGCGCGTCTGTTTCGCGAGGATGTTTCTCATGCTTCGTCTCGTGTTGTATGCGGGGATGGGCGCATGCCGCAATCGGCTCGGCAGCCCGGCAAGGCTGCCACGATTGTAGCCGCACGTGCGTCCGGTTTTGTGCGGCGAGGTCAAATATCGGATGAATCGTCAACGCACGCGCCACGCGGGCCGTCATATGGAAAATCCGCATCGCGCCCGTAAACGGCTGTGGCACGATGAAGCTTTGGTGTCGACGTTGCGCGCGCATCATGAGCAAGGCGTTCTTCGTTGCGGCCTATCGGCTGACCGCCGCGTTGCTCGCGGTGTCGACGACGTTGCACAGCATCGCCGGCTACTGGGGCATGCCTGCATTCGAGCTCGGCAACTTTCTCAGCTACTTCACGCAACTGAGCAGCCTCTACGCGGCCGCGATGCTCGCCGCCGGGCTCTGGCGCATCGCCCGCCCCGGCTCGGCTCGCTACGAATCGATGCGCGGCGCCGCGGTGCTGTACGTCCTGATCACCGCGATCGTCTACGAGCTCCTGCTCGCGCGGCTCGATGCGCTGCGCCACGTCACGCCGGCGTTCAACAACTGGGTGCTGCACCGGATCGTGCCGCTCGTCGTGCTGTGCGACTGGCTGTACGTGGAGCCGCGCCTGCCGATCCCGCGGCGCAGCGCGTTCGCGTGGCTCGCCTTTCCGGTCGTCTATCTCGGCTATACGCTCGTGCGCGGCGCGCTGGAGAACTGGTATCCCTATCCGTTCGTCGATCCGCGGCCGCATGGCTACCTACCGGTCGCGATCCAGTGTTCGCTGATCGCGATCGGCGCGGCGGCGCTCGCACTGGGCATTCGCTGGCTCGGCAATCACGCGAGACAGTCGGGCGCGGTGACGCTCGGGAAAGGATGAAGGCGGGAAACGCCGGAACGTGTGCGCCGCCCGGCGCACACGGGGTGAGGCGGGCCGTCAGCCGCCGTTGCGCGGCAGGAAGTTCATCGGATCGACGACCTTGCCGTTCTGGCGCACTTCGAACTCGAACGTCGAACGGCCGCTCGTGTCGGTGCCCATTTCGGCGACCGGCTGGCCCTGGCGCACCGCGTCGCCTTCGTTGACCAGCAGTTTGCCGTTGTGTCCGTAGGCCGTGATGAGCCCGTTCTCATGCTTGAGGATCACGAGCGGGCCGTAGGCCTTGACGCCGGACCCCGCATAAACCACGCGTCCGGCCGCCGCGGCCCGCACCGAATGGTCGGGGCCGGACGCCGCGATCACGATGCCGCGCGTCCTGCCGGCCGCGAACGGCGTCGCCACGACACCGGTGGCCGGCCAGGCGAGCGAGCCCGGCTGCGCGGCCGCCGAGGGCGGCTGCCCGAGCGACGTCGCCGCAGGCGGCGGCGCCACGCGCAGCACCTGCCCGGGATACACGGCATCGGTCGGCGCCATGTGGTTCCAGCTGGCCACGTCCTGCACGCGCTGCCCGTACGCGTTCGCGACACCCGCGAGCGTATCGCCCGGATTCACGCGGTAATAGCCGGCGATCACGCCCGGCGTCGCGGCCGACGTGGGTGCCGACTGGCGCGCCGGCTGCCAGCTGTCGGTCCACGGCGTCATCGTGCAACCCGTCAGCGCGATGGCCGCGGCAACGAGTGCCGCCTGCGGCAGCCAGCGCGTCGGCGCATCGTGGATGGGAATAGTTTCTCTCAAGGGTCCTCCCGGATTTGCGTCGTTGCGCCGCCCACCGCCCCCCGGCGCGCGACGCACGATGTCCGGCCGGAGGGCCGGACCAATCAGTATCCGACCGCTCTCGCGGCCGTCAGTTTCCACAGCGGAACATCGGCGCGATGGGCTCACCGGCCCCTTTTTCGCGCCGTTCCGATCGGCAAAGATACCATTTGTGGCGGTCAAGGCCGCGACCGATGCCTGATCCGGCAACAATCTTGCGGTGCCGCAGCAGCGTGCCGGCCGCCTGCGAGCCCCGCCGGGCGGGCCTGCCGCGGATCTTCCGCAGGCCTCGCCACCCGCGCCTGCCGTATCGATCCCGTCACATTCTCCCCTTCGATCGCCACCTATACTCGGTGATGCACTGCGCGACCCAACGACAACGAGGAGCATGACAATGAACAACGCGACGTTTCTTTCCGTGCAGCTCAACGCCGACGATTTCTCCGGTTCCAGCGGCCTGGTCGAATTGCTCAACCGGCACCTGCTGTTCGCGACCGACGTCGCCGAGGCGGCCGATGCGCTCGTCCAGCTGGCGAGCGTCGCGCACATGACCGGCGCCACGCGCCACAGCGTCGAGCTGCCGGTCCTCGCGATCGAGCGGCTGCGCGACGCGCTCGACACGCTGAGCGGCTACGACGAAACGTGGCTGCAGGTGCTGGAACCGGCCGAAGCGCTGTTCCGGGATATCGGGCGCGGCAGGCGCCCGCTGCACTGAACCGACGGTCGGCGCGATACGCGCGCCACCAATGAAAACAGCCCGTCGTTCCGCTATCCGGAACGACGGGCTGTTCGTACTTCAGGGGACGGATCAGGCCGCCAACGCGGCCGCACCGACCGAACCACCATTAACGACCCTTGTAGATCGGCGCGTCGTCAGCGATGCGCTTGACTTGCCAGCCGGTCTTGGCCTTGGCCGGTGCGCCGGATTCTTGCGCGGCAGCCGGTTGTGCGCCATAGCCGGTCGTGTCGGCAGCGGCAACGTTCTGTTGCGGGTTCAGGCGGGCTTCAGCGGCCTGAATGCTTTCCGGGTAGTTCGTACGGTCGCTGCCCAGCTTGTAGCCGGCCTGCTGGACGGCGACCAGATCGGCCTTCACCTGTGCACGGGTGACGGGCGCATTCTGTTGGGCGAACGAGACGGCGGGAACGGCGAGAACGGCAGCTGCGGCGAACGTTGCGATCAGCGATTTCATGATTACCTCCGGGATTTTTTTGCTCCGCCGCACACACCATGTCTGCAGCGATGGAACAGAGTTTAGTCCCGGGAACACCTAGGGAAAACCATGAAAGAACGAAAACACTGTTTCCCGGGAGCCAACAATGTCGGCATCCGGGATAGAAAAACCCTATTCAAAGAATAGATTTTCGCAACAATGCCGCCCCCTGCCAGCCGGTCAGGACCAGTTCGCGTGGAAGCTGCCCGGCTTGTCGGTACGCTCGAACGTGTGCGCGCCGAAGAAGTCTCGCTGCGCCTGCACGAGGTTCGCCGGCAGCCGCTCGGAACGATAGCTGTCGAAGTACGCGACGGCCGACGCGAACGCCGGGACCGGCACGCCGGCCTTCACCGCGGCCACCACGACGTCGCGCAGCGCGGTCTGATAGTTCGCGGCGATGTCCTTGAAGTACGGGTCGAGCAGCAGGTTCGCGAGCGCCGGATCCTTCGCATACGCGTCCGTGATCTTCTGCAGGAAGCGCGCGCGGATGATGCAGCCCGCGCGGAAGATCTTCGCGATCGTCCCGAGATCGAGGTTCCAGCCGTACTCTTCGGATGCCGTGCGCAGTTGCGCGAAGCCCTGCGCGTACGAGATCACCTTGCTCAGGTACAGCGCGCGGCGCACCGCTTCGACGAACGCGGCGCGATCGCCGTCGAACGGCGCGGCGGCCGGGCCCGACAGGATCTTGCTGGCCGCGACACGCTCGGTCTTCAGCGACGACAGCACGCGCGCGAACACCGACTCGGTGATGAGCGGCAGCGGCACGCCGAGATCCAGCGCGTTCTGGCTCGTCCACTTGCCGGTGCCCTTCTGCGCGGCGCGATCGAGGATCACGTCGACGAGGTGCTTGCCGGTCTCTTCGTCCTTCTTGCCGAAGATCTTCGACGTGATCTCGATCAGGTAGCTGTCGAGTTCGCCCTGGTTCCATTCGGTGTACACCGCGCCGAGTTCGTCGTTGGTCAGGCCCGCGACGTCCTTCAGCACCGAGTAGCTTTCGGCGATCAGTTGCATGTCGCCGTATTCGATGCCGTTGTGAACCATCTTCACGTAATGGCCCGCACCGTCCGGGCCCATGTAGGCGACGCACGGCTCGCCGTCCGACGGCGCCTTCGCGGCGATCTGCTTGAGGATCGGCTCGACGAGATCGTACGCGTCACGCTGGCCGCCAGGCATGATCGACGGGCCGCGCAGCGCGCCCTCTTCGCCGCCCGACACGCCGGTGCCGATGAAATGCAGGCCCGATTGCGCGAGCTCCTGGTTGCGGCGGATCGTGTCGGTGAAATGCGTGTTGCCGCCGTCGATCAGCACATCGCCCTTCTCGAGCAGCGGCTTGAGCGATGCGATCGTCGCATCGGTCGCTTCGCCGGCCTTCACCATCATCAGGATCCGGCGCGGCGTTTCGAGCGACGCGACGAATTCCTCGAGCGTATAGGTCGGCACCAGGTTGCGGCCGGGGAATTCGGCGATCAGTTCGTCGGTTTTCTCGCGGCTGCGGTTGTACACAGACACCGCGTAACCGCGGCTCTCGATATTGAGTGCGAGATTGCGGCCCATCACCGCGAGCCCGATCACACCGATTGCTTGTTTGCCCATTAGTCAATTCTCCGGAAAAAACGGGGCGCGACCCGAACCGGGTCGCGCGCACAGGCGAAAGGATAGTGGAAACCCGGCGGCGATGCGCGCTTGCGTGTCACTGCTCCGCGTGCGGCAGCCGCCGGAACACGACGCTCAGGTTGTTCGCCGGCATCTCGACCACCTCGATGCAGTCGAGCACGCGATCGAGGCCGAGCGCGACGACGGTTTCGAGATCGCGCACGCCCCACGACGGGTCGCGGCTGCGCAGCTGCAGGTCGAATGCCTCGTTCGACGGCGCCGTGTGCCGGCCCTCGCGGCGATACGGCCCGTACAGGAACAGCACGCCGCCCGGCCGCAGCAGGCGCGACGCGCCCGCGAACAGCGCGTCGGTGCAGGCCCAGGGCGAGATATGGATCATGTTGATGCAGACGATCGCGTCGAGCGCGTCGACCGGCCACGACGCGTCGCGCACGTCGAACGCCAGCGGCCCGGCAACGTTCGCGAGGCCCGCATGGGCAACCCACGCGGCGATCGAGCGGCGCGCCTGCGCATCGGGATCGCTCGGTTGCCAGTGCAGGCCCGGCAGCGCCTGTGCGAAGTGGACGACGTGCTGGCCCGTGCCGCTCGCGATTTCGAGCACGCGGCCGCTCGCCGGCAACACGCGGCGCAAGACGTCGAGGATCGGCCCGCGATTGCGTTCGGCTGCCGGCGCCGACAGCCGCGCGGACGGATTGGGCGAAGCGGTCGAATCGGTCACGATGCGTGCTCCGGTGCGTGGCCCGCGAGGCCCAGCCGCGCGGTGAGCGCATCGAGCGCGGGTGCGCAGCGCGCCTCGACCTTCAGCGTCAGGATCGGATCGGCGCGCGTATGGCCGAGATTGAGCGCGGCGACCGGCTTGTGCTGCGCCTGCGCCCACACGCAGAAGCGGTAGCCGGAATACACCATCAGCGACGAGCCGACGACGAGCAGCGCATCGGCCGCATCGAGCGCCTGCGACGCGAGCGCCACGCGCTCGCGCGGCACGTTTTCGCCGAAGAACACGACTGCCGGCTTCAGCAGCCCGCCGCACGCGGGGCACGCCGGGATGCGGAACGTGTCGAGCGCCGCCCATTCGAGATGCGCGTCGCCGTCCGCGGCAGGCTCGGCCTGCGCGCCCAGCAGCTCGGGATTGTCGGCCTCGAGCATGACCTGGATCGTCGCGCGCGCATGATGCGCGCCGCAATCGAGACACGTGACGCCGTCGATGCCGCCGTGCAGCTCGATCACGTCGCCGCTGCCCGCGCGCTGGTGCAAACCGTCGACGTTCTGCGTGACGAGACGCTCGATCCGCCCCGCGCTGCCGAGCCGCGCGAGCGCGACGTGCGACCCGTTCGGCTGGGCGCGGCCGACGACGGGCCAGCCGATCATGCTGCGCGCCCAGTAACGCCGCCGCGCGGCATCGGAGCCGAGGAATTCATGGAGCTGAATCGGCGGCGAGCGCATCCACTGGCCGTTGCGGTCGCGATAGCCGGGAATGCCGGAGTCGGTACTGATGCCCGCGCCGGTCAGTACCAGCAGGCGCGGATGACGTTCGACGAACGTCTGCAGCGCATCGAGTGCGGCCGGATCGATGCCGGCGGTTGAGGGGTCGTGCAGGGCTGTGTCGTTCATGTTGGCAACGCGTGATCGGGTGCGCCGGCAAGCCGTGCGCCCGCACGGGCAGCCAGGCACGCCAGCACATGATACAGAACGCCGCGCGATCGGGCCGATGGCCCGCGTCGCAAACCGGCGCACAAAAAAAGACGCCCATCCGCCACTCGGCGATGGGCGCTTCAACAATTGATCCATCGGGGTAGTGGATCAACTGACAGCACAATTTCGCGGCGCCCGCCATGCCGCGGCCGGCGAACGCTTCCCCTGGACTGCATGTATTCCGCGGTGCCGGACACATCGATGCACTGCCTGCTTTCCGGTGCGACCCGGTGCGTTCCGGTTCGGGCCCGTCGCGCCGACGCGATACGCGGCGCACGAACACCTGCGCCGCGCGACGACTCGCGTTGCGCGCGCCAGCATGACGATCCGGGTTCCGGGCCGGGCCATCCACGGATATTCGAAGTTCGTCCCCGACGGCCGACCGGCACCAGTCGGCCTCGTGCGTCACACCTGCACGTCGTCGTTCAGAACAAACCCGATTGCTCGGATGGAACGGAAAGCCGCGCGCTCACGTCGCCTCGATCAACGGCGAAGCGAATACCCAGGCAGGTCGGCGATTCATGTTTGCAACACGGCATGTTGCGATTCGGTCTGTTTTCATTCTCTTGTCCCCGTCTCCGATACGTCCGACCCACTGAAGCGATCGCCGGACCGACTGCGTCCGCGACCGCGCTCACGGCACGTACAGATATGCAAGGAGCGCACCATGCTTCATGCCGCAAGGCCGCGCGGGCCGGAGCGGGGCCATCGCGGCGAATCGCGCACCGGCAAGCAGCGCGAACGTTTCGAAACTGAAACGCGTGCCGGATCGGCGACCGTCGGCCGGGCATGCCGCGATGTCGTCATGCCGCGCCGGCACGGTCCGCGCCGATGCCGCGTCGTTGCATCCGCGCCGGCACGGTCCGCGCCGATGCCGCGTCGTTGCATCCGCGCGCGATTGCCGACCGGCTTACAATCGCCCCACAGTGCCGCATACGCACGAACGGACGCGCGGGCCCGCCCCGGCCTGCTTCGCGCAACCCGCCGCCACCTGACGGGAGCCACCTGCCCGACCTATGCCTGACACACACGACTGGCTGGATATCGACTACCGGACGCTGTTCCGGCTGCATCCGGATCGCCGGATCGAACGCGAGAACGATCCCGACTGCTCGCCCGGGCCCCGCTTCTGGCTCGGCAGAGGCGCAAAACGCAACCTGGCGGGCGTACGCGCCGACGTGCCCGTTCCTGTCGCAGAAAAACTGGCGCGCCTGGCCGACAGCGAAACGCCGTCGGCGGACTGCACCCAGCCCGCGCATCTCGAACGCTATCTGTCGCTGCTCGCCCCCGTTCCGCACTGGAACATCGGCCTCGTCTACGCGCTGCCGCACGCACTCGGTTTCGACGCCGACGCACACGTCGAGCTGATCGACGGCGACAGCGACGCGGGCCGGCATCTGCTGCACGCGCTGTCGACGCGCGGGATGCCCGAAGGCCTGTTCTCGATGGGGTTTCAAGGCGCCGCCGATCTGTGGGCGCCGTGGTGCGCGGCCGTCGTCGACGGAGAAGTCGCCTCGGTCGCATTCGCCGCGCGGCTATCCGAAGTCGGTGCCGAACTCGGTCTCGCGACGGCCCCTGCATTCCGGGGGCGCGGCCTCGCGGCAGCCGTGACCGCCGCGTGGTCGCGGCTGCCGTCGCTTCGAACCCGCACGCTGTTCTACAGCACCGATAGCGACAACCGCGCGTCACAACGCGTGGCGGCGCGCCTCGGCCTCACGCTGCGCGGCACGACGCTGCGCGTGGCATAGCGCCGGGGCCTGCGCGACACCTCAACGAAAGACCTCGATGACCTTGACACGACGCTCGGTCTCGCCGACGAAGCAACTGTCAACCTCCACGAGCCCGAGCGTACCGCCTGCATCGGGCTGCCGCGATTCGGCGCAGGCAGCATCCCGCGCCTTGAGCCAGCGGCGCTCGTCGTCGCGCAACCTCGCCTTGCCCTGTGCATCCAGGCTCGCCATCTTCGTCTTGTAGACGGCATTCAACCGTCGGTCGGCCTCGTCGTATTCCAGCCGCAGGCAATTGCGGATGTCCGCCGTGTAGCCCGTTTCCTCGGCGGTCTTGCAGATAGCGGTACGCTGCGCATCGTCCGCGCGCGCGTCGGACGCAACCGTGAAAAGCATCGCGCTCGCCGCCAGACCGATCACCGCGTGTAGAAGCGCATTCATCCGGATTCGCTGTTCTCGATGATTGAAGGCACCGATTATGCCCGGCCCGCTGCCCGCATGGCTCCCGTTACCTCGACGTCACCGGTCACGCCCGATCGGGCGCTGCGCATGCCGTGCCGCGCAGCCGGCGCACAAACACGCTAGCATTCGGACACGCAACGTCGCGCGCCCGCTTTGCCCCGCCTCCAAGGACCCGACATGACCACGCCCGCCCCTGCCCGTCCCGACGTCGCGCATCGCGTCTTTTCGGCCGGGCAGCTGTCGATCGGCCTCACGTTGCCGCTGCTTCGCACCGGCCATGTCGTCGCCGACTTCGACGAGCAACTCGAACTCGCGGCGCTGGCCGACACGCTCGGCTTTCGCGCGCTGTGGATTCGCGACGTGCCGCTGAACAGCGCCGACTATCCCGACCCGGTCGGCCACCTCGACCCGTGGGTCCTGCTCGGCGCACTGGCGTCACGCACGCGCCGGATTGCACTCGCCAGCGGCGCGATCGTGCTGCCGCTGCGTCATCCGCTGCATATCGCGAAAGGCGCGCTGTCGGTCGCGACGCTGTCGGGCGGACGCTTCATCCTCGGGCTCGGCTCCGGCGACCGGCCGCCCGAATATGCGGCGTTCGGCGTCGACGCGGAAACGCGCCGCGACCGGTACCGCGCGCACTGGGACGTCGTCGCGGCCGCGCTCGGCGTGCCATCGCGCGTGCTGCCCGACGAAGCGCCGCCCGATGCGCCCGACTTCACGCTGCTGCCTCGCGGCGCCGACGCGGTGCCGATGCTGGCGGTCGGCTCGGGCGGTCAAAGCGTCGACTGGATCGCGCGTCACTCGATCGGCTGGATGACGTACCACCGCGATCCGGACATGCAGCGCGCACGGTATTCGATGTGGCGCGCGGCGGTTGAAAGGCTCGCGTCGCCGGCCTTTCGCGCGTTCGGCGTGTCGATGCGACTCGACCTCGTCGCGGATCCCGATGCGCCGGCCACCGCATTGCCGCTCGGCTATGCAACCGGACGCCGCGCATTGATCGACATCCTGCGGAACATGCGCGCGGCAGGCACGCATCACGTCACGCTGAATCCGGGCTCGGACCGGCCCGTGCGCGACGTCATCGAAGAAATCGCGGAACACGTCCTGCCGGTTTTTCACGACGGGGAAGCGTGATTTGGCAGGATTCCGGATGAATTCGGCGCGATGCGCGCGGCGCTCGCCGTTGCCCGCAAGCGGGCATTACGCGAGCCTTACACGCCGGCAATCGAGTCGCCTCCCCCCCTGCGTCAGCCACATGACCGCGGAAACGCGCCGCAAACGGCCGCGCCGCGTCGTGCATGCCCGATTCGAATGATCGTCGACGGAACTATTCGGTTCCGGGCGCGATCATGTTAACTTCCCGTCCATCGTTCAGCCCGGCGGGCCGCGCGCCGATGCGCGCCCGCATGCCCACTCCATGCGACATATCCTCCTCGGCTGGCTGCTTGCCGCCGTCGTCACGGCCGCTCACGCGGCCGCTCCCGCCCCGGCCGCCGCGTCGGCCGCTTCCGGCACCGCGCCCGCGCTGACGCCGCAACAGGCTCAGCAGGCACTCAACGTGCTCGAAAATCCACGCGATCGCGCGCAGGTCGAAACGACGCTGCGTGCGATCGCGGCCGTCGGCGCGCTGAGCGCACCCGCGGTCGTTGCCAGCGATGCGGCGGCGGCCAGCGGCGCTTCGGCGGCCGCGGCCCCGGGCGCGCTCACGTCGAACGGGCTCGCGTCGATGCTCGTCCGGCAGGGATCGCGCTGGGCCACCGAAATCGGCAGCGCGCTGAAGGAGTCGCTGCACTCGCTGCTCGATGTCGGCTCGGTCGGAAGCTGGTGGCACGACAGGCTGGTGCGAGCCGACGAGCGCGCGGATCTCGCGCACGCATTCTGGATCATCGTCGCCGTGCTCGTGCCCGCGCTCTTCGTCGAATGGTTGGCAAAGCGGTTGTTGCGACGCGCGCTGGCCGCAGTGGCCGCACGGCGTGCCGACACGTCGCCCCGCACCGCGCCGGACTCCGCCTCGCCCGATGACGACGACGCGCCGCCGGACACCCTCGCCAAACCCGACGCCGCCGATCCCGCCGATGCCCCTGACACCGCCCCCGCATCGTCACAAGGCCGAGGCCACGCGCGCCGCCACACCACGCTGCTGCACCGGATGCCGCGCGCGCTCGTCAGCCTCGCGTTGCGGGCCGTGCCGCTGCTCGTGTTCGTCGGTGTCGCGAGCCTGACGATGTCGGCGATCGGAGAGACGGGTACCCCGGTCGAATCCGCGCTCGAAGCGCTGATCGACATCTACGTGATCTGCCGGCTCGTCACGATCGTCAGCCGGCTGTTCTTCCAGCCCGATGCGCGGCAATTGCGGTTGCTGCACATCAGCGATGCGTGGGCCGATTTCGCGCAACGCTCGATCGCGCGGATCGTGATCGTGGTCGGCGCCTGCACGGCCGCTGTCGAGATCGCCGCGAGCTTCGGGCTCAGCGAGGCCGGTCATGTCGCCCTGCTGAAAGCCGTCGCGCTCGTCGGGCACCTGATGGTGTCGGCGCTGATCCTGCGGAGCCGCCAGCCGGTCGCCGCGCGGATCCGCGCGGCCGGCGACGACCGTGCGTCCTTCGAGATGGTCGCGAATGCGCTCGCGGACGCGTGGGCTCCCGTGTCGGTATTCATCGTGATGGCGCTGTGGTTCGTGTGGGCGCTCGACGTCCACAACGGCTATCGCGTGCTGATCACGCTCGGCGGCCGCTCGATCGCCGTGATGATCGGCATGCGGATGGTCTCGATCGTCGTGTTCGGCGCGCTCGCGCGGCTGTTCCAGGGCCGCGACGAAGACCGCACGCTCGTCCACCTGCACGCGTACCGCTACTACCCGCTGCTGCGCCAGATCGTGTCGGGCGCGATCGGCATCGTGACCGTCGTGTTGCTGCTGCAGATCTGGGGGGTGCCGATCTTCCGCGCGTTCGAAACCGGCACCATCGGCCACCGGCTCGCGTCGGCATTGGTGACGATCGCGATCGCGGCCATCGTCGCGCTCCTCGTGTGGGAAGCCGCGAACATCGCGATCGAGCGCCGCCTGCAGCGGTGGACGCGCGAAGGCAATCTCGTGCGCGCGGCGCGACTGCGCACGTTGCTGCCGATGTTGCGCTCGCTGCTGTTCGTGATGATCGCGCTCGTCGTCGTGCTGACGGGCCTCAGCCAGCTCGGCGTGAACGTCGGCCCGCTGCTTGCCGGCGCGAGCATCTTCGGTGTCGCGCTCGGCTTCGGCTCGCAGAAGCTCGTGCAGGATTTCATCACCGGGATCTTCCTGCTGATGGAAAACGCGATGCAGGTCGGCGACTGGGTCACGCTCGCCGGCGTGTCGGGTACGGTCGAGTACCTGTCGATCCGCACCGTGCGACTGCGCGCAGGCGACGGGTCGCTGTACACGATCCCGTTCAGCTCGGTGACGACCGTCAACAACACGAACCGCGGGCTCGGCAACGCCGCCGTCAAGATCAGTATTGCCTACGGCGAGGATATCGATCGCGCGATCGCGACGCTGAAGGAGATCGGCGCGGCGTTGCGCGACGATCCGAAATACCGCGACGGTATCCTGTCGGACTTCAGCTACTGGGGGATCGACCAGGTCGACGGCGCGGCACTCGCGCTGGCCGGGCAGATGCAATGCACGGACGCGACGCGCTGGAGCGTGCAGCGTGAATTCAACCGGCGGATCGCGGAGACGTTCCGCGAACGCGGCATCCGGATCGCCAATCCGCAGCGCAGCGTCGTCGCCTATGCGGACGGATCGCGGCCTGTCGTCGAAGGCGAAAACGGCGGCAATGGCAGCGACGGTGGCAACAGCGGCAACGACCATGCTGCAGAACCGGCGGCCCGGCCGCCGTCGCCCGCCGAACCGGAGCGCAAGCCGGGTTGACCGGCCGGGGGCGATGCCGCGCCGCGCTCAACGCGCGGCGGGCTTGTTCACGCGCCGCGTGCTTTTCGCGCCGGGCGCCGATGCCCCCGCCTTCGCCTTGACCGCACGTTTCGCCGCCGCGCCCTGCCCGCGCTTCGCGCCGGCTTCCGGATCGGCAGCCGATGCGTCGTGCTGCGCATGCCATTGCTCGAGCAGCAGGCGTGTCTGGTCGGCGATCGTGTCGACCAGCAATGCCGCGCGCTCGCCCTCGAACGCCTCCCATTCGAGCAACTGCAGCGCCGAACGCTGCGCGATGTGGAACACCGTGATCTGCCCGAACAGGCTCAGCGCACGCAATCGGGTGACGGGATCGTTGGCCGGCCGGCCCGAGATACGGCCGATCAGTTCGGCGCTCACGTCGTTGAGCGGCTTGCGCATGCGCTTCATCAGGATCTCGCTCGCGCTCGCCGGCTCCTGGCCGCCTTGCTCGCGTGCAAAGAACATCCGCTGGTTCATCGTCTTCGGCGCGGTGAACATCCGGTCCGACAGCGCGCGCAGCAGCCCGATGAACGCGTCGATCAGCACGTCGACGTCCGCGTCCGCATCGAGCATCGCCCTCGCATGGCCGACCGACGGTGCGAACACTTCCCTGCCATTCTCCGCGATCGCCTCGACGCACGCGCGGTACACGCCCTCCTTGTTCTCGAAGTAGTACTGGAGCGCCGGCGCGTTCACGCCGGCCATCGCGGCGATCTCGCGTGTCGATGCACCCGCGAACCCGCGCTCGCCGAACAGTTCGATCGCCGCCTCGATGATCCGCTGGCGCGTTTCGTCGCCGCGGGCGTAGCCGCCCGCCGACGTCCGGCGCAGCTTCTTCGCTTCGTTCATGCCTTCCCCGTCATTCGATCGATCGATATTCTACTTGACACAATTCTATCAACTGGAATAATTCTTCCACTTGGAATAAATTGGACACCGGAATGTCGACGCCGCAAGACCCTCCACAGCAAGCAGATCGTCAGGAAAACGGAACAACACCGCGAAACGGAAGCAAATCCGGAAACGGATCGAAACGGCGCATCCTGCTCGTCGTCGCCGTGCTCGCGGCGATCGGCGGTGCCGTCTGGCTCGGCCGCTGGTGGACGGTCGGCCGTTTCATCGAAAGTACCAACGACGCGTACCTGCAGGCGGACAGCATGACTGCCGCGCCGAAGGTCGCCGGCTACGTGACCGATGTGTATGTCCGCGACAACCAGGCCGTGAAGGCCGGCGATCCGCTCGTGCGACTCGACGTCCGCCAGTACCAGGTTGCGCTCGCGCAATCGCTTGCGACCGTCGATGCACGCCGCGCGGATATCGCACGCGCCGAGGCCGACATCAGCCAGCAGCGTGCGAATCTCGAACAGGCCGACGCGCAGGCGAAGGTGTCGCGGATCAATGCGCAGCACGCCGGCGACGAATACGCGCGTTATGCGCCGCTCGCGGCGACCGGTGCGGAGACGCACGAACGCGTGGCAGACCTGAAGAGCACGCGCGATCAGGCGGTCGCGACGCTCGCCGCGAACAATGCGTCGATCGCGGCCGCACGCACGCAGATCGCGTCGTTCACCGCCCAGCTCCAGCAGGCGCGCGCGCAGCTCGAAGCCGCGCAGGCCAGTGCCGCGCAGGCGCAGCTCGACCTCGACAACACGATCGTGCGCAGCACCCTCGCCGGCCGCGTCGGCGATCGCACGGTGCGCGTCGGTCAATACGTGCAGCCCGGCACGCGCCTGCTGACCGTGGTGCCCGTCGATTCGATCTACCTCGTCGCGAACTTCAAGGAAACGCAGATCGGCAACATGCGAATCGGCCAGCCGGTCGAACTGCATGTCGACGCCTTGCCGGACGGTGCGCTGTCCGGCGTCGTCGACAGCTTCGCACCCGGCACCGGCGCGCAGTTCGCCCTCCTGCCGCCCGAGAATGCGACCGGCAACTTCACGAAGATCGTCCAGCGCGTGCCGGTGCGCATCCGCCTCGCCGCGAACGCCCGCGCGCAGCGCATGCTGCTGCCGGGGCTGTCGGTGACGGTCGACGTCGATACGCGCTCGGCCCGCGACGAGACGCATCATGGCTGAACCGTCCGCCACGATGCCCGTGCCGCCGCACGAAGGCCGCGCGAGCGTGACCGACTGGATCGCGGTCGCGGCCGGCGCGCTCGGCGCGCTGATGGCGACGCTCGACATCTCGATCACGAATTCCGCGCTGCCGCAGATCCAGGGTGAAATCGGCGCGACCGGCACCGAAGGCACGTGGATCTCGACCGGCTACCTGATGTCGGAGATCGTGATGATCCCGCTCGCCGCGTGGCTCACGCGCGTGTTCGGGCTGCGCAATTTCCTGCTGACGAACTCCGCGCTGTTCATCGCGTTCTCGATGATGTGCGGCTGGTCGCATTCGCTGCCGATGATGATCGCCGGCCGGATCGGCCAGGGCTTCACCGGCGGCGCGCTGATCCCGACCGCGCAGACCATCATCCGCACGCGGCTGCCGCTGTCTCAGTTGCCGGTCGGCATGACGCTGTTCGGCCTGATCGTGCTGCTCGGGCCGCTGTTCGGCCCGGTGCTCGGCGGCTGGCTCGCGGAAAACGTGAACTGGAGCTGGTGCTTTTTCCTGAACCTGCCGGTGTGCCTGCTGTTGATGGGGCTGCTGTGGTTCGGGCTGCCGTCCGACCGTCCGCAATGGAGCACGTTCTTCAACGCGGACTGGCTCGGGATCGCCGGCCTCGCGATCGGGCTGAGCTCGCTCACCGTCGTGCTCGAGGAAGGCCAGCGCGAACGCTGGTTCGAATCGCAAATGATCGTCACATTGAGCCTGGTGTCGCTCGCCGGGATGATCCTGATCGCGCTGTCGCAACGCTTCGCGAAGCGGCCGATCGTGCGGCTGTCGCTGATGCGCAATCCGCGCTACGCGAGCGTGATCGTGATCGTGTCCGCGGTCGGTGCCGGCCTGTACGGCGTGTCCTACCTGCTGCCGCAGTTCCTCGCGATCGTCGCCGGCTACAACGCGGAACAGGCGGGCGCAATCATGCTGCTGTCGGGGCTGCCGGCCTTTCTCGTGATGCCGATCCTGCCGCGCCTGCTCGGCAAGGTCGATTTCCGCATCCTCGTGATCTCCGGGCTGCTGCTGTTCTGCCTGAGCTGCATGCTCGACATCAGCCTGACCGCGCAGAGCGTCGGCCACGACTTCGTCTGGTCGCAACTGATTCGCGGCGTCGCGCAGATGCTCGCGATGATGCCGCTCAACCAGGCATCGATGGCGGCCGTCGCACGCGAAGACTCCGGCGATGCAGCCGGGCTCTACAACATGGCACGCAACCTCGGCGGCTCGATCGGGCTCGCGATCATCGGCACCGTGATCGACCGGCGCACGACCTTCCACACGGCCGCGCTGCGCGAATCGGTGACGGCGAACTCGCTGATCGGGCAGGACCGGCTGTCGGCCTACGCGGCCAACTGGTTCGCACACACCGGCGATCTCGCGTATTCGAACATGCGCGCGCTCGGACAGCTGGCGCAGCAGATCCAGGTCCAGGCCGTCGTGATGACCTATTCCGAAACCTTCTATCTGCTGGGCCTTGCACTGCTCGCCTGCGTGCCGCTCGCGCTGCTGCTGAGAACGCCGCGCGGGCCGCAGCCGATCTCGTCCGGCCACTGAACCGTCTTACGCGATGAAACCCTTCTCCCTGCCCCGCCGCCCCGTGCTCACGCTGTGTGCGGCCGCGAGCCTGCTCGCCGGCTGCACGGTCGGCCCCGACTACCGCGGCGCGCCCGCAGCACCGGATGCGCCGGTCTTCGTGCGCGCGCCGGCCTCCGGTGTCGACACCGCCGCACCCGCGCCAAGCGCGTGGTGGCACGCGCTCGACGATCGCCAGCTCGACGACCTGATCACTGCGGCGCTCGCGTACAACCCCGATCTGCACGCTGCGCAGGCACGCTTGCGCGCATCGCGCGCGCAGCTCTCGCAACAGCGCGCGGCGCAGTTGCCGAAATCGTCCGCCACCGTCGCCGCCATCCGCATGCGCGAGCCGGACGTCAGCGCGCTCGGTTCGCTGCTGCCGTCGAACGGCTCGAACCAGTCGGGCGGTGCATCGCCGTCGCTGGGCGGCTCGGGTCCGCTGCAGCTCTATTCGGCAGGCTTCGACGCAACCTGGGAAATCGACCTGTTCGGCGGCACGCGCCGGGCGGTCGAAGCCGCGTCCGCTCAAGCGGAAGCAGTCGACGCCGATCTCGCCGACACGCAGGTGTCGATCGCGGCAGAAGTCGCGAACGCGTATGTCGACCTCCGCGACCAGCAGCAGCGGCTTGCGCTGTCGCGACGCACCGCCGAGTTGCAGCAGAAGATGCTTGAACTCACGCAGCAGCGCCGCGCGCGCGGCGTCGCGGCCGATGCCGACATCGAACGCCTGACGACACAGGTCGAGAACACGCGAGCCTCGCTGATCCCGCTCGACGCGCAGGTGACGGAATCGCTCGACCGGCTCGCGATCCTGACGGGGCGCGCGCCGGGTGCGCTCGACGCGACGCTGACGACACCGGCCGCGCCGCTGCCGACGCTGCCCGGCAGCGTCGCGATCGGCGATCCGGCCACGCTGCTGAAACAGCGCCCCGACATTCGCGCGGCCGAGCGCCGGCTCGCATCGAGCAATGCGCAGATCGGCGAGCATGTCGCCGATTACTTCCCGAAGGTGACGCTGCTCGGCGATCTCGGCTTCAGCGCGGCGGACCCGGGCCACCTGCTCCGCAAGCAGAACTTCACGTGGGTCGGCGCGCCGTATCTGCAATGGAACATTCTCGACTTCGGGCGCACGCGTGGCGCGGTGCGCGCGGCCGAAGCATCGCGCGACGAAGCGGAAGCGAACTATCAGAAGGCGGTGCTCGGTGCGTTGCAGGACGCCAACACGGCATTGCAGCGCTACGGACACCAGCGCGAGCACGTCGTTGCGCTCACCAAGGTTCAAACCTCCGCCGTGCATTCGCGATCGCTGATGGATGAACGCTATCGCGCGGGCGTCGCATCGATGATCGACCTGCTCGATACGCAACGCGAAGCACTTTCCGCACAGCAGAACGTGATCGCCGGGCAGGCCGAACTGATCAAGGACTACGTGTCGGTGCAGAAGAGCCTCGGGCTCGGGTGGCAGGCGGGTGCGGGTTGACGGTGAGTCGAGCGATGCCGTGCGGCCGGGTTCGTCGCGGCTGCAACGCATCGACAACAGCAATGCGCGGGACAGAAAAACGTTTCGCGCGCCGCCCGTGACCACCCGATAAATCAGAAAAACTCGTCGAGCAACCGGTAGAAAGCGATCCGGCCCGGATCGGGCTGCTCGATTCCGTACCGGTCGAAGAAAGGCGCGACCCATTCACTGACGAGATCGGCTTCGATATCTCGCACCGGCGATTCGAGTCGCGCCTCGAACACGATCGGGCAGTCGCGCCAATTACGCATCGAACCGGAAACGATCGGCGAACCGCATTCAGCATTACTTTCTTCGTTGGCGTCGAATATTACAAATTACTGCCAATATTTTCAAAAACATTGCATTTATTCGCTTTAAATTTGTTTCATATAACCAAAAAAAGTTTGACACCCCGCTTTCGTTCTTGATACCGTCCGATGCAAGCAATCTGACAAATTGCTCACTGCGCAATCGCTTCCGCTCCACGTTTTTTTCGCTTCCGCCGCACCGAAGTGCCAGCCGCCGGCCGTATCGTTCGCGCGCCGGCCATGCAACATCCCGATGCATTTCATTGGACGACTGCCATCCGGCAGCGGGCCGAAGGATCGAATCAAATGAGCAGGACAACGAAACTGTTGCTCTAGCAATCCCGCCCGCGCCCAGTTCGCGCGACTGCGCCGTATCGCGACGCAGCCCTCTCGCTACCGCATTTTCAGAATTTCGCCCCCGGAGAAAAAACACCTGTCCGGATCGGGCGAAAGGCCCTGTCGCGTCCGCGCCATCCGCACGCATGCGACAGAAATCGGCGGTGCACGATCCGCACCGCTGTTGACCGTTGTTGTTCGTGCCGTTCGATGTTCAACCGGAGGGGTAATTCAAATGAATCAGGTTGCAGACAAGAATCAAAAGCACAATCGCTTCATCAAGCTCGCCTTCGCCGCCGCGGCAGCCGCATCGTTCGGCATCGCGACCGTCCACGCCGCGCCCGCGGCCGGCTGGACGGAAACGCGCACCAAGGGCTTCCTGCCGCTCGTGCAGCAGAACGAAGCCGGTACGGCCGGCGCGCCTGCCGCAAGCACGGCCGCCGCTGCCACGGCAGCCATCGAGATGGCACCCGGCGAATCGGTAGACATCGTGCTCGGGCTGAACCTGCGCAACGAAGCACAGCTCGACCAATACCTGCACGACCTGCATACGCCCGGCTCGCCGCACTACCGGCAATTCCTCACGCCGGCGCAGTTCGCCGCGCAATATGCGCCGACCGACCAGCAGGTCGCCTCGGTCGTCGCACACCTGCGCAAGGAAGGCTTCGTGAACATCGTGGTCGCACCGAACCGCCTGCTGGTATCCGCGTCCGGCACCGCGGCGACCATCAAGTCCGCGTTCCGCACGACGCTCAAGCGCTTCACGCGCAACGGCCGCAGCGTCTATGCGAATACCGACGCCGCGCAAGTGCCGAACGCGATCGGCGGCGTCGTGGGCGCGGTGCTGGGCCTGCAGAACGTCGAACTGATGCACACGGGCGCGGGCAGCAAGCCGCAAGGCAACACCAGCAACCTGACGATTCCGGCCGGCGCATCGGCGGTGCCGCACAACCCGACCGAGTTCTCGTCGATCTACGGCGGCAACGGTACGCCGACGGCCTCGCAGACCACCGTCGGCATCATCTCCGAAGGCGACCTGTCGCAGACGGTGAGCGACCTCAACACGTTCGCCGCAAACAACAGCCTCGGCACGATCAGCAGCAGCATCGTGAAGACGGGCCCGTCCGGCAGCTCGTACACCGACACCGACGGCACCGTCGAATGGAACCTCGACAGCCAGTCGATCGTCGGCGCGGCCGGCGGCAGCGTGAAGCAGGTCGTGTTCTACGTCGCACCGTCGATGACGCTCACGGCGATCACCGCCGCATACAACAAGGCCGTGACCGACAACGTCGCGAAGGTAATCAACGTGTCGCTCGGCGTGTGCGAATCGTCCGCGAACAGCACCGGCTCGCAGGCAACCGACGACACCATCTTCAAGCAGGCGATCGCGCAGGGGCAAACCTTCTCGGTATCCGCCGGCGACCACGGTGCATACGAATGCGCGGGTGGCACGCCGTCGCGCTCGACCTACACGGTGAGCGAGCCGGCAACGTCGCCGTACGTGATCGCAGTGGGCGGCACGACGCTGTTCACCAATACGTCGACCAATGCTTACAACAGCGAGATCGTCTGGAACGATCCGAGCTGGCAGCCGGGCACCGTGTGGTCGACGGGCGGCGGGTACAGCAAGTACGAAGCCGCGCCGTCGTGGCAATCGTCGAGCCTCACGGGATCGACCAAGCGCGCACTGCCCGACGTCGGCTTCGATGCCGACCTGCGCACCGGCGCGATTCTCGTCGTGAATGGCCAGACGTCCGACACGCTGTGGGGCTCGGGCTACCTGAACAACGAAGGCGGCACGAGCCTCGCCGCGCCGATCTTCACGGGCATCTGGGCGCGGCTGCAGTCCGCGAACAACAATGCGCTCGGGTTCCCCGCGTCGAGCCTCTACAAGTACTTCCCGAGCAACGCGGCGCTGCTGCACGATGTCACGTCCGGCAACAACGGCAGCGGCACCTACGGCTACAAGGCGAAGGCCGGCTGGGACGCGACGACGGGCTTCGGCAGCGTGAACATCTCGAAGCTGAACGCGTTCATCCAGAGCACGCCGGATTTCGCACGCTGATGGACCGATGACTGCGCCGGTTCCGCGTGTGCTCCGAGGCGCACGCAGGGAACCGGATGCGGTCGTTCAAATCACCCGAGATAACCGCCAGGCCGTCGCGGGTTTTTTTGCGTTCCGCGCAATCTCGCGGGGCAGCAGCCGGTGCGACGACGCACCCGGCGGCCTTTCAATCGTTGCGCAAGCGACTTTAACGTCCAATACCCGGGCACGAACATCGCACCGAGTGAAACGCACCCCGTCACGGCAGCGCGGTATTCGCGCTGCCTGCCGACGAAACGCGCGTCGTGCCGCCATGCGGCGCGAGCACGCCCCAAACGTCGTACCCCGCCGTCTTCCGCGAAGCCGCGCGGCCTTGCCGCACAACTCACTCGGCCCAGTTCCGGACGTAGTCCGGCACCGGCATGTTGCCGTCGGCATGAACCGGTGCGCCACGCGTCGTCTTCAGCGGCAGGATCCCCGTCCAGACAGCAAGCGCAAGATCTTCATCCTTGTCGGAAGGCAGCGAATCGCTGACTTTCACCGCCGCTTCCGCAAGGGCAATCCGCAGCACGCTGGTCGCATTGATTTCCTTCTCGTTGCCGGGCCGCGCGTCATGCTTGCGACCGGGTGCGATCTTGTCCATCAACGCATCCAGCGCCGCCAGCTTGTCGTCACGGCCCTCCACGACGTCGAACCGCCCGTAGATCACCGCGGATCGATAATTCATCGAATGGTTGAAGGCCGACCTGGCCAGCACGAGCCCGTCCAGCAACGTAATCGCGACGGAGGCCGGCGCGCCCGCCGACAGCGCCTTGATCATCCGGCTACCGTTGGACCCGTGAATATAGAGGTCATCGCCCCGTCTCCAGTGCGCGGTCGGGATACAGTGCGTGTTCTCGCCTGCAGCGAACGCGATGTGGCAGACGTACGCTTCGTCCACGATGCGATGAAGCATCGTGCGATCGCGATTCGCCAATTCCGGCAGGCGGCGAATGGTGGTGCGGGGTGTGGAAGCGATGACGGTCTGGTCTTTCATGTTTCGTTTTCCTGTTCGCGCGCCCTTGCGCACATCGAGCGACCCGCGTTCCGGCAGGGCTCAATGATCCGCCCGGAATATATTTGTACTGCGAATTTAATCGAATTGAATACGTGCGACTTCCACGCCTGAACGACCGATCGATCGCCCCATCGACAGCCGCGCTTCAAATCGATCAAAATATGCGCGTGCCGCAATCGGGGACGATCGCCGGAAGGCCCCGCGCACCGGCCGGCACCGCGAGAACTGAACGATACGATGCGCGCCGAATCTTCAAAAGAACCAGCTCACCGAAAAATTCTGGAACCAGCCCATGGATCTCGCGCTGCTCATCTCGTCGCTTTCCAGACAGGAGGGCACGACACGCCACAGCCAGCAGGAGGCCCTCTACCGGAGCCTGCGCAACATGCTGCTGGACGGGCGCATCCCGTCCGGCACACGGCTCGTGTCGACCCGCGTGCTCGCGGCGGAATTGGGCATCGCGCGCAATTCGGCCGTCTATGCGTACGAGCGACTTGCCGAGGAAGGCTTCGTGGCGGCCACGCGCAACGGTACGATCACGCGCTGGGACGGATGCGGCCGTTCGAGCACCGGGCTCGAGAGCGGGCCGGCCACGGTTCGCTTGTCCGAGCGCGTGCACGGGCTGGAGAACGCCGATCCCGAACCCGAACGCATGCTGCCGTTCGTCCCCGGTCTTCCGTCGCTCGATGAATTCCCGGTTGCCCAATGGCGCCGTTGCATCGAGCGCGCATGGAAAGTCATCAAGCCCGCGCAGCTCGCATACGGTCCGGTCGAAGGGCTGCCCGAATTGCGGCGTGCCGTGGCGGCCTACATCCGCGTCTCGCGAGGCGTGCGCTGCGAAACAGGCCAGGTATTCATCACCGACGGCACGCAAGGCAGCCTCGAACTGTGCGCGCGCATGCTGGCGAATCCCGGCGAACCCGGCTGGCTCGAGAACCCCTGCTACAACGGCGCCCGTACCGCATTCCGCTCGACCGGCCTCGATATCGTGCCAATCGAGGTCGACCGCGAAGGAATGGCGCCCACCGACGAACAGTGGCGCTCCCGGCCACCCCGGCTGATCTATACGACGCCATCGCATCAATACCCGCTCGGCGCGCTGATGAGCCCCCGGCGGCGAGCGGCGCTCGTCGAGCACGCACGTGCGTGCGGCGCGTGGATCATCGAGGACGACTACGACAGCGAGTTCCGCCACGACGGCGAGCCGCTGCCCGCGATCCAGGGCCTGCATGCCGACGCACCGGTCTGCTATCTCGGCACCTTCAGCAAGACGATGTTTCCCGCCCTTCGGCTCGGCTTCATGGTGGTTCCGCCGGTTCTGGTCGAACGCTTCACCCGAACGCTGCGCGAACTCGTTCATCGCGGCCACTCGGCCGATCAACTCGCGATGGCCCAGTTCATCGACACCGGCCTCTTTGCGCGGCACCTGCGCAGGATGAGGACGCTGTATGCCGAGCGGCGGAACAACCTGGAAACGGCACTCGCCCGCCACCTCGGCACAGCGCTGAGCGTTCGGGAAAGCCCGGGCGGCATGCATCTGTCGGCGGACCTCGCGCTCCCGCTGCGCGATACCGACGTCGCCCGCGCCGCAGCCGCGCGTGGCCTGCTGCTTCAGCCGCTGAGCAGCTACCGGGTCGGCGACGGCCGGCCGTACAACGGCTTCGTGCTGGGATACTCCGGGCTGAGCGATGCGACGATCGAGACCGCGACGATGCAGCTCGCGGCGGTCATCGACGCGCAGGGCCGCACGCGCGGCTGAGCGTCACACGCGGCATCGTCGCTTACAGTTGCGACTCCAGCGGAAACAGCCCGAGAAACCAGACTTCCATCCGCCGCCCGGCCGACACTTCCGGTTCGTGATCGAGCTCGGTGACCTTCCCGTTCGAATCGGTCTGAATCCACTTGAGCTGCCCCTTGCCCGCCGCATCGGTCCTCGGCTCGACGCGCCACGCGATTAGATCGAGCCGCGCTTCCAGATCGTTCGCCACCTGCGACGCAATCGCCGGGCTCTCGCAGTAAACGCCGATCTCCGTATTGAGGTTCAGCGAACGCGGATCGAGATTCATCGATCCGATGAAAATGCTCTTGTGGTCGAACACGTAGGTCTTCGCATGCAGCGACGCACGCGACGATCCGATGATGACCTGCTTCGAGATGCTCTTGTCGCCTGACGGCCGCCGTTCGTAAAGCCGCACGCCGGCTGCCACGAGATCGCTCCGGTAATGCCGGTAGCCCGCATGCACGGCCGCCACGTCGGTCGACGCGAGCGAGTTGGTCAGCACCGTGACGCGCACGCCGCGCGCCGTGAGCGCGCGCAGCCGCTCGACGACATCCTTGCCCGGCACGAAATACGGCGACACGATCAGCAGGTCATGTTCGGGCTGCAACGCGAGCGCCCGCAATTGCGGCATCAAATGCCCGTCGCTGTCCTTCGGCGCGTGCGCGATCTTCGACGGATCGTCGTACAGCACCGTTGCGCGGCCCCACGACAGTTCCGTGCCCTGCCCGTGAACGATCCGGTCGAGTCGCTGCCTGGCCTCGAGCACGTACGGATTGTCCTCCATGGCCCTCAGGTAGTCCCGCAACCGTTCACGCTCGCGGTCCAGCCCGCCCGGTGCCGCCTCGTGCCCGACCAGCGCGCTGATCGGATACGCGTACGGGGAATTCCAGAACGTGTCGAATTCGGTCGAGATGTCCTTCACGACCGGGCCGTGGACGACGACATCGAGATCGCCGAACTCCAGCATCGACGATGCGCCGAAATACTCGTCGCCGATATTGCGGCCGCCGATGATCGCCGCCTGATTGTCCGCGATCATCGCCTTGTTGTGCATGCGCCGGTTGACGCGCGCGAACTCGAACACCGTGCCGATCTTCTTGAACCGCCGCGTGGCGACCGGATTGAACAGCCGGATCTCGATGTTCGGGTGCGAACTGATCTCGAGCAGCTTGCGGTCGTCCGCGTTCGTGCCGAGATCGTCGAGCAGCGCACGGACGCGGACGCCGCGATCCGCCGCGCGAATGATTGCGTCGGCGAGTTCGTGGCCGGTCAGGTCGTCGTGCCAGATGTAGTACTGAAGGTCCAGCGAGCGATCGGCGCGGTCGGCGAGCAACACGCGCGCATCCAGCGCGTCGACCGGATCGGTCAGCAGGTGAAACGCGTCCTGCCCGGGATGGGCGCTGGCTTGCTGCCGGAACGCCACGCCCAGCCGCGTGTTGTCCGTATCGGTGTACGCGTGCGTCGGCGCGCGATCGGCCTGCGGCGGCAGGCTCGCGCATGCGACGAGCGCCAGCAACGAAAGAATCGCACCCCACGAACGCAGCATGGTCATGATTGCCGTCCCGCTCCCGGCCGAAGTCTGTTTGTTCTCGCCGCCGGATGGATCGCGGGGCTGCCTGGTTTTCGTTCGGCCGTACCCGGTGTCGCGTGTGGAACGGCCGCGCTACAGCATACTTCGATTGACAGCGGCGCGGCACCCTCTCGGTACTTTCCTGATCGCGGCACGCGTCCATACAAAGAAAAACCCGCGATGCATGAAGCCATCGCGGGTTCTCGGCATGCGGCGCGAGCGCGCGCATGAAATCTGGTGGGCCCGGCGGGGTTCGAACCCGCGACCAATCGATTATGAGTCGACTGCTCTAACCGCTGAGCTACAAGCCCTGAAAAGAATCGAAGCGTGTCACACGCTGCCCCGGCAAAGAAGCCGGGCCGGCATTGTAACAACAAAGGAGACAAACGCCACCGGCATCACGCGGATACCGGCGGCGTTCGCAGGAGAGACGCTGGAAATCAGTTCCCTTCGAGGAACGACTTCAGCTTGTCGGAACGGCTCGGGTGACGCAGCTTGCGCAGCGCCTTGGCCTCGATCTGACGGATCCGTTCACGCGTGACGTCGAACTGCTTGCCGACTTCCTCGAGCGTGTGATCGGTGCTCATCTCGATACCGAAGCGCATCCGCAGCACCTTCGCCTCGCGCGGCGTCAGCGAATCGAGCACGTCCTTCACGACGTCGCGCATGCTCGCATGCAGCGCGGCATCGGCCGGCGCGACCGTGTTGGTGTCCTCGATGAAGTCGCCGAGATGGGAATCGTCGTCGTCACCGATCGGCGTTTCCATCGAGATCGGCTCCTTCGCGATCTTCATGATCTTGCGGATCTTGTCTTCCGGCATCTCCATCTTCTCGGCGAGCGTTGCCGGATCCGGCTCGAGACCGGTTTCCTGCAGGATCTGCCGCGAGATGCGGTTCATCTTGTTGATCGTCTCGATCATGTGAACCGGAATACGGATCGTGCGCGCCTGGTCCGCGATCGAGCGCGTGATAGCCTGGCGGATCCACCACGTCGCATAGGTCGAGAACTTGTAGCCGCGACGGTATTCGAACTTGTCCACCGCCTTCATCAGGCCGATGTTGCCTTCCTGGATCAGGTCGAGGAACTGCAGGCCGCGGTTCGTGTACTTCTTCGCGATCGAGATCACGAGACGCAGGTTGGCCTCGGTCATTTCACGCTTCGCCTGGCGCGCCTTCAGTTCGCCGGCCGCCATCTGGCGGTTGGTTTCCTTCAGGTCCTTCAGCGGCAGCACGACACGCGCCTGCAGGTCGAGCAGGCGCTGCTGCTGTTCGCGGATCGCCGGAACGTTACGCGACAGCACCGCGCTGTACGAATGGCCTTCGGCCATGATCTTCTCGGCCCAGTCGAGGTCGGTTTCGCTGCCCGGGAAGCGCGCGATGAATTCCGAACGCGGCATGCCGCACTTGTCGACGACGATGTGCAGGATCTGGCGTTCGACCTGACGCACTTCGTCCACCTGCGCACGCAGCGTGTCGCACAGGCGTTCAACGGTACGCGCGGTGAAGCGGATCGTCATCAGTTCGGTCTGGATCGTTTCCTGCGCCTTCAGGTAGGCCTTCGACTTGTAGCCTTCCTTTTCGAACGCGCGGCGCATCTTGTCGAACCACTCGCTGATCTGCGAGAACTTCTCGAGCGACGCACGCTTGAGGGCTTCGAGCTGGGCGGCGTTGGCCGATGCCTGTGCGGCACCGTCGTCTTCCTCCTCTTCCTCTTCTTCCTCTTCCTCTTCGGCTTCCTCGTCCTCGTTCTCGATGGCCTCCGCTTCCTTCGCGGAGAAGCCGTCGGTATCGGCGGAGTCCGAAGCATTCGGATCGAGCAGGCCGTCGACGAGCTCGTCGACGCGGATCTCTTCGTTCGCGACGCGTTCGGCCATCGCGAGGATGTCGGCGATCGTCGTCGGGCACGCGGAGATGGCCATCACCATGTGGCGCAGGCCGTCCTCGATCCGCTTCGCGATCTCGATTTCGCCTTCACGCGTGAGCAGCTCGACCGTGCCCATTTCGCGCATGTACATCCGGACCGGATCGGTCGTGCGGCCGAATTCCGAATCGACGGTGGACAGCGCGACTTCCGCTTCCTCTTCGACTTCATCGTCCGACGACGCGGCGGGCGCGTTGTCGTTCAGGAGCAGCGTTTCCGCGTCCGGCGCCTGCTCGTAGACCGCCACGCCCATGTCGTTGAACGTGCCGATGATGCCTTCGAGGGCTTCGGTCTCGGTGAAGTTGTCCGGCAGGTGGTCGTTGATTTCGGCGTACGTGAGGAAGCCGCGCTCCTTGCCGAGCTTGATCAGCGCGCGCAGCTTCACGCGGCGCTCTTCGAGCTCCTCGGCCGTACCCGGCGTGCTCGTCGCGAACGCTTCCTTCAGCAGCGCCTTTTCCTTGGCGCGACGGTCGCGCACCTTGGATTTGCCCGGTGCAGCCGCTGCTGCTGCTGCGGGCTGCTCGTCGCTCTGATTTGCGTCGTCTTCGACGGATACTTCGTTCAGCTTTTTGGTCATGGAGTTCGCCGTACCGGCTATATCGACTCGCGGCTGCTGGACGACAGCCGGTTGAACCGTGGGTGCATGAGTAGTACGTACTGCCGTTTCGTCCGCAGCGGCAGTCGTGTCCCTTGCGCTTTTCGCACTTGCCCGCTTCGCCGCCGGCTTGGCCGGCCCGGAGTCGGGTCTGGCGGCAGCCCGTGTTCTGGCTGCCGGCGCCGGCGCAGCCTGAGCAGTGCCGGCCGCGGTTTTTTTCCCTGCTGGGGCTGACGTGGCTGAAGACGTTGTCCTGGTGGAAGAAGCAGACTTGGCCGCTGTGACCTTCTTGGTCGGCTCCGTCGAGCCCTTGCCTGCTGCTTTCTTTCCGCCTGTCGTCTTTGCCATCGCGATTCTCGCCTCTGCTTAGAAAACAAACCGCTGGAAACCTTATATTATAGCACGCTGGGGAACCCTCTCTAAGCTCCCCGGCCGCCTACAGCCCGAGCCGACGCTTCATGTCGGTTCGCTGCTGGTTCAATTCCGTCAATTCGGCCAATTCCTCGGGTGTGAAGGTGGATTGCCGCGCCAGCCTGTCAAGCCGGTCGCAGCAAGCGTCGTAACGCATCTTGAGCACCGCGGCCTGCAACTCCTCCCCCGCGATCCGTTCCTGCTCACGCTGCCGCTCGGGCACCGTCTCGTCTTCCGGATTCTGTAACAGCAAATCGCGGACGTTTTCATCATAGTCCAGAATTTCGCGGAAGATTTCCTCGTAAGTCGCTCCATTCGAGGACGTCCGCAGGACATCGGAAAGCAGCCGGAACTCCGCGCCATCGCCCAGCGCGCGGGCATGATCGACGACCTCCGCGAACAGTTCGCCGATGCGCGGCAACGCACGCAGGGTCGCAAGCTGTTCATCGTCGAGCTCCGACGCGATGCGCGGATGCATCACCAGCGTGCGCAACGCACGCTTTTCGCTGTCCGTCACGCGGCGCCGCTCGCTGCGTGCAGGCGCCTGGCGCGGCGGTGCCGCGATCCGCGTATCGACATCGGACAGCCCCGCAACCTCCTCGAACGGGATATCGAGGCGGTCGGCGAACATGTGCATGATCTGCGCGCGCAACGCGTTCGCGGGCAGCGCCTGCAACATCGGCTTCGCATCGAACAGCGCCTTCGCACGGCCTTCCGGCTGATCGAGCGCCTTGCCGGCAATTGCTTCGTTCAGCAAAAATTGCGACAGCGGCATCGCGCGCTCAACCTGTTCGGAGAACGCATCCGCGCCGAATTCGCGCACGTAGCTGTCCGGATCGTGCTCGGCCGGCAAAAATAGGAACCGGATCGTACGGTTGTCGCCGGCATGCGGCAGGCATGCCTCGAGCGCGCGCCGGGCCGCCCGCCGTCCTGCCGAATCGCCGTCGAAACTGAAAATGACCGTATCGGTCTGGCGCAGCAGCTTCTGCACGTGAATCGGCGTACACGCTGTGCCGAGTGTCGCGACCGCGTTCGGGAACCCGAGCTGCGCGAGCGCGACGACGTCCATGTAGCCTTCGACGACCAGCACGTACTTGCGCTCGCGAATCGCGAGCCGCGCCTCGAACAGGCCGTACAACTCGCTCCCTTTGTTGAACAACGGGGTTTCAGGCGAGTTCAGGTACTTCGGCTCGCCGCTGCCGAGCACGCGGCCGCCGAAGCCGATCACCTGCCCCTTCACATTGCGGATCGGGAACATGATCCGCTCGCGGAACCGGTCGTAGCGGCGCGCGACGCCCTGCGCATCGGTCTTCTCGCTGACGATCACGAGCCCCGACTCGACGAGCGACTCGTCGCGATAGTCGGGGAACGCAGCTTCGAGGTTCTGCCAGCCGTCCGGCGCATAGCCGAGCCCGAAGCGCGCGGCGATCTCGCCGGTCAGGCCCCGGTTTTTCAGGTACTGGATCGCGACGGTCGCGCCACGCAACTGCTTGCGGTAGTAGTCGCACGCGGCGGTCATTGCATCGGACAGCGCGGTCGCAACCGATTTCGACACCGGCGCCGGATAGTCGCCGCCACCGCCTCCACCCCCACCGCCGCCACGCATCGACGGCTCGTGCGGCACGGTCAGGCCGACCGACTGCGCGAGTTCCTGCACGGCTTCCGGGAACGTGAGCCCCGCGTGTTCCATCAGGAAGCCGATCGCCGTGCCGTGGGCGCCGCAGCCGAAGCAGTGATAGAACTGCTTGGTCGGGCTGACCGTAAACGACGGGCTTTTCTCGTTATGGAACGGGCACAGCCCCATGAAGTTGGCGCCGCCCTTCTTGAGCTGCACGTACCGGCCCACCACGTCGACGATATCGACGCGGTTCAGCAAATCCTGCAGGAACGAATGCGGAATCACCGTGGGATCGAGCGAAAAAAGACAATACGACACCCCGGCGCACGCACCGCGCGCACCGGGGAAACGGGTGTTACTTCGAGAGCGCGGCCTTGACCAGTGCGGAAATGGCCGTCATGTCGGCACGGCCGGCGAGCTTGCCCTTCAGGACGCCCATCACCTTGCCCATGTCCTGCGGGCCCGCGGCGCCCGTCTGCGCGACCGCGGCCTGGACTTCGGCGGCCACCTCGGCCTCCGACAGCTGCTCGGGCATGTAGCCGCTCAGCACGACCAGCTCCGCCTGCTCCTTCGCGACGAGGTCGTCACGGCCGGCGGCCTGGAACTGGCTGATCGAATCCTTGCGCTGCTTGATCATCTTGTCGATCACGGCCGTGATGCCCGCGTCGTCGAGGGTGATCTGATCGTCGACTTCGCGCTGCTTGATCGCGGCCATCAGCAAGCGAATCGTTGCCAGGCGCTCGCTTTCCTTCGCGCGCATCGCGGCCTTCATGTCTTCGCTGATCTGCTCTTTCAAACTCATCTTTCACCCGGGAAGGAAACGTGAATCCGACGCCCGCCATACGGGCGTCAACACAAAAACCCGCTTGGGACTGTGTCTCAAGCGGGTTGCTCGAATCCGGCATCGGCGGCTCGCCTGATCGGTCGCACGATCATGCTCGATCTTCCGCGATCGCCCGATCGCACGGAGTCGCCGGTGCGCCGCTCAGCGAACCGCGCGGCGCCCAATCGTTCAGTACAGCTTCTTCGGCAGCGTCTGGCTGCGGATACGCTTGTAATGACGCTTCACCGCTGCCGCCTTCTTGCGCTTGCGCTCCGCGGTCGGCTTCTCGTAAAACTCGCGCGCGCGAAGTTCGGTCAACAGCCCGTTCTTCTCGATCGTGCGCTTGAAGCGACGCATTGCAACTTCGAACGGCTCGTTCTCTTTAACGCGAATGATCGTCATGATCCGACACGAATAAAGGTTTGCAGGGAAAGACTACCGAGTATAGCAGAGCGATTGCCCAAAGGCACGGGGCCTGGTCCCGCCAAAACGGCGTCGGCCCGGCATGTCAGGCGCCACGCGAATACTCCGCGGCAGCCTGCCCGGCTGCCGTGCCGGACGCCCACGCCCACTGGAAGTTGTAGCCGCCGAGCCAGCCCGTCACGTCCACCGCCTCGCCGACGAAGAACAGCCCCGGCACACGCGTGCTCATCATCGTCGCCGACGACAGGTCGCGCGTATCGACCCCGCCCTTCGTCACTTCGGCTTTCTTGTAGCCCTCGGTGCCGTTCGGCGTCAGCGTCCAGCCGGACAGCGCGTCGCCGATCTGGCGCAGTGTCTTGTCGGGCAGGTCCGCGAGCCGCGCGTCGGCTGCAACGCGATGCGTGTCGAGCCACGCATGCGCGAGGCGCGACGGCACCCAGTCCGCGAGCAGCGAACCGATCTGGCGCTTCGACGTGCGCTTCGCGTCGAGCAGGTCGGCTACCGTATCGCGTTGCGGCAACAGGTCGACGCGGATCGGGTCGCCCGGCTGCCAGTAACTCGAAATCTGCAGGATCCCTGGCCCGGACAGGCCGCGATGGGTCAGCAACAGGTCCTCGACGAATTCTCCGCCGCGCTTCTTGTCGCCGGTCGATACGCGCACTTCGAGCGATACACCGGACAACGCCGCGAACGGCTCCCAGTCCTGCTGCGCGAACGTCAGCGGCACGAGCGCGGGCCGCGTGTCGATCAGCTTGTGGCCGAACTGCTTGGCGAGCCGGTAACCGAAGTCGGTCGCGCCGATTTTCGGAATCGACAGGCCGCCGGTCGCGATGATCAGTGCACGCGCGCCGATCGTCCCCGCCTGCTGCGTGTCGAGCGCGAAGCCGTCGGCCGGCGCGTGGCGCACCGTGTCGACGACGACGGGCCTGCGCCACGCGATGCCGCCCGCGTCGCACTCGTGCTTCAGCACGTCGATGATCGCGTCGCTGCCGTGGTCGCAAAAGAGCTGGCCCTTGTGCTTTTCGTGCCAGGTCACATGATGGCGCTTGAGCAGCCCGAGGAAGTCGCGCGGCGTATAGCGCGCCAGCGCCGAGCGCGCGAAATGCGGATTCGCCGACAGATAGTTGTCGGGGCCTGCGTAAAGATTCGTGAAGTTGCAGCGGCCGCCGCCCGAGATGCGGATCTTCTCGGCGAGCCGCGGCGCGTGGTCGATCAGCACGACGCGGCGGCCGAGCTGCCCGGCAACCGCGGCGCTCATCATCCCGGCGGCGCCCGCGCCGATCACGGCGATGTCATAGGTTTCCATGGCGCGGATTGTACCCGCCCGGCCTCCGGCCCGGGCTGCCTGCGGCGGCGACCTGCCCCCGCCTGCTATAATTTCCGGTTACGTTGACCTTCCCGCGGCGCGCTCGATACGGCGCGCCCTGCCCGCACCCATGCTCGTTCTCGGCATCGAAAGCTCCTGTGACGAAACCGGCCTCGCGCTCTACGACACGCAGCGCGGCCTGCTCGCGCATGCGCTCCATTCGCAGATCGCGATGCACCGCGAGTACGGCGGCGTCGTGCCCGAACTCGCGTCACGCGACCACATCCGCCGTGCGCTGCCGCTACTCGAGGAAGTGATGGCGCAAAGCGGCACGCGCCGCGACGACATCGACGCGATCGCGTTCACCCAGGGCCCCGGCCTCGCCGGCGCGCTGCTGGTCGGCGCGAGCATCGCGAATGCGCTCGCGCTTGCATGGAACAAGCCGACCGTCGGCATCCATCACCTCGAAGGCCACCTGCTGTCGCCGCTGCTCGTCGACGAGCCGCCGCCGTTCCCGTTCGTCGCACTGCTGGTGTCCGGCGGCCACACGCAACTGATGCGCGTGACCGACGTCGGCGTGTACGAGACGCTCGGCGAAACGCTCGACGACGCGGCCGGCGAAGCATTCGACAAGACGGCCAAGCTGATCGGCCTCGGCTACCCGGGCGGCCCGGAAGTCTCGAAGCTCGCCGAAACCGGCACGCCGGGTGCGGTCGTGCTGCCGCGCCCGATGCTGCATTCGGGCGATCTCGACTTCAGTTTCAGCGGCCTGAAGACGGCCGTGCTCACGCAGATGAAGAAATTCGAAGCGGCGAAACTGGAGGGCGAAGCGCTCGAACGCGCGAAGGCCGACCTCGCGCGCGGCTTCGTCGACGCGGCCGTCGACGTGCTCGTCGCGAAGTCGCTCGCCGCGCTGAAGAAGACGAAGCTCAAGCGCCTCGTGGTCGCGGGCGGCGTCGGCGCGAACCGCCAGTTGCGCGCCGCGCTGTCGGCCGCCGCGACCAAGCGCGGTTTCGACGTGCATTACCCCGACCTCGCGCTCTGCACCGACAACGGCGCGATGATCGCGCTCGCGGGCGCCTTGCGGCTCGACCGCTGGCCCGAGCAGGCGAATGCCGACTATGCCTTCACGGTGAAGCCACGCTGGGATCTCGCGTCGCTCGCACGCTGAGCGACGCCCCGCGACACAACGCCACACCGACAAACGAAAAGGCCGCTCATACGAGCGGCCTTTTTCATCGGCGCGGCAAAACGACGCAGCGTTATGCAGCCTGCCGCTTGTCGCGTTCGATCAATGCATACGCGCTGTGATTGTGGATCGACTCGAAGTTCTCGGCTTCGAGCACATACGCGACCACGCGCTCGTCCGCGTCGAGACGCTGCGCGACGTCGCGCACGAGATCCTCGACGAACTTCGGGTTCTCGTATGCGCGCTCGGTGACGAACTTCTCGTCCGGACGCTTCAACAGGCCCCACAGCTCGCACGACGCCTCTTCCTCCGCGATGCGGATCAGCGCCTCGACCGGCAGGTCGGCCGCGAGCTCCGCGTCGATCGTCACGTGCGAGCGCTGGTTGTGCGCGCCGTATTGCGAGATCTTCTTCGAGCACGGGCACAGGCTCGTCACCGGCACGAGCACCTTGAGGAATAGGCGCGTGTCGCCGTTGCGGCTTTCGCCCGCGAGCGTCACTTCATAGTCGAGCAGGCTCTGCACACCCGACACCGGCGCCGTCTTGTTCACGAAGTACGGGAACGTGACCTCGATGCGGCCTGCCTCGGCTTCCAGCTTCTCGAGCATCGACGCGAGCATCGCGCGAAAACGCTCGACCGTCAGCGGCGCACGGTTCTCTTCGAGCAGCGCGACGAAGCGCGACATGTGCGTACCCTTCTGGTCGGCCGGCAGGCGGACGTCGAGATTCCAGACGCCGACGGTCGGCTGCACGTCGCCGCCTTCGGTACACACCGTCAACGGATGCCGGACCGCCTTCACGCCCACGCGCTGAATCGGAATCTGGCGGGTATCCACCGTGCTCTGCACGTCGGGCATCACGAAGGCGGGATTCATCTGGTTCATCTTGTTCAATCCTTGTAAGCCGCGCGTTCGATGACGCGCACGCCGCGTCATGCGGCAGCCGGAAAAGCAACATGGGCCCGCAGGCCCATGTTTTCCGCATCAATGAAGACCGGTCGCGCCAGTCGCACCGGCACCGCCCGCGGGCGGCGCCAGCTTATGCGACGCGCTTCGCCTGACCGGCGACATCGGCCGCCGGATTCAGAAAGCGTTCGCGAATCGATTTCGCGATACCCGCGCCGTCGAGGCCGCATTGCGACAGCAGCTTCGCGGGGTCGCCGTGATCGATGAACAGGTCAGGGAGGCCCAATTGTAGTACGGGTCGGATAACCCCACTCTCCATCAGGGCTTCCACGCAGGCCGAGCCCGCGCCGCCCATCACACAACCTTCCTCGACCGTGACGAGGTAGTCGTGCGTCTCGGCGAGTTCACGCACGAGCGCAGCGTCGACCGGCTTCACGAAACGCATGTTCGCGACGGTTGCATCGAGTTCCTCGGCGGCGGCAAGCGACGGTGCGACCATCGTGCCGAACGCAAGGATCGCGACGCGCTTGCCTTCCGGCTGCGACGTGTGGCGACGCACTTCACCCTTGCCGAGCGGGATCTCGGTGAACTCCTTCACCGTCGCCACGCCCGTACCCGCGCCGCGCGGATAACGCACCGCGGTCGGGTTCGGCTGTTGCAGCGCCGTGTGCAGCATCTGGCGGCATTCGTTCTCGTCGGATGCAGCCATGATCGTCATGTTCGGAATGCAGCGCATGAACGCGAGATCGTACGCGCCCGCATGCGTCGCGCCGTCCGCGCCGACGAGGCCCGCGCGGTCGATCGCGAACACGACCGGCAGGTTCTGCAGCGCAACGTCGTGGATCAGCTGATCGTACGCACGTTGCAGGAACGTCGAGTAGATCGCGACGACCGGCTTGAGCCCTTCGGTCGCGAGGCCGCCCGCGAACGTCACCGCGTGCTGCTCGGCGATGCCGACGTCGTAGTAGCGATCCTTGAAGCGCTTCTCGAATTCGACCATGCCCGAGCCTTCGCGCATCGCCGGCGTGATGCCGACCACGCGCGTGTCGCGCTCGGCTTCATCGCACAGCCACTCGCCGAACACTTGCGTGTACGTCTTCTTCGCGGGCGTGGCGGACGGCTTGATGCCTTCGGCCGGATTGAACTTGCCCGGGCCGTGGTAGAGCACGGGATCGGCTTCGGCGAGCTTGTAGCCCTGGCCCTTCTTCGTCACCACGTGGAGGAACTGCGGGCCGCGCAGTTCGCGGATGTTCTGCAGCGTCGGGATCAGCGAATCGAGATCGTGACCGTCGATCGGGCCGATGTAGTTGAAGCCGAACTCTTCGAACAGCGTGGCCGGCACGACCATGCCCTTCGCGTGCTCCTCGAGCTTGCGTGCGAGTTCGAGCACCGGCGGTGCAACGCTCAGCACGCGCTCGACGCCCGCGCGCGCAGCCGCATAGAAACGGCCCGACATCAGGCGTGCGAGATGGCGATTCAGCGCACCGACCGGCGGCGAGATCGACATGTCGTTGTCGTTGAGGATCACGAGCACTTTCGCGTCTTCCGACACGCCCGCGTTGTTCATCGCCTCGAACGCCATGCCGGCCGTCATCGCGCCGTCGCCGATCACGGCGATCGAGAAGCGGTCGTCGCCGTTCAGCTGGCTGCCGATCGCCATGCCGAGCGCGGCCGAGATCGACGTGCTCGAGTGCGCGGTGCCGAACGTGTCGTATTCCGACTCCGAACGGCGCGGGAAACCCGAGATGCCGTCCTGCTGACGCAGCGAATGCATCTGGTCGCGACGCCCCGTCAGGATCTTGTGCGGGTAGGTCTGGTGCCCCACGTCCCAGACGATGCGATCGTTCGGCGTGTTGAACACGTAGTGCAACGCGATCGTCAGCTCGACCGTCCCGAGATTGGACGACAAATGGCCGCCCGTCTTCGACACACTGTCGAGCACGAACGCGCGCAGTTCATCCGCGAGCGGTTGAAGTTGGCGACGATCGAGGCGGCGCAAGTCCGCCGGGTCGTCGATGGTTTTCAGCAAGTCGTACATCGTCGTTCCATTGTAGGAAATCAAACGCGCCCGCATTCTGTTGCACGCACCGTAGCATGTGCGCGGCGGCGGGCTTTCGCGTCAGCTGACCCGGTTCACTACCAGGTCGGCAAGTTCGGCGAGACGCTGAGCGCGTGCGCCGAACGGTTTCAGCGCGTCGTGCGCTTCGGCGCGCAGTTGTGCTGCGAGCTCGCGCGACGCCTCGAGGCCGAGGATCGATACATAGGTCGGCTTGTCGTTCGCCGCATCCTTGCCGGCCGTCTTGCCGAGCGTCGCCGAATCGGTCGTGACGTCGAGAATGTCGTCGACGACCTGGAAGGCCAGACCCACGGCCCCTGCGTACACATCGAGCGCCGCCATCGTTTCCGCCGACGGCGTCTCGCCGGCCAGCGCACCCATCCGCACGGCCGCGCGCAACAGTGCGCCCGTCTTCATCCGGTGCATCGTCTCGAGCTGCTCGCGCGTCAGCTTGAGGCCGACGCTCGCCAGGTCGATCGCCTGCCCGCCGGCCATGCCGATCGAGCCGCTCGCCAGCGCCAGCTCGCGCACGAGCGCGGCCTGCTGCACCGGCGACAGCGCAGCGGCGTCGGTCAGCGCAACGAACGCCTGCGACTGCAGCGCGTCGCCGACCAGCAGTGCCGTCGGCTCGTCGTACTGCACGTGCACGGTCGGCTTGCCGCGACGCAATGCATCGTCGTCCATGCACGGCATGTCGTCGTGCACGAGCGAGTAGACATGGATCATCTCCAGTGCCGCCGCCGCCGCATTGCGCGCCGCTTCCGTCGCGCCGGTCAGTTCGCCTGCTGCATGGCACAGCAGCGGGCGAACGCGTTTGCCGCCGCCGAGGACCGCGTAGCGCATCGCCTCGTGGAGTTTCGCCGGCACCGCGGTTTCAGCGGGCAAATAGTGGCCGAGTGCGTCCTCGACACGGTCAAGCACGGACCGCATCCATTGTTCGAATGTCATAGATCGTCGTCTTCGCCGTCCGTGGCGGCCGTTCCGGACAAAAGCGGCTTCAGCGTCGCGCCGTCGAGCACGCGAACCTGCTGTTCCACTTTCTCAAGCTGCTGTTGGCAAAACGCAACGAGGGTCGCACCGCGGCGATACGCCGTCAGCGAATCCTCGAGGCTCAACGCGCCGCCTTCCATCCGGGCAACCAGCGTCTCGAGCTCCGCGAGCGCCGTCTCGTAATTGTCCGGCAACGGTTCGGTGCCATTGCCGGGCGGCGTGGCGCCTGGGGATGCGGTTTTCGCCATGGACGAGGGTGTCAAATTTCAAAACAAGTCGGACATTCTACGGCAAAAGAGAATTTTCCGACCTGCCGTCTTGGGCACCCGGCTACATATTCCGGCCCCACCTTCGACGCACATTGTGCGCCTTCCGATTCCCGCCCGACAAAAAATTGACACAAATCAGGCACTTAATCCTGGCCTTGCGAGGCGAACCGGGTATAATTCCGCGTTTCCCTAAATCGATTTTTCGATGGTTGGGTTGTTCACTGCTTTCACGCTAACACCGGGAGTGGGAATGTCCAATCTGAGCGATGCGCTTCAGTTGAAGTCGGCCCACAGCCAGCTTCCAGTCACTGCATACTTCGATGAGGCGCTACTCGAGCGCGAGATCGAAACCCTCTTCAAGAAAGGACCTCGTTACGTCGGGCACGAGTTGATGGTGCCCGAGGCGGGGGATTATTTTGCGCTGCCGTCCGAGAAGGAAGGTCGCGTGCTGGTCCGCAACCCCGCGAACCAGATCGAACTGCTGTCGAACGTCTGCCGTCACCGGCAGGCGATCATGCTCAACGGGCGCGGCCACACGCAGAACATCGTGTGCCCGCTGCACCGCTGGACGTACGACCTGGACGGCCAGTTGCTCGGCGCGCCGCACTTCCCCGACAAGCCGTGCCTGAACCTCGGCAAGAGCCCGCTGCAGAACTGGCAGGGGCTGCTGTTCGAAGCCGAAGGCCGGAACGTCGCGCGCGATCTCGCCCATCTCGGCACGAAGCATCACTTCGACTTCTCCGAATACCACTTCGATCACGTCGAAGTGCACGAGTGCGATTACAACTGGAAGACGTTCATCGAGGTCTACCTCGAGGATTACCATGTCGTCCCGTTCCACCCGGGCCTCGGCAGCTTCGTGTCGTGCGACGACCTCAAGTGGGAGTTCGGCGACTGGTACAGCGTGCAGACGGTCGGCGTGCACAACGCCCTCGCGAAACCGGGTAGCGCGACTTACCAGAAATGGCACGAGCAGGTGCTCAAGTTCCGCAACGGCGTGCCGCCGGAGTTCGGCGCGATCTGGATGGTCTACTACCCGGGCCTGATGATCGAGTGGTATCCGCACGTGCTCGTCGTGTCGTGGCTGATCCCGCGCGGCCCGCAAAAGACGACCAACATCGTCGAGTTCTATTACCCCGAGGAAATCGCGCTGTTCGAACGCGAATTCGTCGAGGCGGAACGCGCCGCCTATATGGAAACGGCCGTCGAGGACGACGAAATCGCGATGCGGATGGACGCAGGTCGCCGTGCGCTGATGGCACGCGGCGAGTCGCAGGTCGGCCCGTACCAGAGCCCGATGGAAGACGGCATGCAGCACTTCCACGAGTTCCTGCGCCGCCACCTCGGCGACATCTGAAAGCCGGTGCGGCGCTTTGACGCCGCACGGCATCCGGCAGACGAAAAGACGGGCTTCGGCCCGTCTTTTTTTGTTTAGACTTGGAGTGTCAGGCCATTCGCACTCCAGGGAGCCGTCATGCCACACACCCACTACACCACACTCATTTCCGCCGCCAATCTCGCCGAGCGCCTGGCGGCGGCGCCCGGCAGCGTCGCACTGTTCGATTGTCGCTTCGATCTCGTCGATCCCGCCGCCGGCGAAGCCGCGTATGCGGCCGGTCACATCCCCGGCGCACAGTATCTTCATCTCGACCGCGACCTGTCCGGCCGCAAGACGGGCACCAACGGCCGCCATCCGCTGCCGACCCGCGACGCACTCGCCACGCTGCTCGCGAGCCGAGGCCTCAAGCAGGGCCAGCAAGTCGTCGCGTACGACGCACAGGGCGGCGCCTATGCGGCTCGCCTGTGGTGGCTGCTGCGCTGGCTCGGCCACGATTCGGTCGCCGTGCTCGACGGCGGCCTGCAGGCCTGGGAAGCAGCCGGCCAGCCTCTGGCGACCGACGTGCCGCACCCGGCCGCCGGCGATTTCCGCGCGGCTGCGCCGCTCGAATCGACGGTCGACGCGGCAGCCGTGCTCGCCAACGTGAGCACACCCACGCGCGTCGTGATCGATGCACGCGCACCCGACCGCTACCGCGGCGAAAACGAAACGATCGATCGTGTGGGCGGCCACATCCCCGGCGCGCGCAACCGCTTCTTCAAGGACAATCTCGCCGCGGACGGCCGCTTCAAGACCGGCCATGAACTGCGCGAAGCGTTTTCCGCGGTGCTGGCGGGCACCGAGCCGAACCGCGTGATCCTGCAATGCGGCTCCGGCGTCACCGCCTGCCACAATGCGCTTGCACTGGAGGTGGCGGGCCTGCACGGCGCGTCGCTGTATCCGGGCTCGTGGAGCGAATGGAGCGCCGATCCGTCGCGACCGATCGCAACCGGCCCGACACCGTAAGCGCGGTCGCAACGCAGCGGCGGCATGTGCCGCCGCTTGCCGGTTACATCACGCCGTACTTGTGGAACCACGCGATCGCGCGCTTCCAACTCTCCTCCGCATCGGCCTTCACATAGCTCGGCCGGTAATCGGCAAAGAACGCGTGGCCGGCATCCGGATACACGACGATCTCCGATTCGCGCGCGAGCTTCGAATCGCTCGCCTGGATCGCCTTGCGCATGTCGGCGAGCGATGCCTGCGTGATGTTCGCGTCCTTCTCGCCGTAGAGCCCGAGCACGGGCACCTTCAGCAACGATGCATGATCGACCGGGTTGAACGGCGTCATCTCGTCGGTCTTGCCTTCGACGAACCCGTACCATGCAACGGCCGCACGCACGTGCGGGTTGTGCTCGGCATACAGCCAGCTCTGACGGCCGCCCCAGCAGAACCCGACCACGCCGAGACGCGACAGGTCGCCGCCGTTCTTGCCGGCCCACGTGACGGTCGCATCGAGATCCTCGGTCACCTGCCGGTCAGGCACCTTGCTGATGATGTGCTCGGACAGGTCCTTGATCGTCGGATACTTCGCCGCATTGCCCTGCCGTACGAACAGGTCGGGCGCGATGGCGAGATAACCGAGCTTCGCGAAGCGGCGGCAGACGTCGGCGATGTGCGCGTGCACGCCGAAGATCTCGTGAATCACGATGACGACCGGCAGGTTCGTCTTGTCCTTCGGCTGCGCGCGATACGCGGGCACGCTCGCGTCTCCCGAGCGGATCTCGACGGTGTCGACGTCCAGCCCTTCGCTGTCGGTCGTGACCGTCTGCGCCGACACGGGCAGCACCGCCGCTGCGAAGGCACCGCCCAGCGCGGCCTGCATGAACTTGCGGCGCGAGAACGGAACGTGGGGGACCAGGCTGTCGACTTCGGGTTTCAACATGAATGCACTCCTCGATTGGGCGCCGCCGTCACGATCGCGGATACGGCATGACGTGGCATCGCGCCGGTATGCGGCGCGGATGTCGCGGCGGTTGGCACCCCGCCGCAAACGGAAACCCGGACAAGATGCCCAATAATCCGTTGTCACGTCAACTGTCGGATATGTAAGACTCGATTACGGCGTGTTGCTTCGACACGCCGATCGCCGCGCAAAAACCGCAGGCGCCCCATCGAATCGCGATGCAACAAGCCGCATGTCGATCGCCGTCGAGCGATCGGATGCTGGCGAATTGAAACGAAAAACACGCGGTCGATGTTGCCCGTCACACGCCGGCACGGCAGCCCGCAAAGAACGACGGGCAGGGACTACGCACGACGTGCGCTCCCCGCCCGCTTCCCGCGCGAACTCGCGCTCAGTGCAACTTGACGCGCGGCAGCGTCGTGCGCCGCAGCCAGTGCGCAACCGTGTCGAGCATCATGCGCGGATAGCCGTGCAGCGCGGCGATGTGCATCCGGTACAGCGACATGTACATGAAGCGCGCGAATAGCCCTTCGATCAGCATGTTGCCGCCGATCAGCCCGCCCATCAGGTTGCCGACCGCGCTGAAATGGCCGAGCGACACGAGCGAGCCGAGGTCGCGATAGGTGAATTCGGGCAGCGGGCGCCCGTCGAGCCGACAGCCGATTGCCTTCAGCAGGAAGCTCGCCTGCTGGTGCGCAGCCTGCGCGCGCGGCGGCACGTTGCGCTCGTTGCCGGGCCATGCGCATGCCGCACAATCGCCTAGCGCGAACACGTTGTCGTCGGTAAAGGTCTGCAGCGTGCGGCGCACGTCAAGCTGGCCGAGCTTGTTGACCTGGAGGCCATCGAGATTGGCGAGCACGGACGGCGCCTTGATGCCTGCGGCCCAGACCGTCAGGTCGGCACGCACCGTCTTGCCGCTCGCCGTATGAACGGCCCCGGGCGCCACCTCGGTCACGCGCTCGGCAAGCATCAGCCGCACGCCGATCTTTTCGAGCAGTTCGGCCGTCGCCGACGACACGCGCTCCGGCAACGCCGGGAGAATTCGCGGCCCCGATTCGATCAGCACGATGCCGACGTCGTGCCGCGGGTCGAGCTTGTGCAGCCCGTAGGCCGACAACACCTGCGCGGTGTTGCGCAACTCGGCGGACAACTCGACGCCCGTCGCGCCGCCACCGACGATCACGACCTGGATGCGCGGCTCGGCCGCCTCGCCCGGCGCGGTCGGCGCCGGCGCCTGATGTTCCGCACGCATGCACGCGGCGATCAGCCGCTTGCGGAAACGCTCGGCCTCGCCGACCGTATCGAGCGCGATCGCGTTTTCCGATGCGCCCTGCACGCCGAAGAAGTGGGTCGTGCTGCCGATCGCGATCACGAGCGTGTCGTATTCCAGCTCGCGCGCCGGCAGCAGTTCCTCGCCGTCGCTGTCGTTGATGGGCGACAGCGTCAAGCGTTTCGCCGCACGGTCGAGCCCGGTCAGTTCGCCCTGCTGGAATTCGAAGCCATGCCAGCGCGCCTGCGCCGCATATTCGAGCTCCTGCGTGAACGGATCCATGCTGCCGGCCGCGACCTCATGCAGCAGCGGTTTCCAGATGTGGGTCGGATTGCGGTCGACGAGCGTGACAAGCGCACGCGCGGGACGATTGCCGCGCGCGCCGTAACGGTCGCCGAGCCGCGTCGCCAGTTCCAGGCCGCCCGCGCCTCCGCCTACGATGATGATCCGATGCATCTGTTCCCCCTTTGCGATTCGAAACTGCTGCCGCCGGACAGTGCGAACGCGATGCATTCGCGCCACCCGTTGGATTAACCGGTTCGGACATCATCGATGTGCAGTTCGAAGCACTTCGATGCGACCGCCCCGGGAACGCGGGGCGCGCAAGCCCCCGTGTCCATGACATGCATTGTCCGGGAGCTTGCGCGTTGACCACAAGCAAACCATCTCGATATTCAGCATCCCTGCAACAATATGCCGCAGGAATCGGGAACCGCGTGGCGGTGCGTCAGTGTGCCTCTTCCCAGTTCGCGCCGGCACCCACTTCGGCGACGAGCGGCACCTTGAGCTTCGCCACGCCGCACATCATTTCCGGCAGTTTCTCGCGCACCAGCGACAGCTCGCCGTCGGGTACCTCGAGCACCAGTTCATCGTGCACCTGCATGATCATCCGCGACGCAAGCTTGTCGCGCGTGAGCCAGTCGTCCACCGCGATCATCGACAGCTTGATCAGGTCGGCCGCCGTGCCCTGCATCGGCGCATTGATCGCCGCGCGTTCGGCTGCCTGGCGGCGCGGCCCGTTGCCGCCGTTGATCTCGGGCAGCCACAGGCGGCGACCGAAAACGGTTTCGACGTAGCCCTTCTCCTTCGCCACCGAGCGCGTGTCTTCCATGTACTGCGCGACGCCCGGATAACGGGCGAAATACCGGTCGATATAGAGCTTCGCCGCATCACGCGTAATGCCGAGGTTCGACGCGAGCCCGAACGCGCTCATCCCGTAGATGAGCCCGAAGTTGATCACCTTCGCGATCCGGCGCTGGTCGGAATTGACCTCCAGCGGCGTCACGCCGAACACCTCGGCGGCCGTTGCACGGTGAATGTCCTCGCCCTGCGAGAACGCGCGCAGCAGCGACGCATCGCCCGAAATATGCGCCATGATCCGCAGTTCGATCTGCGAATAATCGGCCGACACGATCCGGTGGCCCGGCGAGGCGATGAACGCCTCGCGGATCCGCCGGCCCTCGGCCGTGCGCACCGGAATGTTCTGAAGATTGGGATCGTTCGACGCGAGACGGCCCGTGACCGCGACGGCCTGCGCGTAATTCGTGTGCACGCGGCCCGTGGACGGGTTCACCATGCGCGGCAGCTTGTCGGTATAGGTCGACTTCAGCTTCGACAGCCCGCGATGCTCGAGCAGCAGCTTCGGCAGCGGGTAGTCCTCGGCCAGTTTCTGCAGCACTTCCTCGTCGGTCGACGGCGCGCCGCTCGGCGTCTTTTTCACGACCGGCAGTTGCAGCTTCTCGAAGAAGATCTGCCCGATCTGTTTCGGCGAGCCGAGATTGAATTCGCCGCCGGCCAGTTCGTACGCCTGCCCTTCGAGCTCGATCAGGCGCGTTGCGATTTCGGTGCTCTGCGCCTGCAGGCGCGCATCGTCGATCAGCACGCCCGTGCGTTCCATCTTGCGCAGCACGAGCGACACGGGCATTTCGATCTCGCGATACACGCGCTCGAGGCCCGGTTCGCGTGCAACCTGCGGATACAGCGCGTGATGCAGCTGCAGCGTGATGTCCGCATCTTCGGCCGCGTATGCGGCGGCCTCCGCAAGCGCCACTTCGTCGAAACCGATCTGCTTCGCGCCCTTGCCGGCCACGTCTTCGTACTTGATCGTCTTGACGCCCAGATGACGCAGCGCGAGGCTGTCCATGTCGTGCGTGCGGTGCGATTCGACGACGTACGATTCGAGCAGCGTGTCGTGCTCGATGCCGTTCAGTTCGATGTCGTAGTTCGCGAGTACCTGCGCGTCGTATTTCAGGTGCTGGCCGACCTTCTTGCGATCGGCCGATTCGAGCCACGGCTTCAGGCGCGCGAGCACTTCGTCGAGCGGAAGCTGTTCGGGCATGTCGGGGCCGCGGTGCGCAACCGGCAGGTATGCCGCCTTGCCCGGCTCGATCGAGAACGACAGGCCGACGAGCCGCGCGAGCATCGGGTCGAGCGAAGTCGTCTCGGTGTCGAACGCGGTCAGCGCAGCCGTGTCGATCTTGGCGAACCACGCGTCGAACTGCTCCCAGGTCTGGATCGTGTCGTATTCGCGGACGATGTCGGCTGCCACCACTGGCGCCGGCTCGCCTTCCGGCGCATCGGCGCCGCCGCCTTCGGCCGGCGCGCTGTCGACTTCGCGCAGCCAGGTCTTGAAGCCGTAACGCGCGAAGATGTCGCGCATCATGTCGCGGGCTTCGCCGTCCGTCTTCAACGACGCCTCGATCGATTCGAGGTGCGGCGCGAGATCGCAGGCCGTCTCGACGGTCACGAGCTTGCGGCCGAGCGGCAGGAAGTCGAGCGCGCGACGCAGGTTGTCGCCGACCACGCCCTTGATGTCGCCCGCATGCTCGATCACGCCGTCGAGGCTGTCGTATTGGGCCAGCCATTTCACGGCCGTCTTCGGCCCGCACTTCTCGACGCCCGGCACGTTGTCGACGGTGTCGCCGATCAGCGCGAGGTAATCGATGATGCGCTCGGGCGGCACGCCGAACTTCGCGATCACGCCGTCGCGATCGAGCGTCTCGTTGGTCATCGTGTTGACGAGCGTGACGCGGTCGGTCACGAGCTGTGCGAGATCCTTGTCGCCCGTCGACACGATCACGTTCATCCCGTGCCGCTCGGCTTCGCGCGCGAGCGTGCCGATCACGTCGTCGGCCTCGACGCCTTCGACCATCAGCAGCGGCCAGCCGAGCGCACGCACGGCGCCGTGGATCGGCTCGACCTGCAACGCAAGATCGGGCGGCATCGACGGACGGTTTGCCTTATAGTCGGCATAAAGGTCGTCACGGAACGTCTTGCCCTTTGCATCGAACACGCAAGCGCTATACTCTGCACTGACTTCCTTGCGCATACGGCGCAGCATGTTGATGATTCCGTAGAGCGCTCCGGTCGGCTCCCCGCCAGGGCCACGCAAATCAGGCATCGCATGGTAAGCCCGATACAGATAGCTCGAACCGTCAACCAATAGCAGGGTCTTACCTTCCAGATTTCGTTCTTCAGGCATTATGAACAAGAGAAAAGTGATTCCGAGTCTGCGTTCGCTCGCAGATCAAGAACGCGCGACGGCCAAGAAGGCGCGCGCATCGTGGCAGATGTTCACGATTATGGCAGAGTTTATCGAGGCGACCGAGTACCTGTCGGAGATCCGCCCGGCCGTCAGCATCTACGGTTCTGCCCGCCTCAAGCCCGACACGCCGCACTACAAGCTCGCCGTGCAGATCGCACGCAAGCTGTCCGACGCCGGCTTCGCCGTGATCTCCGGCGGCGGCCCCGGCATCATGGAGGCCGCGAACAAGGGCGCGCACGCCGGCAAGGCGCCGTCGGTCGGCCTGAACATCGAGCTGCCGCACGAACAGGCCGGCAACCACTACCAGGACATCTCGCTGCGCTTCCGCCACTTCTTCACGCGCAAGGTCACGTTCGTGAAGAATTCGGATGCGGTGATCGTGATGCCGGGCGGCTTCGGCACGCTCGACGAGCTGTCGGAAGTGCTCACGCTGATCCAGACGAAGAAGTCGCGCCTCGTGCCGATCATCCTCGTCGGCAGCGAGTTCTGGAAGGGGCTGCTGCAATGGTTCCGCGACCAGTTGATCCCGATGGGCCTCATCAATCCGGAAGACATGAACCTGATGCAGGTGATCGACGATCCCGACCAGGTGCTCGACGCCGTGCTCGCGTTCTACGAGGACAGCGGCGAGGAAGAAGGTTCGGACGACGATGGCCATCCGCCGCGCCCCGAAGAAGACCGGATGTTCTACCTGTAACCGGTCGATGAAGACCGCCGGCCCGAGGGCCGGCTTCCCGCTTTCTGCGCGGCAGGCGTGGCGATCCCGCCACCTGCCGTGTGTCACTTTGTAACGCGCCATTAATCGCGCCTGGCGTGCCATACGCCGTCGAATGTCAAATTCGCAAGGCCGGTGCCGTGCGACGCGCGCAATCATCCGCAAACGCGGGCCGCCATTGTCAAATGACGCGACCCGACGCCCGTACCCTGCGCCTGCCGGCCGCCAATCCGCCGTAACAAACCCGCCTCGCGTTTTCCGTCGCGCACCAGCACACTGCATGTGTCGGTGCGGCGTTTCCCCCGGTGGAACGATCCCCCCTCGCTTCCATCGCGTCGCGCCGGCCTTTTACAACGACATCACGGAAAAGAACATGCAACGCTCGCTGATCGCCCTTGCCTTCGCCGGCCTCGGCCTTTCGCTGTCCGGCCTCGCCCACGCCGTCAACGTCGACGTCAACATCGGCACGCCCGCACCGGTCGTCGTCGCGCCCGCGCCCGTCGTGGTCGCCCCGGCGCCCGCGGTCATCGTCGGCTGGCACGGCGACCGCTACTGGGACGGCCACCGCTACTGGGAACGCCGCGAATGGGAAGATCACCAGCGTTATCGCGGCCGCGAACATGGCCCGGATCGCCGCGGCTATCACTGCCCGCCGGGGCACGCGAAGAAGGGCGAGTGCTGAGCGACAGCGCAATCGCCTGACCGGCAAGGCCGCCCGTGCGCTTCAGCGCCGGGCGGCCTTGTCGCTTTCAGCGGCGCGCTCCGCGCCATCCCTGCTCCCCACCGGCGATGCGAGCGGCAAGCCCGACTGCCGCGCACGCCGCGGGCCGGTGCAGCGCGTGCCTGCAACCGCCCGCACGACCGTGGGAACCAATGGTAGGATCGGCCCTGTCCATGGCCATTCCCGCCACCCATGCCACTCATCCGGATCTGGGCTGTCGACCATGCCCTTGCGTCTGGCATCGCCGCGCCGACCGACATCTTCACGGCAGCCAATCATCTCGCCCCGTCATTGCGTATCGGCCGGCCGCAAGCCCCGTTTCGCTGGCGCATCGAATCGATCGACGGCAAGCCGGTACGCACGGCTTCCGGCCAGGCCGCCGCGGTCGACGGCACGATCGACGGTCACGGCACCGCCGATGCGATCTGGCTCACCGCTCCGTTCGTCGCCGATCTCGAGCGGCTGCTCGCCCGGCCGGCGTCACTCGCGCCGCTGTTCGACGCGCTGCGCCGGCAACATGCGCGCGGCACACTGATCGCGACATACTGCACGGGCGCGTTCCTGCTCGCGGAAGCCGGGCTGCTCGACGGCCGCGTCGCCACGACGCACTGGTCGAAAGCATCGAGCTTCCGCGTACGCTATCCGGACGTGGCATTGCGCGCGTCGGACGTCCTGACCGAACAGGACGGCATATTGTGCGGCGGCGCCGTCACGTCGTATCAGAATCTCGCGTTGCGGGTCGTCGACAAACTGGCGAACGCGCGCCTTGCCGCGGCCGTCGCCAAGGTCATGCTGATCGACGTGAACCGCGTGTCGCAGGATTCATTCATCGATCTCGGCCGGATGGGGCATGACGGGCACGACGATGCGGCCATCGCACGCGCCCAACGCTGGATGGAAAAGCACCTGCGCGAGCCGTTCAGCCTCGCCCGGCTGAGCGATCACGTCGCGATGAGCGAACGCACGCTCCATCGCCGCTTCAGGGACGCCGTGGGCGCGCCGCCGCTCAGGTATCTGCAGACGCTCCGGATCGAAGTCGCGAAGCGGCTGCTCGCGGAAACGACGCTCGCGATCGACACCGTCTGCGAACGCGTCGGCTATGCGGACATCAGCGGCTTCCGGCAACTGTTCAAGCGCGAGACCGGCATTTCCCCCGGCGAGTATCGCCGTCGCTTCACGCGATAAGCGCGCGCAACCGTCGTCGGCTGCAGTGTCGGAAATGGCATCGTCGAATGGCAGTTTCGCCACTCCGCGTGGCGGCATGCGGTTCGTACACTGGATTCACGTCGCCCGGCATCGGAGCGACGCCATCCTCACCGAACCAGGACACCATCATGCCGATGATCGACGTCTACATTCCCGAAGGTGCGCTCGCACCGCAGGCCGAAGCCCAACTGATGGAAGAACTGACCGGAACGCTGATCCGTCACGAGGGACTCGATCCCGACGATCCGCGCACGCGGGACGTGACCTGGATCTTCGTCCATCGGCCGGCAGCCGTGTATCGCGCAGGGGCTGTCGCGCCTGCGCCGATCTACCGGATCGTGCCGACCGTGCCGGAAGGTCAGTACACGGATGCCGCGCGTGCCGGGCTGATCGCGGACGTGACCGCTGCCGTCGCGCGCGCGGAGGGCCTGCCGGTCGATGCCGTCGCGACGCGCGTGTGGGTCTTTCCAACGGAAATCGACGACGGCTGCTGGGGTAGCCGCGGCGTCGTGCGCCGCCTGCCGGACATCATGGAATATTTCGGTGGTGCCGAACTGCGGGCGCTCGGGGAATGGCGGCTGGCGATCAAGCGACAGGCGGATGCGGGTCGGGTCGTCGATGCGGTGCGAGATTCGATGTTGGAAACGGCTCGGAGTGGATCGCACGAACCGGCCGCCAAAGCCGCGCGCTGACCCCGGCGCGCAGCTGCTTGTCCGACACGCACAGCAGCGTGCCGGACGGCACGAAAAAGCAATACGCGGACGAGATGCGCCCAAGGGCGAGCGCACCTGTTCAATCGCTTATTCGGTCAATAGCACGGACACTTTTTGACAGGGCCGGGACCAATCACCGCGACGGGTTTGCAGGGGTTGGACGGACCGATTACTGCGACGGGTGCACAAGGATTGGACGGGCCGATCACCGCGGTTGCGGCCATTGCCGACAGAGATGTGGTGAACATCAGGGAAGCCAGCAAGAGATTGATTTTCATCAGGTATGCCCTCTTTCATTTTGATAGGAATCGATCGGATCGACTGTTCGCCGTTCCTTCGTACGGGCGTCGAATAACGCCGCGCAGGAGAGCATATTCTCGATGACAGGGGCAACCAATAGGACAACTTCCAAATTGCAGAAAATGATCGAGTTCCAGTACTAAGGCCGCGACGCGCGCCACCGCGAGTGGCTACGCACGGCCAGACGGAGCGGTACAAGTGCACGCCTGCCGCCTTGAAGCCCGTCATGCCCCGGGTCGCGATTGCGCCTGACATCGCGACGCACACCGCACCCGGGGCCGCCGTTCACATCACTGGAACGCCACTTCCGCAAAGCTCCGCAGCTTCCGGCTATGCAGCTTGTCGAGCCCGTTCGTGCGCAGGATCTCCATCGCCTTCACGCCGATCTGCAGATGCTGGTCGACCTGCCCGCGATAGAACGTATCGGCCATGCCCGGCAACTTGAGCTCGCCGTGCAGCGGCTTGTCCGACACGCAGAGCAGCGTGCCGTACGGCACGCGGAAGCGGAAGCCGTTCGCGGCGATCGTCGCGCTTTCCATGTCGAGCGCGATCGCGCGGCTCTGCGACAGGCGCTGCACGGGTTCGCGATGATCGCGCAGCTCCCAGTTGCGGTTGTCGACGCTCGCGACGGTGCCCGTGCGCATCACGCGCTTCAGTTCGACGCCATCGAGCCGCGTGACGTCGGCCACCCCGCGCTCGAGCGCGAGCTGCACTTCGGCGAGCGCCGGAATCGGCACCCACAGCGGCAGGTCGGCATCCAGCACGTGATCCTCGCGCACGTAGCCGTGTGCGAGCACGTAGTCGCCGAGACGCTGCGTATTGCGCAGCCCCGCGCAGTGACCGAGCATCACCCATGCGTGCGGACGCAGCACCGCGATGTGATCGGTGATCGTCTTCGCGTTCGACGGACCGACGCCGATGTTGACCATCGTGATCCCGCTGCCGTCCGCGCGCTTCAGGTGATACGCGGGCATCTGCGGCAGGCGCGGCGGCGCAGCGCCCTCGGCCGGCTCGCTGCCGAGGTTCGCGTTGTAAGTCACGACATCGCCCGGCTCGACGAACGAGCTGTACTGGCTGCGATATGCGCGCACCTCGGGATCGTCGCTCTCCGTCATCACCGTGCGGCCCAGCTTCACGAACTCGTCGATGTAGAACTGGTAGTTCGTGTAGAGCACGTAGTTCTGGAAATGCGTGGGCGACGTCGCCGTGTAGTGGCGCAACCGGTGCAGCGAGAAGTCGACGCGCGCGGCCGTGAACAGCGCGAGCGGATGCGGCTCGCCCGGCGCCGGCTCGAACGTGCCGTTGACGATGCGATCGTCGAGATACGACAGGTCGGGCGTATCGAAGATGTCGCGCATCGCGAGCAGGCGGTCGCGGTCGAGCTCGCCCTCGAGATGGATGCCTTCGGGAAACGCGAAATGGATCGGAATCGGCTGCGACGACACGCCGATCTCGATCTTTACATGGTGGTTCTTCGCCAGCAGGCGCAGTTGCTCGCGATAGTAGTTCGCGAAGAGGTCGGGGCGCGTGACCGTCGTCTCGAACACGCCGGGGCCCGCGACGAAACCGTACGAGCGGCGCGAATCGACGTGCGTGTTGACATCGGTGCGGATCCGCACGAACGGGTAGCATGCTCGCACGTGCTCGGTGATCGGTTCGTGGCGGCGATAGCGCGCGAACGCGTCACGCAGGAAACCCGTGTTCGTGTCGTAAATGGCGGACAGCCGCGCGACGGCGGCGACCGGATCGTCGAAAGCCTCGACCGACGGGCTCTCGGGCGTCAGCACACGGTGCCGGCGGCTCAAATCGTTCTTCATTTTCATCACCTCGTCTGATCCGACGACATTACCACGGAACCCGGTCGCCCTTGTGGCTGCCCCCACGCACGCGAGGGCCGGATGGTGCGCAGTATTTGCTAAAATCGGTGGGTTCACTGGAGACTCATCATGAAGCCGCTCATTCTCGTCGTCGCTGCCGCCGCGTTTGCCGCCGCCAGCGCCGCTTACGCCGCCGGCGGCACGCCTGACGCCGACGCGCAGGCACGGGCCGAGGCCAACGAGGCCGCCGGCCTGCCCGATCTCCGCAAGATCAACCGGCCGGGCGCCGAAGTCACGTCGAAAGTCGACTTCGCCGACATCCGCCGCACGCCGAGCTTCCACGAAAAGAGCAAGAACGGCACCGAAGTCACCGAGTACCGCGATCGCGGCAAGCCGGTCGAGATCGACGTGAAGTCGAACTTCGGCACGCGCTACCAGATGAGCTCGACGCCCGACACGTCGCCGAAGCCGCACGACGCGGGCATCCCGATCACGCGCCTGCCGTCGCTGAACCTGCGCTACTGATTCCGTGGCGCGCCGCACCGAACGCCGCGCGCCGCTTCCCTTCACCTGCTGTCGCGACGCACGCCGCCCGCGTGCCGACACCCTGACCTGACGCATCCCGCATGGCCGTTTTCACAGCTGTTTCCGACTCCGATCTCGCGCAATGGATGCGCCACTACGAACTGGGCGACGTGCTTGCGTTCCGCGGCATTCCGTCCGGTATCGAAAACAGCAATTTCTTCCTGACGACGACGCGCGGCGAATACGTCCTCACGATCTTCGAAAACCTGACGGCGCAGCAACTGCCGTTCTACCTCGACCTGATGCGCCATCTGGCCGGCCACGGCGTACCGGTGCCGGATCCGATCCCGCGTGACGACGGCGCGCTGTTCGGCGAGCTGCACGGCAAGCCGGCCGCGATCGTCACGAAGCTCGACGGCTCCGCCGAACTCGCGCCGGGGGTCGAACACTGTATCGAGGTCGGGCAGATGCTCGCGCGCATGCACCTCGCCGGCCGCGACTATCCGCGCAACCAGCCGAACCTGCGCAGCCTGCCGTGGTGGCAGGAGAACGCACCGGCGATCTCCCCGTTCATCACCGACGCGCAGCGCGCGCTGCTGGAAAGCGAACTCGCGCATCAGGCCAGCTTCTTCGCGTCGGACGATTACGCGGCGCTGCCGGCCGGACCGTGCCATTGCGACCTGTTCCGCGACAACGTGCTGTTCGCGCACGCGGCGCCCGGCACCGGCCATGACGTGCGGCTCGGCGGCTTCTTCGACTTCTATTTCGCGGGCTGCGACAAGTGGCTGTTCGACGTCGCGGTCACGGTCAACGACTGGTGCGTCGACCTCGCGACCGGCGTGCTCGACGTCGCGCGCGCCGATGCGCTGCTGCGCGCGTACCAGACCGTGCGGCCGTTCACGGCCGAGGAGCGCCGCCACTGGAGCGACATGCTGCGCGCGGGTGCGTACCGCTTCTGGGTATCGCGCCTGTACGACTTCTACCTGCCGCGCGCGGCCGAGATGCTCAAGCCGCACGACCCCGGCCATTTCGAACGCATCCTGCGCGAGCGTATCGCGCATACGCCCGCGCTTCCCGAGATCCAAACCGCATGCAACTGATCGAAGTGCCCGCGAAAACGGGCTATGTCTGGTTCCGCCAAGGCATCTGGCTGTTCCGCCGGAACCCGCTCGCGTTCATCACGCTGTTCTTCACATACCTGCTGGCGATCACGCTGGTGTCGCAGGTGCCCGTGATCGGCTCCGCGCTGCCGCTGGTGTTCATTCCCGGCATCGCGGTCGGCTTCATGGCCGCATGCCGCGACACGGTGGCCGGGAAGCCCGTGATGCCGACGATCCTCATCGACGGCTTCCGCTCGTACGGCACCGTCGCGACCCAGCGGCTGCTCGTGCTCGGCGTGATCTACGTCGCGTCGATGGTGCTCGTGTTCGCTGCCTCGTCGTTCGTGGACGGCGGCGCGCTGTTCCACGTGATGATGGGCGCGGCCGACGAAGCGAGCGCGACGCCGGAAACGCTCGCCGCGCAAGGCACGTTCGGCGCGCTGATGTTCGCGACGCTGCTCTACCTGCCGGTCGCGATGCTGTTCTGGTTCGCGCCGGTGCTGGTCGCGTGGCATGACGTGCCGCCCGCCAAGGCGCTGTTCTTCAGCGTCGTCAGCTGCTGGCGCAATCGCGGCGCGTTCGTCGTGTACGGCGCGCTGTGGTTCGGCGTCGCGCTCGGCACGTCGCTCGCCCTGTCGCTGCTGCTGCAGGCGCTCGGCGCCGGCGCCTATGCGCTGACGATCATGATGCCGGTGACGATCGTCATCGTCACGATGCTGTACTGCTCGTTCTACGCGACCTATCGCGGCTGCTTCGGCATCCAGGAGCCGGGCGCGACGACCACCACGTCGGGTCGCTGAAATCTCCCCGGCCGGCGCGTGTCGCCGGCCCGCCGCGCTCGCGCCGGGTTACCGCCCGGCGCCTCCTCCGTTCCCCCGCCTCCGCCGGCCACCGCCCCGCGCCGGCCGCCCCCTGTTCATCCCGATCTTTTGCGCGCAAAATGATTTGCGTACAAATTGTTCGCGCGTTCGACGCGCCGCCCGAATGATGGACCGCCCGCCCCCGCTGCCCCAGACGCTCGACGAGCAACTCTGCTTCGCCCTCTACTCGACTTCGCACGCGATGACGAAGGCGTACAAGCCGCTGCTCGACAAGCTGTCGCTGACCTATCCCCAATATCTCGCGATGCTCGTTCTGTGGGAGCGCGACGACATCGCCGTGAAGGACATCGCCGCGCGGCTAGACCTCGACCCGGCCACGGTCACGCCACTGCTGAAGCGGCTGGAAGCGCTCGGTTACGTCGAGCGCGTGCGCAGCGCAGCCGATGAACGCGTCGTGAACGTGCGCGTGACACAGGAAGGCCGTGCACTGAAGGAGCGCGCGCGCTCGGTACCCGCCGATCTGTTCTGCGCGATGCAGCAGTCCCCCGAGTTCCTGGTCAGGCTGCGCGCCGATCTCCACCAGTTGCGCGACGCGCTGTCGGCCGCCAACGAACGCTGACGGGAAAAGCATCGACGAACCGGCCCGGCACCGTCGGGCCTTTTCTTCAAAATTTCATTTGCACACTAATCATTTGTGTTCTATATTTTTCTCGTGGCCGGCGACACCCCGTTCGACCGGGCCGCTTTTCCTCCCTTTTCCCGACAGGAGCTGCACGATGAACATTCTGTACAAGACCAGTGCCACGAGCACGGGCGGCCGCGACGGCCGCGCGGTATCCGCCGACAACAAGCTGGAAGTGAAGCTGGCCGCGCCGCGCGAACTCGGCGGCACGGGCGCGGAAGGCACGAATCCGGAGCAGCTGTTTGCCGCAGGTTACTCGGCCTGTTTCCTGAGCGCGATGAAATTCGTCGCCGGCCAGGACAAGAAGGCGCTGCCGGCGGACACGCAGGTCACGGCGGAAGTGGGCATCGGGCCGAACGACGCAGGCGGCTTCGGGCTCGACATCGAGCTGCGCGTGTCGCTACCGGGGCTCGACAAGGCCGACGCGCAAGCGCTGGTCGAAAAGGCGCACCACGTGTGCCCGTATTCGAACGCGACGCGCAACAACGTATCGGTGCGCCTGACGGTCATCTGACGCGACGCACCGCCACGCATGCAAAAAGGGCGCGTGCGGCATGTAGCCGCACGCGCCCTTTTCTGCTGCGTGACTCGCCGGAATGGCGGACCGGCCGGCCCGCCCTGCGCTGCTTAGCGCGCGCCGAACGAATACGGGCGGTTCATCGCCGATTCGCGATCGATCTTGCGCATGCGGAATTCGAGATCGTAGATATCGGTGGCTTCGGACAGGTACGCCTCGGCGCGCTCTTTACGGGCCGTTTCAGCGTTCTTGGTCAGCATCAGGAAGAGGTGGCTCAGCAGGTACATGGTCGATCTCGCAATCCAAGGGTTCTTTGACTAGGGTTTTCCCGGATTATAGGGAAAACCCTAGTTCTTGGCCAGCGTCGATCAGACGATGCGTCGTTCGGTCGCCACAGTGCGCCGCTGTGCCTCGAAAAAGGCCCAGATCATCGCGCTCGCATCGGGGCCGACCGCCGCATGAAACGGCACGGCTTCATCGCCGCCGGCCCACGCATGATCGAGCCCTTTCACATGACAGAGCCGCACGACAGGCTGGCCGTCGCGGCAGACATCGGTGATCTGCGCGCCCGCGTCGCGCGTCTCGACCCGCTCGCCGCCGCGCAGTGCGCCGCGGCTGTCGGCAAGCCCGTTCAAGCGCATGAATTGAACCGTCAGCTGGTCGGCATTCTTCGGGGCGACCACGTGGTCGCCGTCGCCCTGGACGATCAGCGCGGGCATGCCCGGATACGCGGCGGCATCGACCAGCGCATCGACGGCTGCAGCCGGGTTTTGCCGCACGCCGCGCCGCATCACATCCATCGCGGTAATGCCGGAATTCGCCTCGCCGAGCGCGGGGCCCGAGTGCAGCGCCACCGCCGCGAAGCGGTCGGGATGATGCAGTGCAAGAAGCGACGCAAGGCCCGCGCCGGCCGACAGTCCCGCGACATAGACACGCGATGCGTCGAAACCGTGTTCGTCGACGAGCGCGTCGACGAGCGACGCCACCGCGTTCGCCTCGCCGCGGCCCGCGCGGTCGGTATCTTCATACCAGTGCCAGCAGCCATGTGCATGCGCGCGCAGCGACTGCTCCGGATACAGCACCGCGAAACCATGCTTGTCGGCCAGCAGGTTCATCCGCGTGCCTTGCGCGAATTCGTCGACGGACTGCTGGCAGCCGTGCAGCATCACGACGAGCGGCATCGCGCCGCGCCGGCGGCCGGGCGGCACGTAGAGCCCGTAAGCGAGATGCTGGACGAGGCGCCCGAGCGCGGGTGCCATCGGATGTTCGCCACGCGTCCATTCGCCTGCCGCCCATGCGGCCGCGCGCGGGCGCACGCGCGATTCGCGCGGCGGGGACAGATCGGATACGGCGGGAGACGCCGCTGCCTCGAGTGCGTCGCGTGTGATGCGCTGCGCATCGCGCGCCGCGCGTTTGGCGGCCGGAGACAGCATGCGTTTCATGCCGCCCAGCCACACCTTGGTCAGACTTTTGGTCATCGATCGGGCTCGCAGTCAGGAAAAATAGGGGCACCACAGCGGATGCAGCGTTCGACTTTGTGCAATGCACCATAACATTGTTTCCGGGATTTTTCCTGCACGCGGATATTTCCCGGCCGCGCAAAAAACGGGGCTCGGGCGCACGCGGCGCTATACTGGGGCTTCGCCGCTTGTATCCGTTGTAGTCGTTCTTTCCGGCTCGCGCGTTGATTTAAGCATCTTCCCCGCCTTCGTTCGTCCCCTTCCCGATGTTCGACCTGTCGTCTCACCTGTGGATCATGATCACCGCGTTCGGCGGCGCCGGCCTGACCTTGCCGCTCGCGATCACGATCGCCGTCTGGCTCGCGCTCGGCTACTCGTGGCAGCGCGCGGCCGCATGGCTCGGCGTGCTCGCGGCCGCGATCGGCGTGGTCGCGCTGACGAAGATCGCGTTCCTCGGCTGGGGCATCGGCATCCGCAAGTGGGATTTCACCGGGTTCAGCGGCCATGCGATGCTGTCGACGTCGGTTTATCCGGTCGCGATTTTCCTGGCGCTGATCCGCACACGCACGCCGATGCGGCTCGCCGGCATCGCGCTCGGGCTCGCCGCCGGCGTCGCGGTCGGCGTGTCGCGCGTCGCGCTCGACGCGCATTCGCCGTCCGAATCGATCACCGGCTGTATCGTCGGCGCGATCGCCGCGCTCGCGTTCATCGCGGGTTCGTGGCGCGCGGTGCCGCACCGCTGGTCGGTGCCCGCGGTCGTCGCGAGCCTCGCGCTCGTCACCGTGGCGCTGCACGGCATCACGGTGCCGTCGCATCGCTGGGTCACCAAGGTGGCGCTGCAGTTGTCGGGCCACGAGCGCCCGTTCGTCCGCGCGCGCTGGAAGGCCAACCCGAACTACCGCCCCGCATCGCAGCCGTCGTCGCTGCAGCGCACCCAGTCGTCGTCGCAGACGCTCCGTACGTGACCGGCCACCCGGCCGGCCCTCCTTTTCACGTCTGACCATTACATGCGCGCCGTCGCATGTGCGGTATGTCGAGCGTTATAACCCGCCCTATATTACGATTACGGTTTCCACCCATTTGAACGAACTCGCCATGCGCTCAACCGTCCGTCCGCTTCGTCGCACCCTGCTTCGCCTGCTGCCGATCGCCACGCTTGCCGCCGGAGTCGCGTTCAGCGCGCCCGCTTCCGCCGCCGATGAACTCGTCGTGTCGGCCGCCGCCAGCCTGACGAACGCGTTCAAGGCCGTCGGCGATGCGTACGAGAAGCAGCATCCGGATACCAAGGTGCTGTTCAACTTCGGCGCGTCGGACGTGCTGATGCAGCAGATCGCCAAGGGCGCGCCGGCCGACGTGTTCGCGTCGGCCGACCAGAAGGCGATGGATCGTGCGGCCAACGAAAAGGTGATCGTGCCCGGCACGCGTCGCGATTTCGCGGCGAACTCGCTCGTGCTGATCGTGCCGGCGGACAGCCACGCGGCCGCGCCGACGTCGCTGAACGACCTGACCACCCCCGGCGTGAAGCGCATCGCGTACGGCGACCCGGCGTCGGTGCCGGTCGGCCGCTACACCGAAGGCGCGCTGCGCGCGGCCGGTGTGTGGGACGCCGTCAGCGCGAAGGGCGTGCTGGCCGCCAACGTGCGCCAGAGCCTCGATTACGTCGCACGCGGCGAAGTCGACGCAGGCTTCGTGTTCGGCACCGACGCGGCAATCATGCCGGGCCGCGTGAAGGTCGCACTGACGGTGCCGACCAAGACCGCCATCACCTACCCGATCGCCGTGGTCAAGGACAGCCGCCACGCCACGCAGGCGCAGTCGTTCATCGACTTCGTCGCGTCGCCGCAAGGTCAGGCCGTGCTGTCGACGTTCGGCTTCAAGCCCGCGAGCAAGTGAGCGTAACGCGATGCAAGACGCCTGGGTCCCGCTGCTGCTGTCACTGAAGGTTGCCGGCTGGGCGACCGCGCTCGACATCGTGCTCGGCGTCGCAGCCGCGTTCATGCTCGCGCGCTGGCGCTCGCCGCTGCGCGACGTCGTCGATTCCGTGCTGACGCTGCCGCTCGTGCTGCCGCCGACGGTGCTCGGGTATTACCTGCTCGTGCTGCTCGGCCGGCGCGGCGTGTTCGGCGCATGGCTCGACAGGCTCGGCATCGAGCTCGTCTTCACGTGGCAAGGCGCGGTGATCGCGTCGATGGTCGTCGCGTTTCCGTTGATCCTGAAATCGGCGCGGGCGGCGTTCGAAGGCGTCGATCCGCATCTCGAACGCGCCGCGCGCACGCTCGGGCTCGGCGAAGCGGCGGTGTTCTTCCGCGTGACGCTGCCGCTCGCCACGCGCGGCATTCTCGCGGGCGCGCTGCTCGCGTTCGCACGCGCGCTCGGCGAGTTCGGCGCGACGCTGATGATCGCGGGCAACCTGCCCGGCCGCACGCAGACGCTGTCGGTCGCGATCTACGCGGCCGTGCAGGCCGGCGACGACAGCACGGCCAACTTCCTCGTGCTGGTGACGTCGATCACCTGCGTGCTCGTACTGCTCGCGACCGGCTGGCTCGTGCCGTCGCGTGCCCGGCGGAGCCAGCTGACATGACGCGCCTGCCTCGCCCATCGTCTTGCGTGGCCGGCCGGCTTCCGCGGAGGCCCGCATGAGCCTCGTCGTCGACATCCGCAAGACCTACGCGAATGCCGAGCGCCGCTTCACGCTCGACATGTCGTTCACCGCGACGATGCAGCGCGTCGTGCTGTTCGGGCCGTCCGGCGCGGGCAAGAGCATGACGCTGCAGGCGATCGCCGGCCTGTTGTCGCCCGACGAAGGCACGATCGTGCTGAACGGCGAACCGCTGTTCGACGCCGCGCGCCGCATCGACGTGCCGACCCGCGAACGCCGCGTCGCATACCTGTTCCAGGACTACGCGCTGTTTCCGCATCTGAACGTGCGCCAGAACATCGCGTTCGGGCTCACGCCGGGGCTGCGCAACCCGCGCGCAAAAGCAGTGCCGCCGGAAGTCGCGTACTGGCTCCAAGCGTTCGATCTCGAGGCGCTCGCAGGGCAGTATCCGTCTCAGCTGTCCGGCGGACAGAAACAGCGCGTCGCCCTCGCGCGCGCACTGGTCGCGCAGCCGCGAATCCTGCTGCTCGACGAACCGTTCGCCGCACTGGACGGCGCGATGCGCCAGCGCATGCGTCACGAGCTCGCCGAGCTGCAGGCGCGGCTCGACATCCCGATGGTGCTGATCTCGCACGATCCCGACGACGTCGCCGCGTTCGGCGACCAGGTCGTGCAGTTGAGCGAAGGACGCGTGCAGGCGGCGACGCCGCACGCCGAGTGGCCGACGCGCGTCGCTTGAGCACGCGAGGCCGTGGCCATGGTCGTCGTGGCAAGCACGTTGGAGCCTGAGAGAAGCCGCCAGCAGCGGCACAAGCGGAAAGCGGAAACGAAGCCGGCGCCGTACGGATACAGCGGCGACGCCGGCTTCGCTCCGTCCGTCACACGGCAGCCGAAGCGCGCCGGTACGCCGCCGCTCAGCCCGTCACCGCAAGAATCACGCTCGACGCCTTGAACAGCGCGATCGCGCGCCGGCCGGCACCGAGCTGCAGCGCATCGACGCTGTCGTTGGTCACGACGGCCGTCAGCGTCCCGCCGCCGTCGAGCGCCAGTGTCACCTCGCTGTTCACCGCGCCCGCTGCGACGGTTTCCACGTGGCCGCGCAGCTGGTTCCGCGCGGACACCTTCAACGCGTGCTCGCCATCGTCGGCCGCGAGCACGACCCAGGACGCCTTCACGAGCGCGCAGGCATCCGCGCCAACCTGCAGGCCGAGCGCATCGGCGCTCTCGTGCGTCAGCACGGCAACGACCGGCTGTCCGCCGGGCAGCGTGAGCGTGACCTCGTCGTTGACGGTGCCGCGCACGATCGCCGCGACCTTGCCGAACAACTGGTTGCGCGCGCTGGTCTTCATCCCGATCCTGCCGAGCAGCGCCCAGTCGACGTCGAACCCGGCCACGGCCGCGCTCGCGGCCTCGATGAACCGGCGATGCTCGCGCTCGATCGTGCGGAACGCGGCGATCAGCGACGTCGCGCGCGGCGTCAGCGTCGTGCCGCCGCCGCCCTTGCCGCCCGTCGAACGCGCGACGAGCGGTTCGCCCGCGAGATTGTTCATCGTATCGACGGCATCCCACGCAGCCTTGTAGCTGAGGCCGACGGCCTTCGCCGCGCGCGTGATCGACCCGGTGTCGCCGATCGCCGCGAGCAGCGCGATGCGCGTGGCGCCGCCGAGCGTCTGCTCGCCGGCGCGCAGCCACAGCTCGCCGCCCAGTTCGAGCGGTTCGGCGGACGGGGAAGAATGCGGTGCGTCGGTCATCGGGATACGTGCGGGAATTGGACCGGAGCCGGAATCGGGCCGGAATCAGGCGGCCATTATAGTCGGCGCGTGCCGCTCAACCCGGCTTGCCGTCGAGCTTCGGCGGCCGCAGGCTGGCAAGCAGCGTCTCGGCGTCGCGCGCCGCGCGCTGCTCGAGCGCCGCGCCGTAGCCGCGCACGAAACCGAGCTGATACGGCGGCGCCGCCAGTTTCTCGAGATGATGCAGCGCGACTATCGTGTCGTTGGCTTCGCCGAGCACGCTCTGCACGCGCGCGAGCGTCTTGACCGTCTCGGTGCGCGTGCGGCGCGACGCCAGCGACGCGAAGAACTCGAGCGCATAGCGCAGCCGCTTCGCATCGATCCGCACCTGGTGGCGCGCAGCCGTGTCGAGCGACGTGAGCGATGGCGACGCGTACAGATGGCCGAACAGCCGCCGCACGCGCTTCGTCGCGTGGCGCCGCAGCGAGGGTGCGTCGCCGTCTTCGGCGTGCGGCAGCGCAAGCGAGCCCAGCCATTCGAGCCAGCCGAGCGTCAGCCGCGCGTAGCGGGCCGAATGCAGCGCCTGCCGCAGCTCGCCCCGTGCCGCGACACACTGCGCGCGCGCGGCGTCGAGCGTGCCGTTCCATTCGCCGTCGCCGCCGTCGGCTGCGATCAGCGCGGGCAGGCTCTCGGTCGCGAACACGTCCCAGTCGCGCACCGTGCCGAGCAGCGCGGCAAGCCAGTGCATGTCCACGCCGAGCGTGTCCCGCCACTGGCGGTCGGCAAAGCGCGGGAAGAAGCGCATCAGCGTACGCAGGCGGCGCAGCGCGACCCGCATCTGGTGCACGAATTCGGGATCGTCGTACTCGAGCACGCCGCCCTCGTTGCCGAGCCATTGCGCGGTGATGTCGCCGGACAACGCGAACAGCGCAGCGCGCTGCGTGCGCACGCCGGTCAGGTCGACGGGCTGCGCCTTGACGGGCCCGCTGGCGGCCGGCTCGTCCGCACATGCGCGATCGATCACGCTCGTCAGCTGGACGAATGCGGGCCACGCGCCGCTCAGTTCGCGCGCCGCGGCAAACAACGCGTGCAGCGCGGCCGTGCGCGCGGCCCGGGTTTCCCAGTCCGGCGCGGCAAGACGCAGTTCGACATAGCGGCGCGGCGGCTCGCCGCCGCGATGCAACGTGACGTCGTCGAGCGTCATCTCGACCACGACGCCGCTGTCGTCGGCCCACCGCCCGCGCCGCCGCTCGCTGACGAGGCGCAGCGCCGACGATTCCGGCTGCATGCCGGCCTCTGCGCGCCCGGTCGTATCCGGCGCGACGCCGTCGACTTCGCCTGCCGCCTCGGGTACAGGCAACGGCATCGCGACGACGATGCCCGCATGCTCCGCGTCGAATAGTTCGCGCGTCGTGACCCCCGGCGCAAACACCTTCGTGCGCGACGCGACGACCCGCCTTCCATGCGCATTCGACTCGACCCACGTCCACCAGCTTGCGCCGGGGCTCGGCTCGGCCTCCTCGATCTGGCACGGCTCGATCGTCACGCGCTCATGGCCGCGGCGCATCCGGACCTGCGGGCAGATCCGCCACGCGCGCACGAGTTCGGCACCGAAATCACGCTGCGTGCCGCGGGCGCGACCCGCAGCCTTGGCCGGCCACCCTTCCAGCGACAGCGACAACACGATTTCCAGCACACGCGACATGGAGGCTCCTGCACATGAAGAAGCGCCGGCGGGTCTTCCGATCGCGCCGGCGTCGTCCGTGAAGCTGCTTCCATAGTACACGCCGCAAAAACGGGCAGGCAACGATCTGGCCCTGTCGCCCTGTCACAGGTCAAACGGCGTACTGCGCGAGGCCGTTGCCGAACGACCAGTTCTCCTTCAGCACCTCGACGAGACTGATGAAGACGTCCTGCTGCCGCACGCCGGGCTGCTGCGCGAGGTTGTCCGCGATCGCCCGGTACAGCGCGCGCTTCTGCTCGAGCGTGCGCGTGTTGTTCGCGGTGATCTGGATCATCACGAGATCGTCGCTGCGTTCGATGTCGAGGTAGTGGCGGCCGTACACGAAGTTCTCGGCCGCATGCTCGGTGACGACCATGAAGATGTCGTCCTCGGGCACGTTGAACGTGTGCATCAGCGCGCGATGCACGCCGTCGACGAGCGCCGCGCGGTACGCGGCCGGTTTGCCTTCGCGGACTGCGATACGGGTGAATGGCATGATCCTGCTCCTGTCGGTGAAGTTGACGTTGACGAACGGAAACACAGCGTCAGGTTAGGCGTGCCGAACTATAATGAACAGTCATTGATGAATATTTCATCCATTTACATCGAAAATGAAAGTCCTCGACCTCGATGCCGTACGCGCGTTCGTGCTGGTCGCCGATCTCGCCAGCTTCACGCGCGCCGCCGATGCGCTCGGCACCACGCAGTCGGCCGTGAGCCTGAAGCTGAAACGGCTGGAAGCGCACCTCGGCAAGCCGCTGCTCGCGCGCACGCCGCGCGTGGTCAAGCTGGCCGCCGACGGCGAGAATTTCCTGCCGGCCGCCCGTGCGCTGCTCGACGCGCACGACCACGCGCTCGGCGCGATCTCGGCCGGCACGCACCGGCTCGCGCTCGGCGTCAGCGAGCATGTCGCCGTGCCCGACCTGCCGGCCGTGCTCACGAGCCTGCATCGGCAGGACCCGGGGCTGTCGCTCGAAATGCATCTCGGAACGTCGACGAACCTGCTCGCGCAATACGACGAACGCCGGTTCGATGCGGTGATCGTGCGGCACGAGCCGGGCGAGGACCCGCCGCGCGAAGACGGCACGTTGCTGTTTTCCGAGCCGCTGGCCTGGCTCGCCGCGCCGGACTGGGCACCGCGTGCAGGCGAGCCGCTGCCGCTCGCGGTGCTGGCCGGCCCGTGCGGCGTGCGTGCGGCCGCGCTGCGCGCCCTCGATCACGCGGGGCAGCCGTGGCGAGAACGCTTTACGGGAGGGGGTGTCGCGGCGGTCACGGCCGCCGCTGCCGCGGGGCTTGCCGTCTGCCCGCTCGCGCGGCGTGTCGCGCCGCGCACGCTGGTCGACGTCGGTGCGAAATTCGGGCTGCCGCCGCTGCCGCTGTCGCAGGTCGTGCTCTACTCGCGCGTGCGCGACCCACGCGCGGCCGCCGCGCTGCGCAGGTTTGCCGACAGCCTTGCAATCTCGGCGTAAACTGACGGGTTTCGCCGCCAGCAATCTTCAGAAGAATTCCAATGAAGCCCGAAGCCCGCAAGCACCTCCGTGCCAACCTGCTGATGCTCGCCGCCGCCGCGATCTGGGGTTCGGCTTTCGTCGCGCAACGCCTGAGCCTCGACGTGATCGGGCCGTTCCTGTTCACGGGGCTGCGCTTCCTGCTCGGCGCGCTGGTGCTGGTGCCGCTGCTGACGCTGAACACGGCGTCGCGCGCGCAGTTCGCGGCGATCCGCCGTGCGCCGGCGCTGCTGCTGCCGGGCCTCGCGCTCGGCGGGCTGCTGGCGGTATCGATATCGCTGCAGCAGATCGGCCTGCAGTACACGCGCATCGCCAACGCGGGGTTCATCAGCTCGCTGTACGTCGTGATCGTGCCGCTGATGGGCGTGTTCGCCCGTCACCGGATCGGCGCGGGCACGTGGTTCGGCGCGCTGCTCGCGGCGATCGGCCTGTATTTCCTCAGTATCGACGAGCACTTCTCGGTGCTGTACGGCGACTGGTTCCAGCTCGCCGGCGCCGTGATCATCGCCGCGCACGTGATGGCCGTCGGCCATTTCGCCCGGCGCCACGATCCGCTCGTGCTCGCGTTCCTGCAATTCCTCGTGTGCGGCGTGGCGTGTCTCGCGGTCGGTCTCGCCGTCGAGCCGGTCAGCGGCGCCGTGCTGCGCGGCGCACTGCCGACGCTGCTGTACGGCGGCCTGTTGTCGGTGGGCGTCGGCTATACGCTGCAGGTCGTCGCGCAACGCGACGCCGCGCCCGCGCATGCAGCCGTGATCTTCAGCATGGAAGGCGTGTTCGCGGCGCTCGCCGGCTGGGCCGCGCTCGGCGAAACGCTGACGCTGCGCGCGCTCGTCGGCTGCGCGCTGATGCTGGCCGGCCTGCTCGCGTGCCAGTTGCTGCCGACCGGCGACGCCCGGAAAAAGGACGAGGACGCACTGCCGGCGTGACACGCACCGTCCCTATAATGGCGGTTCGCGTGATAACCACGCCAACCGCTTCCGACAGGCCCGCTCCGTGACGTCCACTTCCGTCGATCCCGCCGCCGACCTGCTGCGCGAACGCGCAGCGCACTACGCCACCCAGGCGGCGCTGTTCCTGCGCGACCAGGCGCTCTCCACCGCGTCGCACGACCTGCGCAGCCCGCTGAATGCCATGCATAGCTGGGCATACGTGCTCGAGCGCCAGCTCGCCAACGCCGATCCGAACCTGCAGCGCGCGCTCGCGGGCATCCGCACCGGGATCGACCAGCAGGTCGCGCTGATCGACGACGTGCTCGATGCGCCGCGCGCGGAAACACGCACGCTCGCACTCGCGCCGCAGCCGTTCGCGCTGCGCGCGCTGCTCGACGACACGCTCGCACTCGTCCGTTTCGCGCTCGCCGACGCACGACAGGTCACGCTCGACGCGACGCTGCCGGACGGCGAACCGTCGCTGACCGCCGACCGCGAACGCATCGCACAGGCGCTCTGGACGATGCTGACGGTCGCGGTCGAAGCCAGCGCCGCCGGCGGCCGCGTGACGTTCGCGTGCGCGCGCGACGGCGTGCAGTTCACCGCGCGCGCCACATGCACCGTCAACGCCGACACGCTCGCCGATCCCGCGCAGCCGCACGCGTTCGAATCGTTCGCACGACGCGAGCTGCTGCGCGAGCGCGACGCGAAGCGCGTCGCGTGGGCGCTTGCGCTCTGCCAACGCGTCGCGCTCGCACACGGCGGCACGTTCTCGCACGACGCGTTCGCCGATGGCGCAACCGCCACCGTCACGTTCTCCGTCCCCGGCGAGGCGCCGGTGTAAGCCAGCGACCGCCCGATACATTACGAATTCCTTTCTGGCTCTATACTGACGAGCCTGTCATAACCGGAGTGATTCTTTGTTACAGATCTTCGCGCTCATCGGCGCGTTGTTCCTGGTGGCCCTGAACGGGTTCTTCGTCGCGGCCGAATTCGGCCTGGTCAAACTGCGCGCCACGCGCGTCAAGACACTGGCCCGCAAGCACGGCCTGCGCGGCCGCATCCTCGGCATCGTGCACGGCCGGCTCGACGCGTATCTTTCCGCGTGCCAGCTCGGCATCACGCTCGCGTCGCTCGGCCTCGGCTGGGTCGGCGAACCGGCGTTCGCGCAACTGCTCACCCCGCTGCTCGACCTGATCGGCGTGCAGTCGGAGCGCGTCGTGCACCTGATCTCGCTGGTGTTCGCGTTCTCGCTGATCTCGTTCCTGCACATCGTCGTCGGCGAACTGGCGCCGAAGTCGATGGCGATCCGCCAGTCGGAGAAGGTCGGCCTGTGGGTCGCGCTGCCGCTCTATGCGTTCTACTGGGCGATGTACCCGGCAATCTGGGTGCTCAACAACAGCGCCAACGCGGTGCTGCGGCTCGCCGGGCTGTCGGCCGACCATGGCGGCGACGCGCACTACTCGACCGACGAATTGAAGCTGATCCTGCGCAGCCGGCGCAGCACGGCCGGCAACACCGCGCAGCCGGCGCGCGGCACGTACAGCGACGACGAGTGGAACACGCTCGCGCATTCGCTCGATTTTTCGTCGATGACCGTATCGGACCTGATGCGGCCGGCCCATGAAATGATCGGCCTGCGCCGCGACCTGCCGCTGCCCGACAACATGGAGATCGTCGCGCGGCACCGCTTCAGCCGCTATCCGCTGTTCGAGGATGCGTCGCGTGAACAGGTGAGCGGGCTGATCCACCTGAAGGACCTGCTGCTCGCGCGTCACGCGGGCGCCGCGCTCGAAGACCTGTCCGACTACGTGCGCCCCGTGCAGTACGTGAAGCCCGACACGCCGGCCCTCGACCTGTTCCGCCGTTTCCGCAAGGGCGCACCGCACTTCGCGCTGGTCGGCAACAAGGGCGAGAAGCCGATCGGCTTCCTGACGCTCGACAACCTGCTCGGCGCGCTGGTCGGCCAGATCCACGACGAGTTCCGCCAGGGCGACGCCGACTGGAGCCGCCTCGACGACGGCACGCTGATGGGCAAGGGCAGCCTGCCCGTCGTGTCGCTCGAACAGGCGCTCGGCATCGACATCGACGAAGGCCGCGCGGAATCGGTCGGCGGCCTCGTGATCCAGGCGCTCAGCGACCTGCCGACCGAAGGGCAGCGCGTGTCGTTCGACCGCTTCGACGTCGTCGTGAAGAAGATGAACGGGCCGCGCATCGTGCTCGTGCGCGTCTACCCGAAGATAGCGAAAGAGGCCGACGAATGACGGCCGCGCGTGGCTGCCGCCGGCGCACGCGATGAACGCGACGCTGCCGCGCTGCTGCGTGATCACGCCCGAGCCGGCGTCCGCGTCGGCCGCCGATTGCGCGGCGTTTCTCGACCGGCTGTCGGCCGTGCTCGCGCGCGGCGAGACGCTCGTGCAACTGCGCGTGAAATCGCTCGACGCAGCCGCGTTTGCGCGGCTCGCCGCCGCGGCGCTCGCACGCTGCGACGCGGCCGGCGCACACCTGATGCTGAACGGCCCGATCGATGCGGCCGGCGTGATGCGCCTCGACGGCGCCGGCTGGCATCTCGACGGCCCCGCGTTGCGCGCCGCCACGCAGCGGCCGTTGCCGGCCGGAAGATGGGTGTCCGCGGCCTGCCACACGCGTGACGACCTGCTGCTGGCCGCGCGCGCCGGCGCGGATTTCGTCACGCTGTCGCCCGTGTTGCCGACGCTCAGCCATCCCGGTGCGCCGACGCTCGGCTGGACGCAGTTCGGCGCGCTGGCCGCCGAGGCCGCGATGCCCGTCTTCGCGCTCGGCGGCATGAAACGCTCCCACCTCGACGATGCACGCCGCCACGGCGCGCACGGCATCGCGGGCATTCGCGGGTTCTGGTAGTCCGGGGATTTCCTGCAACGCAACCGGGCGCAGATGCGCCCGGCCGTTCAGACATTACCGCCTCACGTCGTCATGCGTTCAGGTTCGGGCGCCTTCCGCGCCACGCGCCGTCGTCGATGCGACGCGCATCGTGCGTGAGCGCATACCGGTTGACGTCACCCGTCAGCCACGCGACGAGCGAGTACGGCGGCAACTCCCCTTCATCGACCCGGTCGCGCGCACGCGCCGGCGTCTCGAACACGACCCGCCCTCTCGGCGCATCGAACGGCACCGTCTCGGGCGACAGGTTCAACGCGATCGTCAACGTTTCGTCGTCGGCGAGCCGCCATGACGCAAGCAGCGCGTCGGCATCGCCGTCGCCGTCCGACTTCAGCGCACGCGCATCCTGCGGCCGGCAATCGGACAACCTCGGTGCAATCAGCTTCGCGCGCACCGCCAGCGCCGACTGCACGAAATGCGCGCGATCGGCGTCGCGCGCGGTTTCGTCGAAGATCAACGGGATCTGCGGCGTGAGCAGCGACAGCGCAAGCGCGGCCAGACCGGCCTCCTGCCCGTGGTCGCCCTGCCCGCTGTCGCGCCACGCGCCGTCGGACAGCACCAGCGACGTCAACGACAGCCCGCTGTCAGCAGCCATGCCCTCGCCCGACCCGGCCGGCTGGAATGCGGCCCCGGCCGCGGTCAGCGCGCGGGCGAGCGTGTGGATCGACTGATGCGCGGAAATGCCTTCATGAGCCGACGTGTCGCGGCCCGTCAGCCGGTGCAGCGCGCGTTCGCCGCACCCGTTCCACTGCGCATCGAAATGGGTATCGGCAAGATGCGCGGGATGCCGCTCGCTGCCGAGTACGAGATGGATGAGCCGGTCGGCCGGCACCGCCGCGCGCACGCGGTCCGCGATCTCGCGCAGCCATGACACGCCGATCCGGTCGGCTTCGCGCAGGCGCAGACCGTCGCAACGGTACTCGTCGATCCAGTACAGCGCGTTGTCGCAGAAGAAATCGCAGACTTCCGGATGATCGAGCGCGAGCGGCGACGCCTGCAGCGGATCGTCGCGCGTATGGAAGAACGGCGCCGCGTAGTGGCGCAGCGCATCGGTGCCGCTGCCGAAGCGCGCGTAGTCGAGTTCCAGCAGCACCGCGAGACCGTAGCCGTGCGCATCGTCGATCAGCGCCTTCAGCGCGTCGGGGCCGCCTTCGGCCGCGAGCGGCGCGAACGGCAGGCTGTCGTGCGGCGACGCGAGCAGCTCCAGCGCGGTCACACCCAGGCGCGCGAGTTGCGGCAAGCGCCGGCGCACGCCGCCGAAGCCGCCCACCGCGTGCGGGCGAATCGCATAGAGCGAGATGTCTTCCCATGCGCGCCCGCGCCAGAACGTGTTGCGCCACGTGAACGCGCGCGGATCGACGACCTCGCTCGGGCCGTTGAGCCCCTCGGGTTGCGAGCGCGATGCGGGATCGGGAATCGATACCGTATCGTCGAGGCGATAGCGGTAAAGCGCACCCGCGCCGCAATCGGCAAAGACTTCGAACCAGTGCGTGCCGGCGGCCGTCATCGGAACGAGCAACGGGCCGAAACCGGTATCGAGTTCGAGCTGGACCTGCGTGCTGCCCGGTGCCCACACGCGAAAATGCGTGCGCGGCGTCGCGCAGAGCGCGCCACAGGGCTGTGCGCCGAACGGCAGGCAGTGAATGTAGTGCTGCGCATACGGGTCGTGCGGACAATCGGACATCATGCGCTCCTCGTGCGTACCGAGCGGCATGGCCGCGCCAGCGGCGCGGCACATCGGGGCCCGGCATGCGACGGCCAGGCGGGGGGAGAAACGAGTATGCGCCGGATTCGCCATCGCGATGCAACGTCCCCGGACATTATTAAATGCGAATCGACCCCTGGAAAACCCGCGGTCCGGCAAGCGCCGGCGAGGCAGGTAGCCCGCATACCGGAATGCCTGGTCGCCTTGTTGCACCGGCCGTGCACGCTTACGCTCTGCGCGATGCTCGTGGACACACCGTCCGCGCCCGACCCGAGGAACCCGTCATGTCGCTTCCCGCCAGCGCCGCCAAATTCGATCCGGCACGCGCACACGAATACGCCGAGCAATCCCGCATCGCACTCGCCGGCTACGATGCCTGCCACGAACTCACCGCGTGCATGCTCGCGTCGGCAATCGCCGCACCCGATGCACGGATCCTCGTCGCGGGCGCGGGCGGCACGGGGCAGGAAATCTGCGTGGCGGCCGCGCTCGAGCCGGGCTGGCGGTTCACGGCCGTCGACCCGTCCGGGCCGATGCTCGCGCTCGCGCGCTCGAACGTCGAGGCCGCGGGCTGCGGCGCGCGCACGGCGTTCGTCGAGGACGGTGTCGATGCGTTACCCGACACGCCCGCGTTCGACGGCGCGACGCTGATCGGCGTGCTGCATCACGTCCCGAGCGACGAAGCGAAGGCGGCGCTGCTGCAGGCGATCGCGCAACGCCTGAAACCCGGCGCGCCGCTCGTGCTCGCCGGCAATCATCGCCGCTACGCGGACCACCCTCGCCTGCTCGACGCATGGCAGCAACGCTGGCGCATGAAAGGCGCGACGCCCGACGCGGTGCGCGCGCAACTCGCGAAGATCCTGCAGGGCGCCGATCCGCCCGCGTCCGAGGAAGCCGTGTTCGCCCTGCTGCGCGATGCGGGCTTCGATGCACCGCTGCGCTTTTTCTCGAGCCTGTTCTGGGGCGCGTGGATCGCCGTCCGGCGCGCGTGATGGATCGGGGCGGTCGGCCAGACGCGGTCGGCCAGACGCGTCGCGCCACGTCGCGCGACGCGTTTCGCTTGTGCGCCACCCGCGCTGGGTATGATGTCGTTCCCGCCCCCACTTCCGGCGTCGACATGCTCACCGTCCATCACCTGAACAACTCGCGCTCGCAGCGCGTGCTCTGGCTGCTCGAAGAACTGGAGGTGCCGTACGAGATCGTGCGCTACGCGCGCGACCCGAAGACGATGCTCGCACCGCCCGCGTTGCGCGCAATCCATCCGCTCGGCAAGTCGCCGGTCGTCACCGACGAGGGCCGCACGTACGCCGAATCGGGCGCGATCATCGAATACCTGGTCGAACGCTACGGCAACGGGCGCCTGGCGCCGCCGCCCGGCACGCCCGAGCGGCACGACTACACGTACTGGCTGCACTACGCGGAAGGATCTGCGATGCCGCCGCTGCTGCTCAAGCTCGTCGCGCTGCGGATCGCGCACGCGCCGATGCCGTTCTTCGCGCGACCGATCGCGCGCAAGATCGCCGAGACGCTGCAGTCGGGCTTCGTCGATCCGCAGATCGCGCTGCATCTCGGCCATGTCGACGGTGTGCTGCAGCGCACCGGCTGGTTCGTCGGCGACAGCTTCAGCGCGGCCGACATCCAGATGAGCTTTCCGCTCGAGGCCGCGACCGCGCGCGGCGGAGACGGCCGGCATCCCGCGATCGCGCGCTTTCTCGACGCGATCCACGCGCGGCCGGCATACCGGCGCGCGCTGGAGCGCGGCGGCCCGTACGAGCTGCTCAAATGACGCGGCGCACGACCGCGGCCCGCGTCAGCTCAGCAGGCCGGCTGCCACGTTGATCGACAGCCCGAGCACGGCCATGTTGAAGTAGAACGACAGGATCGACTGCGCGAGCACCGAGCGCCGCGCGGAGCGGCTTGCCAGCGACACGTCGGCCGTCTGCGACGCGACCGCGAGCGTGAACGCGAAATACAGGAAATCCCAGTAATCGGGTTCGGGATTGCGGTCGGGGAAGCGCAGCGCGCGGTCGTTGGATGGCGAGCCGTAATAGAGGCGCGCATAGTGCAGCGTGAAGATCGTCGGGATCAGGAACCACGCGCCGAACAGCGTCGCGCCCGTAATCGCGTAGTGGCTGAGCCCCGCGCTGAAGCCCACGCTCTTGGCGGTCGCGAGTTCGATCGCGATCGCAGCCACGCTCGCCACGGTCGCGAAGCACACGACGGTCAGCACGGTCGTCGCGTTTTCGTCTTCGCGGATCGCGACTTCGCGCACCTTGTGATGATGCGCGGTGACCATGCGCACCCACATCAGCACGAGATACAGCCAGACCGCGCAATCCCAGCCGATCAGCGCCCGCGCGGCCGGACGCAGCGGAAACGGCAGCAGCACCGCGCACAGCACGCCGGCGATGAACGCCGCGACCATGCGCGGCCGGTTGCGTAATACCTGGGGATAGAACGTCATCGTGTGATTCCGAAAGCAGATGGAAAGGGTTCGGCCGACGCGCGGGACGCCCCGCCGCGCCGCACCGGCGGGTAGCGCCCCGATTATCGTCATTCCGTCGTGACGTGGCGATGGGCGCGAGCGCCTAAGATAATGGGATGACTGCCACCGCCCCCCTCTGCCACCATCCCGCGAATACGGCCGGCCGTGACTTCGTCGTCGGCGACCTGCACGGCTGCGTGGATGTGCTGCGCGCGCTGTTGCACGACATCCGCTTCGATCCGGCTCGCGACCGCCTGTTCTCGGTCGGCGACCTCGTCGACCGCGGCCCTGCATCCGAAACCACGCTCGACCTGCTCGACCGCCCGTGGTGCCACGTCGTGCGCGGCAATCACGAGGAAGTGTTGAGCCTCGTGGCGCGCGGCAAGCTGTCGCCCGACGCGTGGCGCGGAATCGGCGGCGACTGGGGCGCCGACCTGCCGGCGGAACGGCTGCACGCGCACGCGGCGCGCGTCGACGCGCTGCCGCTGGTGCGCGTGATCGGCGACGGCCCCGGGCGCTTCAACGTGCTGCATGCGGAATTCTTCGGCTCGGACGCCGATCTCGACACGGGCAACTATTCGCACGACGTGCGCGAACGGCTGATCTGGGGCCGCGATCTCGTCCAGGGGCTCGCCGATCCGGCGCGGCAGGCCGGGCTGTCGCTGACCTGCACCGGGCACACGCCGGTGCGCACACCGCAGCGGATCGGCGCGCAGTGGTTCATCGACACCGGTGCGTTCGCACCGGCCGGGCGGCTCACGCTCGTCGAGCCGCGCACCGGGCGCACCTGGTCGATGACGCAGGCCGAGGCGCGCGAACGCCACGCGTGCGACTGGCCGCTGCCCTGATGCCCGCGAGCGCCCACTAGCCGACCTGGTTCAGTTCGAACACCGCATCGACGGCCGAGCCGTTCCAGTTGTATTCGAGGTAGGCCGCGTGATGGCAATCGCGCAGCAGCGCGGTGCGGAACGCCGCCAGGCACTCGCCGCGCGGGTCGCGCACCGACGGATAGACGATCCCCGCACCGCCGGCATTGCGCACCGCGCGGCCGAGCGCCTGCCCGGCGCTGTAATCGAGCGGGTGCAGCAACGCCGGATCGCGTTTCGGCCACATGCGCACGTCAGCCACGTCGCCTTGCGCGATCACCGTATAGAGCCGCATCTGCTGGCGCATCGGCGGCTCCTTCGTCGCCGCCAGGAACAGCGCGCTGTGATAACGCGTTTCGGCGATCGCCGTATCGCGCGAGCGCGCGCAGTAGAACACGCCGTAGCTGCCATCGGAAAAACGGCTGCCCTGCGGATTCAGGTGCGTGAACGCGGCCATGATCGGCCCCCAGCCCTGCCCGTAGCGACGTTCGGCGGGCGGGACGAGGTCGAGCGTGCCGACTTCGTTGCGAATGCGGTCGTTGGTCAGCGATTCGAGCGCGTACAGCGCGTCGAAATCGTCCGCCGACGCAACGCGGTCGAACAGGTTGATTGCCGGAAAACGGGTGGGAATCACGCGATAGGCAGGCGCCCAGTCGACCGCGGTCGTGGGCCATTGTTGTGCTTGGATCGGCATCGTCACGCCCAGCCACCTCGCATCGCGTCGAGATATTGGCGGACGGCGACCAGATCGCCGACGTTGCCGGCGAGCATCCGGTCGAGTGCGCGCTTGCCGCCAAACGGCGCCGCGTCGTTGGGCCGCTTGACCCACGCATCGGCTGCGGCCGGCTGCGGCAGCAGGATCTGCAACGCCTTGTAGATGCCGAGCAGCAGCGATAGCCGCTCGAGCGTATCGCGCGGCAGCCGCGCCGATTCCGGCGTGGCCTTCCACTTGAAGAACGTCGAACGGCCGGGCGACCCGAGCAGCACGATCTGTTCGTCGATCGTCAGCTCCCAGTCGCGCGCGATGTTGAAAAACGCACGCAGGCCGGCCGCCGACATCTGCGCGACCGAGGCCTGCGGCGGGGAGGAATGCGATTCGTAGGCGGGTTGTGACATGATCGTTAGTCTCGAAACGAATTTACTAACAAGATTAGTCCATTTTCGTATTTTTGCAAGGGTCGGCACCCGGCGACCGATTCACGCATCCGGCAAAACGATATTTTTTGTCCATTCTGGACTCTGATTTTATTTTCTGCGTTAATGGCCGTGCGGACACCGCGCGCAGATGCGGCTCGGGTCCGTGAAACCGTGTCGCACAGAACCGGAAGCACCCCGCCAAGGAACGCACCATGAAGAGACTGATTGCCGCTGTTTCGATCGCCCTGCTCGCGGTATCCGCAGGCCCCGCCGTCGCGAAGGACTGGACCACCATCCGCTTCGGCACCGACGCCAGCTACGCGCCGTTCGAGTCGAAGGCGCCCGACGGCAAGCTCGTCGGCTTCGACATCGACCTCGGCAACGAGATCTGCGCGCGCCTGAAGGCGAAGTGCGTGTGGCTCGAGAACGATTTCGACGGGATGATTCCGGCGCTGAAGGCGAAGAAGTTCGACGCGGTGCTGTCGTCGATGTCGATCACGCCGCAGCGTGCGCAGCAGATCGGCTTCACGACGAAGATCTACAACCAGCCGACGCGGCTCGTCGTGAAGAAGGGCTCGCCGCTGCAGCCGACGGCCGAATCGCTGAAGGGCAAATCGATCGGCGTCGAGCAGGGCACGACGCAGGAAACGTACGCAAAGGCGTACTGGGGCAAGCAAGGCGCGAACGTCGTGTCGTACCAGAACCAGGACGGCGTGTACGCGGACCTGACCTCGGGCCGCCTCGACGCGGCGCTGCAGGATGAAGTACAGGCCGCGATCGGCTTCCTGAAATCGTCGCGCGGCGCGAACTACACGTTCGTCGGCCCGGAGCTCGTCGACGAGAAGGTGCTCGGCATCGGCGCCGGCATCGGGCTGCGCAAGGAAGACACCGACCTGAAGGCGAAGATCGACGGCGCAATCCTCGACATGGTCAAGGACGGCACCTACAAGCGGCTCGCGTCGAAGTACTTCGACTTCGACATCTACGGCGGCTGAAACGGCGTCGCGCGCGTACGGGCGCCACTCCCGTCGCGCGCGTCCGACCGCCCCTCCCCTCACCACCGGACGGCAACGGCGTGACGCCGTTTGCCGTCGCATCGAATGCATCATCCGTCGCGCGCGCGGCAAGACCCTCGCGCCTCATTCGGATTGCAGATCAATCGTTCGCGGCGACGATGCCCGGCGCGAACGGATATCGTGCGGCTTCGGTCAATAGGCGAAGACCGGGCGTCGAGGTACCGGCGCCCGAGCGCACATGCCCTTGCGAATCGGGTTCGCGTGCAGGAAAGTACCGACCCGGCGCGGATGACCGGCAATCAGCCGGATCCGCCTCGCACCGGGCGCGGAGAGATGGCCTGTCGATGCATGCCGGCCGGCCGAGAGAACGACATGCGACCGGCGATGCTCCGCATCACTGCGATCGCGGCCTGCCGGCCGCGGCGTGTGGCGATCGATCATTTTTCTACCCCGTATCAGTCTGATGGTTGTTCCGGCAACCGGACGAGGCCGGTGCCCCGACGATCAGGCGACGACGCTCCGTGCTCGCCGGAACGCGGCTGTTGCGCCGCGCTCCGCCGCCGCATCCCCGCGGACCGTGTCCTGGCCGGTACTGACAGGGTTCGCTGCCGAACCGGACGGACCGTGCATCGTCGACCTTCGCACGCCCACTTTCGCAAGGAGCGGGCCAGCTTCGCGCGAGCCTGTCCGGACAAGGGGCCAGCCGGGCAGCGTGGCGGCCGGAACGGGTGCCGAATGCGGGAAGTTACGAAACTGAAACACGCGGCGCGCGGCACGCGCGGACCACGTGGCGGCCCTGGCTTGCCGGATAAGGCTGAACAATGAAGCACGGCATTTTTACCGATGGACGGCCGGCCGTTCACGCCGATTCACCACGCAAATTCGCATGGCCGCCGACGCGAAATGTTTCATGCGCTTTACATGCCGCAGGCAGCACGCGGGCCGCGGGTTGCCCGCGCGATCCATCCGCCGGGCCGGGCCGGGCCGGCCGGGCGCACGGCTATACTGCGAAACCGGCGTGCGTCGTGTTCGCATCGGCGCCTCCGGCCGGCGGATGCCGTACCGCACGACGCCGCCACACACGCCGCCCCACCGCCCGAACGATCGCCCCGCCGATGATCCGTACCCTCTATATCGCCGAACGCGCCAGACTGATTCGCTTCGGTGTGTCGGGCCTCGGTTCGACCGCGCTGCATGCGTTGATCGCGGCCGCGATGTTCGCGCTGTTCGACGCGACGCCCGTGACCGCGAACGCGGTCGCGTTCGCCTGCTCGACCGCGTTCTCGTATCTCGCCAACACGCTGTGGAGTTTTTCGTCGCCCGTGACGTGGGGCAACTTCATGCGCTTTCTCGCCGTCGCGATGGTCGGCCTCGCCGTGACGATGCTGCTTGCGCACGGCGCCGTGACGCTCGGGCTGGCACGCGCATGGAGCGTCGCCGCGGTCGTGCTGTGCGTGCCGCCCGTCACGTTCGTGCTGCACCGGCTCTGGACCTATCGCTGAACCGGCTCACGCGTTACGCGTGCGCCGGTTCAGCCGACCCGCTGATGCCCCGCGTCGCCCGACGGCGCGCCGTCGTGCCCGCCGTTGTCGCCGTTGTTGTCGTGGTCGTTCAGCCCGTGCTCGATCATCATCCGGTAGAGCGTCACCCGCGAAATGCCGAGTTCGGCAGCGGCCTTGTTGATGCGGTGATCGTTGCGCAGCAGCGCATTCTCGATCGCGGTGCGCTCGGCGAGCGCCCGCGCCTGTTCGAGCGTCACGGGTTCGGTTTCGCCCGGCGTATCGAGCCCGAGATCGTGCGGCGTCAGCAGCCGGCTCTCGGCCATCACGATCGCGCGCCGCACGCGGTTGATCAGCTCGCGCACGTTGCCGGGCCACTCGTAGCGCCGCATCGCATCGAGCGCGGCCGACGTGAAGCCGCTGATCTTGCGGCCGCTATCGGCCTTGTACTTCTGCAGCACGTAGTGCGCGAGGATGTCGATGTCCTTGCCGCGCGCGCGCAGCGGCGGCTCGTGGATGCGCAGCACGCACAGGCGGTGATACAGGTCGGCGCGAAAGCGCCCGGCCTCGACCGCGCCGTCGAGATCCACGTGGGTGGCCGAGATGATCCGTACGTCGACCGGAATCGATTCCTGCCCGCCGAGCCGCTCGATCTTCCCTTCCTGCAGGAAGCGCAGCAGGCTCGCCTGGCTTTCGACCGGCATGTCGCCGATTTCGTCGAGAAACAGCGTGCCGCCGTTCGCCGATTCGATCCGGCCCGCGCGACGCTGGTTCGCGCCGGTGAACGCGCCGCGCTCGTAGCCGAACAGTTCCGACTGCAGCAGGTGATGCGGAATCGCGCCGCAATTGATCGCGATGAACGGCCCCTTGCCGCGGCCGGAACGCTCGTGAATCGCGAGCGCCGTCAGCTCCTTGCCGGTGCCCGACTCGCCCGAGATGAACACGCTCGCGTCCGTCTTCGCGACCTTGCGGATCGTGCTGAACAGCTGCTGCATCGCCTCGCAGTTGCCGATCATCCCGTGTTCGCCGATCGACGCCGCGTAGGCCGCGCCATCGACGCGATCGAGCGCGGCCATCCCGCGCGCGTGGCCGAGCACGTGCGAAATCCACTCGTACGGTAACGGAAGGGTCACGTAGTCGAAGCAGTAGCTGCGGATCAGCTCGCGCACGGCCGGGCCGATCGTGACACCGGCCTGGGCGATGGAAATCCAGCCGATCGACGGCTGGCTCAGGCACGCCTTCAGCGCGGGATACTCGCGCGACGTGAACCCGGAGAAATCGACCAGCCCGGCAGCGACGCTCACGCCGGACGTCATGTTCTGCGCGGCGCCGGCTGTCTTCGCGACGGAGACTTCCCAGCCCAGCCCGCGCAGTTGCGCAAGCAACGGCTCGTCGGGCGAACGCATGATCACGAACAGCTTGCGTCCATCCTCGGGCGCGGTGACGGACACATGCGTCATCTCGGGCACCGTGTGCCCGTTTGCGTCAGGTGACCTAGCAACCATCGTTGTTCCCCGCTTGGCATTGGTATCGCGCGCCCGGCTCGCCGCCGCGTGCGACGAACCTCGATCGAACCGACATATTGGCCGCATTTCCGTCCGAATAAAATCCCCCCGTGCATGAATCGCGCGTGAGGTGGACAGCGTCATCAACGGTATATCGATGTGGCCGGCGCGCGACTAGATGGGTGTTATCCCGGTGGCGTGCGCGGCGCGGGCGGTCCACGGGTGGCCGCGCGACGCGCAAAGCCGCGCCGGTGCTGGCGCACGGAGTTCGCGGGCGATGCGGCACCGACAGGATCGGCCCGGCCGCGCATGCGTGCGCGGCCGGTCGACCGGCCGCCGGGATGCCCGCCCGGCCGGTTCGAATTGATTTCGGTCAATCGTCAGAGGAAGCCGGCTGATGCAGGAACGCAACATGCTCGGCCCGATGCCGCGCACGTCGGCGCAGCGGAGGGGTCAACGGCCCGATGCGAGCGGCGCAGGCGCGTTCGCACGGCCACGGCCGGCCGGGGTGCCGCCGTGTTCGCCGTAGGCGGCGGCAAGCGCGTCGACGCGCGCGAGATGGTGATGATTGTCGTGATCCCACGGATGGAAGCCCGGCCGGAAGAAACTCAGCCATTCGCCCGCGATGCGCGGGAACAGCCCGCGGCGCGGCCCGTACAGGAACGCGATCATCCGCAGCATGCCGCGCACGTGATGGCCGGCGCCGCGATCGCGCCACAGCAGCGTCGCGTGCATCAGGAACACGGTCGGCCAGAACGTCAGCGTCGTCAGCAGATACACGCCGATGCGGATCAGGTAACGACGCAGCCCCGGCGCCATCACGGTGTTCCACACGTCGAACGACACGGCCTTGTGCTCGGTTTCCTCGAGCGCGTGCCAGATCCACATCTGACGGTAGCCCTCGACCGAGCCTTCCAGGCGCGTCGGGTCGCGCAGCAGCCAGTCGGCAAGCATTGCCGTGTAGTGCTCCGCCGCGACCGTGTGCGCGAGCTGCACCGAATGCGGCAGCTTGCGCTTCATGTAGCCGAGCACCGCCCACACGCGCTTGTCGAGCTTGCGCGCGGGCAGGTGGTTCGCCTGCATCAGCTCGTTGTACTCGACGTGCTCGCGCGTGTGCATCGCCTCCTGGCCGATGAAGCCGAGCACCTGCTGCTTCAGTACGGGATCGTCGATCCGGTCGCGATAGTTGCGCACCGAATCCATGAAGAAGCGCTCGCCGGCCGGGAACAGCAGCGACAGCGCGTTGAAGAAATGGGTCACGTGCGACCCGAGGCCATGCCAGTCCTTCGCGCGTTCGACCGGCAGGTCGAAGCGCAGGTCGCGGCGCACCGGCATGATCCCGGCTGCGGTGGCGGAAGCGGCTGACTTCATGTTCATCGTTCTCCTGGTTCCGGAGCGGCCCGGCGCGTCGTCCGACGCGGCCGGCGCGGGCCCGGGCGGCGCATCGCGCACCGCCAAAATCTTGACATCGACAGCTGTAAAGATAGGCCGCCCGCGGCGGCGCGCGCAAGCCGCGCGGTAGATGCGCGCTTCCAAACAGGGCACGGTCGAAAAGGCGGAAAAAACGGCGTTCGAACGGCGTCCGGACACGGCGGGATTCGAACGCACGTGACCGCACGCGAGCCATTCGCGGCAGTCGGCACCGCATCGCAGCGGTGGCCCGGAAGCCCCGCGTGGCGGGCATTTCACGGAATCCGGCAACCCGGCGCGGCATGCGGCCGAGCACCCCGGTAGCACCGATTCATACGCGCGTCGCACTCGCGCGGTGCAACCTCGGTCGCGGGGCGGGCCGGAAATTCAAACGCGCGTTCCATTTGCGTTCCGCGCGATCGCGGCCGCGACGGCCCGCCGCCGTCCGCGATACGCGTGCGACCGGCCGAAAGCCACGAGCGGCGGCCCGCAGCGCGCTCGCCTACAATAGCGGTTTTACCCATCCTTTTTCAGGAGAAGTCATGTCTGTCATCACGACCGAATCGGGCCTCAAATACGAAGACCTGACCGAAGGCACCGGCGATGTAGCGCAAGCCGGCCAGACCGTCAGCGTCCACTACACGGGCTGGCTGACCGACGGTCAGAAATTCGATTCGAGCAAGGATCGCAACGACCCGTTCGCGTTCGTGCTCGGCGGCGGCATGGTCATCAAGGGCTGGGACGAAGGCGTGCAGGGCATGAAGGTCGGCGGCGTGCGTCGCCTGACGATCCCGCCGCAACTCGGTTACGGCCCGCGCGGCGCAGGCGGCGTGATTCCGCCGAATGCGACGCTCGTGTTCGAAGTCGAACTGCTCGCCATCTGACACGGCACACGCCCCCCCGGCTGACGCCCCGCCCCATGGCACACCTTCCGTCCCCCACCGTCGAGCTGCAACGCTACGACGCGCTCGAAGCGTCGGACGTGCACGACTTTCACCAGATCGTGCTCGGCATCGACGGCGCGATGGTGATGGCGGTGAACGGCGTCAGCCAGCGCCTCGACCGGCACCGCGCCTGGCTGGTTCCAGCCGGCGCGCGCCACGATTACGCGGGCCTCGGCGAGAATCGCCAGCTCGTGCTCAATCTTCCCCTCGCGTCACTCGCGGTGCCGCAGCGGCTGTTCGACAGCGCGCGCGCCGTGGCAATCGATCCGGCCCTGACGTCGCTGGTCGCGCAGATCGCGGCGGCGGCCTCGCAATTCGAAGCGCCTGCCACCGACGCGCCGCACGCGGCCGCACACCGTTTCCAGTGGCAGGCCGCCGCCCGGCTGTGCGGCGCACTGCTCGACGAACGCGACATCGCCGCGCCCGCATCGGGTCTCGATTTCGCGCGCATCGACCGCTGGCTGCGCGCGCGGCTCGCCGAGCCGCTGCGCATCGCCGATCTCGCCGCGCACTGCGGCTACGGGATGCGCCGCTTTCATCAACTGTTCGTCGATGCGTTCGGCGAAACGCCGCATCGCTACCTGCAGCGGCTCAGGCTCGACGCGGCCGTGATCCTGCTCGCGGATGGCCGGTATCCGCTCGTCGATATCGCCGGGATGGTCGGCTTCGCGGATCAAAGCACGTTTACGCATGCGTTCACGAAGCGCTTCGGCGTTGCGCCGGGTCGCTGGCGCGGCGAGCGCCATTGAGCGCAACCAAGGTTCCGCGCTGAGCGCGCGTCGACACGGGTCGTAGCGGCACGGTCGGGCACACGGCGCTCGCGTCGGCCCGCGCGCAGCATTCTTCGCTCCTGCTTCGTCCCCGCTTCGTCCCGCTCGCCGCCCGGCTCCTTCGTCCCCGGCGCTTCGACGCTTCACGTCCCGCTGAAACATCGCCGGCCGGCCGCGCCCTACGATTGGCGCATGGACACGACCATCCCCTCCTCCGCCTTCCCGCCCGCGCTCGCCCGCGTCGTCGCGACCGTCAGCACCGGTTTCGTCGTCACGCAGCTCGACGTGACGATCGTCAACATCGCGCTCGCGCATCTCGCCGGCGACCTGCGCTTGCCCGTCGCCGGCCTGCAGTGGGTCGTCGATGCGTACACGCTCGCGTTCGCGGTACTGATGCTGTCGGGCGGCGCGCTCGGCGACCGCTTCGGCCCGCGCCGCCTGTACATCGCCGGCCTCGTGCTGTTCGCGCTTGCGTCGCTCGCGTGCGGCGCCGCGAGCGCGCCCGCGATGCTGATCGCGGCGCGCGCACTGCAAGGCGTCGGCGCCGCGGCGATGCTGCCCAATTCGCTTGCGCTGCTCAACGACGCGTGCCGGCACGACCCGCACCTGCGCGCGCGGGCCGTCGGCTGGTGGACGGCAGCCGGGTCGATTTCGATCGCGGCCGGCCCGGTCGTCGGTGGCCTGCTGATCGCGGCGTGGGGCTGGCGCGGCATCTTCCTCGTGAACCTGCCGCTGTGTGCGGCCGGGCTGGCGGCCGCCTTTGCATGGATACCTGCGTGCCGTGCGGCGGCAACGCCGGCCGCGCCATCCCGCTCCGTCCGCGCACTCGACCTGCGCGGCCAGTTCATCGCGATCGCGATGCTGACCGCGTTGACCGGCGCCGTGATCGAATGGCGTCCGCTCGGCTTCACGCATCCGGTCGTCGCCGGCGGTTTCGCGCTGGCGGCGCTCGCCGCGCTCGCATTCGTCGCAGTGGAAACGCGGACGGCCACGCCGATGCTGCCGCTGTCGTTGTTCCGCCATCGCACGTTCAGCGCGGCCGTGCTGTTCGGGATCTGCGTGAACCTCACGTACTACGGCACCGTGTTCGTGCTCGCGCTGTACCTGCAGCGCGCACGCGGCGAATCGGCGTTGCAGGCCGGCCTCGCGTTCCTGCCGCTGACGGGCGGCTTCCTGCTGTCGAACCTCGCGAGCGGCCGCGTCGTGGCGCGTCACGGCCCGCGCGCGCCGATGCTGGCGGGCGCGCTTGTCGCCGCGCTCGGCTACGGATCGCTGCACTTCATCGACGCGTCGACGCCGCTGGCCGTCCTGCTCGTGCCGTTCCTGCTGATTCCGTCGGGCATGGGTTTCGCGGTGCCGGCGATGACGACCGCCGTGCTCGCGTCGGTCGCGCCCGAACGGGCCGGCATCGCGTCGGCCGTGCTGAATACCGCGCGGCAGGCCGGCGGCGCGATGGGCGTGGCCGCGTTCGGCGCACTCGCCGGCGGCGGCGGCGCGGCGCAGGTCGTGGACGGGTTGCGGATCGAAACGGCCGTGTCGGTCGCGCTGCTGGTCGCCGCCGCGCTGCTCGCGACGCTGGTGCGGCCCGATGCGCATCGCGGCGCATCGTCCGTGCGTCAGGCCGTGCCGGCGGCCGATTGAACGGATGCGGTCATGCGTCGCCGGGGTCCCGCTGGATCAGGTGACACCACGGAAACACGTTGTCCTTGAAGTGACTCACGTAACCGCCGCTGCCGGCCTGGATCACCATGAACGACAGCCGCGGATGCAGCGCCTGCAGCGCTTCGAGCGCTTCCCGGTCGAGACAGGTGTTTCTCAGCGTCAGCGTGCGGAGCCGCTGGCCGGCGCGACTCTTCAGCAGGCGCTCGTAGGCGTCGAACGACGTCACGCTGCCGGCGGCGCGCTCGCGTTTCCACGTCGAATGCAAGGCGGTCGACTCGGAGAAATCGAGCCAGCCGAGCGACGGCAGGTTGTCGCAGTCCGCCAGATGGTCGATGAACTGCTGCGTGTCGTCTCCGCCGCCGATGCGCAGCCGCTCGAGATGCGCAAGCGGCACATCGAAGAAGCGCGCATCGGGCGCGTTCGGCACCGTCAGCTCGGCGAGAAACGGCGCCTTCGCGGCAAAGCGGGCAATCTCGCCGCCCTCCTGCATGATCAGGTCGCGACGCACGATCATCGACTGGTTGTGATCGGCCGGCTCGGTCGGCCGCACGTACAGCGAGCGCAGCATCGGGAAGCGCGCGTCCGAATCGAGCAGCGGCCCGAAATCCCATTCGCGCGTGCCGTTCGCCCCTTCGTCGATGCCGCTGAACGCGAGGTCGGTCACGAGATCCGCGACGTCCCGCAACGCCAGACACTGCAGCGTCCAGTCGAACGGTTCCTCCCAGGCGCCACCGAAGTACCGGACGTGCAGCCCCGCCCGCATCGGCGCGACGGTGACATGGTTGAAATCGGTCTGCCACAGCGGCTCCGCGGGATCGGCATGGTCGCGCCCGTACTCGGCGCCCTCGCGCTCGCAGAAGTCGTGAATGCGCCGCTGCAGGTCGAGCAACAGCCGATAAGCGGCGGAATCCAGCGGATGGGACATGGCGATGCAGTTCCGGTCGGCAACGATCGCGACAGTCTATCCGACCGTGCAGCCGTCGCGCACGACGCTCATCGCCGCCGTGCGCCCGTTTCGTCGCCGACCTTCTTCACGACCGTCTCGCCCGCCTTCACCGGCCGGCCGTCGTCGTGGCGCAGCGCGAGCTTGCGGATCGCGCGCCCGGTCTGGCGGTCGACCAGCACCGAATGCGGCTCGCCTCGCGCGAACAGGTTCGCCTCGCCCCACTGCCGCAGCATCACGATCACCGGGAACAGCCCTTCGCCCTTCCTGGTCAGCACGTACTCCTGATACGCGCTGCCGTCCGACGCCGGCACGACGTCGAACACGCCCGCATCCACGAGCATCCTGAGCCGGTCGGACAGGATATTGCTCGCGACGCCGAGGCTCGCGCGGAAATCGCCGAACCGGCGCACCCCGTCGAACGCATCGCGCACGATCAACAATGCCCAGCGATCGCCGACGATATCGGTCGCCCGTGCCACCGGGCACGGCGAATCCGCAAGACTTTTCTGCCTGGCCATGTGCCTCTCCGCAATCGTGCCGGCCGCCTTCGCGGCAACGCCGGCCATCCGTGCACGGACGTCTCGCCCGCCGCACAACAGGTTGCATTTTAAAACCACTTTTCCTACACTCACATCAGTTTCAATTTGCAACTACTTTGCGCGAGGAAATCCATGGCGTCTTCCTGTCGTTCCGGCACCGTTGCACCGAACGCATCCGCGCCCGCCGCGCATCCGGCCGCAGTCGGCACCCTGTCCACGGCGCGCGTCGCGACGTTGGCCGTCTGCTGCTCGGCCAGCGTCGCGAATGTCTACTACGCGCAGCCGCTGCTCGATTCGATCGCGCAGGATTTCGGCGTGTCGCAGGCGGCCGTCGGCGGCGTCATCACCGCGACGCAGCTCGGTTGTGCGCTCGCGCTGCTGTTCGTCGTGCCCCTCGGCGACCTGCTGAACCGCAAGCGCCTGATCGCCGTGCAGCTTCTGCTGCTGACGGCGGCCTGCATCGGCGTCGCCGCATCGTCGACGCGCATCGCGCTGCTGGCAGGGATGGTCGCGGTCGGGCTGCTCGGCACCGCGATGACACAAGGGCTGATCGCCTGCTCGGCCGCGCTCGCGGGCGCCGGCGAACGCGGGCGCGTGGTGGGTGCCGCGCAAGGCGGTGTCGTGGTCGGGCTGCTGGCCGCACGCTCGCTGGCCGGCGTCGTCACCGACATCGCGGGCTGGCGGGCCGTCTATCTGGTATCCGGCGCGCTCGCGATCGCCATGCTCGTCGTGCTGTCGCGACTGTTGCCGGACGAGAACGGGCCGCGCGAGCGCATCGGCTACGCGGCGCTGCTGCGATCGATGGTGTCGCTGCTGCGCGACGAACGCGTGCTGCGCGTGCGCGGCGCGATCGCGCTGCTGATGTTCGCGGCATTCAGCATCTTCTGGAGCGCACTGGTGCTGCCGCTGAGCGCACCGCCGCACGCGATGTCGCATACGCAGATCGGCGCCTTCGGCCTCGTCGGCGCACTGGGCGCGGCGGCCGCCGCCCGCGCGGGCCGGCTCGCGGATCGCGGGCGCGGCGAAGCGACGACCGGCGCCGCGCTCGCGCTGCTCACGTGCTCGTGGCTGCCGCTCGCGTTCGGCGATTCGTCGATTGCATGGCTGATCGTCGGCATCGTGCTGCTCGACGTCGGCGGGCAGGCCGTCCACGTCGTCAACCAGAGCATGATCCTCGGCACGCGGCCCGATGCGCACGCGCGCCTCGTCGGCTGCTACATGCTGTTCTATTCGGCCGGCAGCGGGCTCGGCGCGATTGCATCGACGATGATGTATGCGCGCGCCGGATGGGCGGGCGTCTGCGTGCTCGGCGCGGTCGTGAGCATGGCGGCGCTCGGCGTCTGGGCCGCGACGCTCAGGCGCGCCGCGTGAGACGTGCCGGCGTCGCGCATCGGATGGGGGGATCAGCCGGCCCTGCGCAGGCGGCCGGCACGCGAACCGGCCGCGCATGCGCACCGGTTCGGCTTCCCGTTCGGCGCGCAGATCGCGCGCCACGGGCGCTCAACCTGCCGCCCGGATCGCCTCTTCGTACACGCCGGCCACGCGCCGCGCGATCACCGCGTTGTCGAAATGATCGCGTGCATAGCGCTTGCACGCGGCCTCGTCGGGCAGCGTGATCGCGCCCGACAGCGCGGCACCGAGCCCTTCCGCGATCGCGTCCGCGCCGGTGGACGGCAGCACGAGATCGTCGGACAGCCCGGCCACCGCCTCCGGCAGCCCGCCGACCGGCGTGACCAGCACGGGCGTGCCGGACGCAAGCGATTCGACGGTGATCAGCCCGAAGCCTTCGAGCGCGACCGTCGGCACGACGCTGACCGTCGCCGCGCGGTACAGCGCGGCGAGATGGTTGTCCGGCACGAAGCCGAGCAGCTTCACGTTGTCCTGCAGGCCTGCCGCATCGATGCGCTGCTGCAGTTCCTCGCCGATCTTGCCCTTGCCGGCGATCAGCAGCAGCACGTCCGGGTGACGGTGCTTGAGGAGGCCGATCGCGTCGATCAGGTCCTCCAGCCCCATGCGCCGCACGAGCCGGCGCACGGCCAGCACGATCGGCCGGTCCTGCGGCAGTTGCAGCTTGTGCCGCGCCTCGGCGGGCGTCAGCGGCGTGTCGAACTGCGCGGTGTCGACGCAACCGGGAATCACGCGCACACGCGACGGATCGATCCCGTAGCGGTTCGTCAGGATCTGGCCGAACGCCTGCGACAGCACGATCAGCCGCGACGAACGCGTATAGACGGCCTGCTCGAGATAACGCTTCGCGCGCTGGCCGAGCGACGCGGCGCCCTCGACCTGGCTTTCGTCGGCCCACGGCCCCTGGAAGTGCGACACCTGCGGAATCCCGCGCGTGACGTCGAGGCCCGGAAACGTGTACAGCGCGAAGTGCGACGAGATCACGTCCGGCCGCTCGCTGCGGATCTCCTCGCGCAGCGCGCGCCGCGCGGCGAGCATGCGGCGCGCGAGCGGCTCCGATGCGGGGCCGAAGCCCTGGATCGCGCCGCCCGTGTCGTCGGCGACCTTCTGCGAGCCGGCGACGAGCCCGCGCACCTCGACGCCCGCGCCCGGCAGCGCGCCGACGAGCGAGTAGTACATCCGGTCGAGGCCGCCCGCGCGTTCGGGGAACCAGTGCATGCCGATCTGCAACGATTTGATCGGCCGGGAAGAGTGGGACATTACGATTGCTCCTGCGTCACTGCATGCTCGACCCGCTCGAAGGCGGACGGCTGCGTGGGTTGGCCGATGCGCCGGTAGAGCGCGACATACTGGGCGCCCATGTGCGCCCAGCCGAAACGGGTCATCAATTCGCGTGCCGCGTCGCCCATCGCGCGGCACGTGTCGCGCGACGCCGCGAGCGAGCCGATCGCCTGCGCGAGCGCGGCCGGATCGTCCGGGTCCTCCAGCACGATCCCGCATTCGCGCGTGATGATTTCGGCGCCGCCCGCCGTACGCGCGGTGACGACCGGCAGCCCGGCCGCCATCGCCTCCAGCAGCGACAGGCTCATCGCTTCGTAGCGCGACGGGAATACGTAGGCGTCGACCGAGCGCATCAGCGTCGGCATGTTTTTCACGAGGCCGAGGAAATGCACGCGCGCATCGATGCCGAGCGCGCGCGCCTCTTCCGGATACGGGCTGCCGGGCAGATAACCGGCCACCGCCAGGTGCACGTTCGCGGGCAGCTTCGTCAGCGCCTTCAGCACCGTGCCGAGGTTCTTGCGCGGCGTGCGCAGGTCGCCGACGAACAGCAGCAGGAACGCGTCGTCCGGCAGCTTGAACGCCGCGCGGTCGGCCTGCGCACCGGCGAACGCGCTGCCGTCGACGCCGTTGTAGATCACGCTGATCTTGCGGCTGTCGATGCCGAGCCCGGCGATCTCGTCGGCCACCTTCTGCGACACGGCGGTGATCGCGCGCGACCGCTTGTACGCCCAGCGCTCGAGCGTGGTGTTCACGCGCGTATAGACGTACTGATAGGCCGACCACAGCCCCTTCGTCGGCCCGAACGGATAGTACGGACTCTTGAACCAGCCGCCGTGCACGAAGTGCGCGGTATTCACGTCGGCCTTGATCCACGAGATGAAGCCGTTCACGTGCAGCACGTCGTATTCGCTGCGGTGCGCGCGCAGCCAGGCCGCGCTCTTCAGCGCGAACACCTGCTGCTTGACGAGATTCGACGGCCAGAAGCCGCCGACCTTCACCGGCACCCAGCGCACGCGCGGGTCGGCCAGCAGCTCGGGCGCGACGTGCGACGCGACCAGCGTGACCTCGTAGTTCTCGGCCAGCGCCGCGCGCGCGATTTCGTAATTGACGCGGCCCTGGCCGTCGTTATGTCGCACGACGTGCGTGACGATCGCGATTCTCAATGGTCGCCTCCCCGTGAATGCGCGGCGGCCAGCAGGCGTTGTGCCTTTTGCCAGTGCGCCGCGGCTAGTATCGAAAAAATGGCTGTGAACATCAGCAGGCCGCCCGTGCCGATCAGCGAATTCGTGAACACGAGCATCGCGAAGGTCGACAGGCACAGGCTCAGGCACGCGCCGACGAACTTGTCGTTGCGCAGCTTGAATGCCGCACGCAGCGTGCGGCCGAACAGCATCACGACGCCCGAGAGATACAGCAGCGTGCCGGGCCAGCCGAGCACGAACGGCACGTTCATCACGCCGCTGTCGAAGCTGCCGTACTTGCCGAGCTCGCCGCTGTCGCTCGACAGCTTCGTGGATGCCCCCGTCGCGCCCATCCCCTCGCCGGCGACGTCGGTGAACGCCGTCTGCGCGAAGGTGGCGTAGAACTTGTTGCGGTCGTCGTAGCTGCGGTCGTCCTTCAGGTTCGTGATCGACTGCAGACGCGCGCCGAGACGGTCGGCCACCGGCCCGACGGTCAGGAGCGGCACGCACAGCCCGACCAGCACGACGCCGCTGATCAGGATCCGCATCCGCACGCGGTTGCTCGACTGCACGAGCTGGATCGCGAGCGCGATCACCCAGCCGCCCCAGGTCGAGCGCACGAGACACAGCGCGAACGACACGAAGCCGGCCGCGCCCGCGAACCAGCGGATCTTCTGCGGCGCGGCGAACACGAACACCAGCGCGCCCATGATCGCGAACGCGAACGGCCCCGACGAGTTCATCGTGCTGAACACGCGCACGCCGTACGGCACCGGCTCGCCCTGCGAACCCATGTCGGAGCCGATCATCCACAGCACGTCCCACTGCGGCATCACGAAGTACTGCACGACGCCGTACAGGCCCATCACGAGCATGCCCCACATGAACGTGGACAGCAGCACGTCGCGGTATTCGGGATAGTCGCGGGCGTTGACCATGATGTGAAAGCCGATCAGCACCGGGTACACCCAGTTCGCGAGGTCGTAGGTCGCGGCCATCACGCCGCTCGATACGATCCCGACGAGGTACGCGTACGCGAGCCCGAACAGCATCAGCAGGATCGGGATTCCGCGCCGCTGCGCGAGCACGCGGTAATGCCGGATCAAACCCAGGCCGGCGATCATCGTCACCGCGAGCGGCGCGACCTGGATCAGGCTCGTCGGCGTGAACGCGCCCTTCGACCAGTCGGCGAGACGCCGCACTTCCGGGCTCAGGAACCACACCCACCACATGAAGCCGACGTAGCGCGCCGGACTCTTGAAATACAGCCAGATGCCGACCGCGATGGCCAGCACCGGAAACGCGAGCGTCAGCACCTTGCCCTGGTGAATGGCGATCAGCGCGGCGGTGAAGGACCACAGCCCGGCCTGCCCGACCCAGTGCTTCCGCTCGGGCAGCCAGTTGCGGCGGCGCGACGGTGCGCGTTCGGCGGCAATCGTACTCATCGATCCGCTCTCACCGCGACGACGGGCGCGAATCCGCGAGCGGCATCGCCAGGCCCGCCGCCGCCGGCGTCCGGCGCCGGCGCAGCATGTCGCGCGTGATCCGCACGTGCTGCTCGGCGAACGCCTGCGTGGTCAGGTCGCGCTCGCGCAGGCACGCGGCGGCGGCCCGCGCGCAGCCCAGCGCCGCGACCGGATCGGCCGCGAAGCGATCGGCGGCCTGGCGCATCGCCTGTGCGTCGAAGGCCGGCACGTAGGCGGCCGTATCGTGCGGGAAGTAGTCGCTGAGCCCGCCGACGTCGGACACGATCATCGGCTTGCCGACCGCGGCCGCCTCGAGCATCACGGTGATGCCCGACGCGTGGAAATTCGGCCGCAGCGGCACGACGATCACGTCGGCCCATGCGTACAGTTCGTGCTGCTTCGCGAGCCCCGACGCCGAGCCGATCTTCACGTTCGGCGCATGCCACTCGCGCGGCACGCGGCGCCGGGTCGCCAGCCGCACGTCGTAGCGCGCGTCGCCGCCGAACGCGGCGAGGAACGTGCGCCAGTCGCGGTCGCGGTCGTTGCCGATCGCCGCGATCCGCAGCGGCCGGTTCGGTTGCCATTGCTGCGGCTCGACGATCGGGAAATCCTGCGTGTTCAGCCCGTAGTAGACGAACTCGGCTTCGCGGCCGAGATAACGGCGGCACAGGTCGGCGTTGTCGCGGGCCAGCGTGGTCAGCGCGTCGGCGCGCGCGATCAGCTTGCGGTACAGCCAGCGGCGCGGGCCGCCGAAGCTGCCCCACTTGTCGAACAGCCACACGCTCTGCGCGAGCAGCAGCGGACGTTTGCCCTGCTCGCCGGCCAGCTTCAGGATCAGCGACGCCGCAAGGTGCTCCTGCTCCGTGTGCGTCCAGATCACGTCGGTGTTCAGCAGCGCGGCACGGTTGCGCCATGCATGCACGACGTCGAAGCCGAGCGCCGCCTTCAGCGCGCGGCGCACGAGGCTGGCGACGCGGCTCTCGCCGCCGTCCTGCGAATAGGTCAGCCGGAATTCGTCGGATTCGGCGTGGTGATAGCCGTACAGGCAGCCGATGTTCTCGCCTTTCCGGTAGGTACGCGGATCGGCGCCGTGGAACAGATGGACATGGACCTTGGTTGCAGTCATTCGAGCCCTTCTCCGGGTTCGGCCGCGCGGCGTTGCGCGCGCGGCTCGTTCAAGACGTCACCGGCGGCATCGCCGCACGGTGGGGGGCAAGGTTCGCGCGGCGGGCATCGCGCGCGCCGCGGCGCACCGCGCGCCAGTGCTCGCGGATCCGCTCGCGCTTCGCCGTATGCAGCGACAGCAGCACGTGCGCGAGGCCCGGGTAGACGCGCGTACCGACCAGCGTCCACCACCACCACGCGATTTCGCGCCGCACGGGCGGCAGGTGCTCACGCAGGATCAGGTGCAGGTTGTATGCGCCGTTGCTGATCGCATTCAGCGACGCGGCATCGCGCCGGTCGTCGTCGAAGCGTTCCGCCGGAAAATGATCGACCGCGATCGCCGGGTCGTAGACGAGCTTCCAGCCGTTGCGCTGCACGTGCATGCTGAAACCCATGTCGTTGTGCACCTGCGCACCGGCGCCGCGCAGCCGCGTGTCGAAGCGCAGCCGCTCGATCGCGGCACGGCGGTAGCTCATGTTCGCGCCTTTCAGCATGTCGACTTCGCGCATGCCGCCGACGCCCAGGTGATGGTTGCCGACGATCTTGCCGGACAGCGTGAGCTGGCCGACGAGCTCGCGCGATTCGTCGAGCACGCGGCCCTTCTCGTGCACCCAGTCGCGGCCGCCGACCGCGCCCACGCGCGGGTCGGCCTCGAACGCCGACTCGACGCGGGCGAGCCAGTCGGGATGCGGCGCCGCGTCGTCGTCGGTGATCGCGACGATGTCGCCGTTCGCCGAGTCGAGCCCCTTGTTCAGCGCGGCGACCTGGCCCGGCACATCGACCGGCACGATGCGCAGCGGCAGCGCGCCGCCGACCGCCGGATCGGCGAGCCGTTCGTGCGTGGCATCGTCCTCCGGGCGCGCGACGACGACCACCTCGTCGGGCAGCCGCTGCTGCCGCTGCAGCGCCAGCAGGCAGCGCGCGAGGTCGGCGGGGCGCCGATAGGTCGGAACGAGCACGGAAATTTTCATCGTTGGTTCTCCTGTCGGCCGGGCAGGCGGCACGCGCGGCCCGCCCGGTTACGTGCGATTCGGATCAGGCGCTCAGGTATTCATGCACGGCCGCATAACCGCGGCCGTAGCCGCGCGCCTTCGGCGGCACGCCGTTGAAGATCCCGCCTTCCAGATCGACGCCCGCGGTACGCAGGCGCTTGATCGCGTCGGCGATCTCGCCTTCGGTATGCATGCCCGAGCGCAGCACGAGGAACGTCGAGCCGGCCATGCGGCCGATGATGGTCGCGTCGGTCACCGCCAGCACCGGCGGCGAATCGATCAGCACGACGTCGTAGCGCTTGCCGAGCCCCTCGAGGTATTGCGGCAGGCGCGTCGACATCAGCAGCTCCGACGGGTTCGGCGGGCGCGTGCCGGCCGAGATGAACGACAGGCCCTGCACCGGCGTCTCGCGCACGGCGTCCTCGAGCGCCGACTGGTCGCTCAGCAGCTCGGACAGGCCCGGCTGCGAGGTGAGGCCGAAGTAGCGGTCGAGCAGGCCGCGGCGCATGTCGGCGTCGATCAGCAGCACGCGTTTGCCCGAATGCGCGAGCAGCACCGCGAGGTTGACCGTCAGGAAGCTCTTGCCGATGCCGGGCGTCGGGCCCGTCAGCACGATCACGCGGTTCTTCGCGTCCATCATCGCGAACTGCATCGCGGTGCGCAGGCTGCGCAGGCTCTCGACGCTCAGATCCTTCGGACGCAGGCTCGCGAGGATCGGCCGCGTGCGGCTGCCGCTCTTCTCGGCCGCCGCGTCGAGCTTCACCTGCTCGGCGCTTTGCGGCACCAGCCCGTACAGCGGCAGGTTGAACGTGCGCTCGATGCGGTCGGGGTCCTCGATGCCCTGGAACAGGTTGCGGCGCAGGAACACGACGCCGGTGCCGAGGATCAGCCCGAGGAACACCGCGGCCGACAGGATCAGCACCTTCTTCGGCTTGACCGGGGCGCCCGGACGCAGCGCGGAGTCGACGAGGTGGATGTTGCCGCCCGTGCCGGCCTTCTGCACCGACAGCTCCTGCACGCGGTTCAGCAGCAGCACGTAGATGTCCTCGGCGACCTTCGCGTCGCGCTGCAGCTGGACGGCCTTCACTTCGGTGGCCGGCAGGCTGCGGAAGCGGTTGCTGAACTTGTCCTTCTCGCCCTGCAGCTCGGCGAGCTGCTGCTTCGCGGCGATCACCATCGGGTGCGAATCGGTGAAGCGCTGCGCGAGCGACGCGAGCTGCAGGCGCTGCGCGGCGATCTGCTGCTCGTACTGCACGCTGCCCTCGAGGTAGACCTTCGCCTCGTCGCTCGCGTTGATCGAGCCCGACGTGCGCTGGTACTGCGTCAGCGCGGCTTCCGCCCGTTCGAGGTCGGCCTTCAGGCGCGGTTCCTCGCCCTTCAGGAAGTCGAGCATCTTGGTCGCTTCGGCCTGCTTCGCGACCACGTGCTGGTTCAGGTACGACTGCGCGAGCGCGTTCGCGATCGCGGCGGTCTGGTCCGGGTCCTTGCCTTCGAGCGAGATCTGCACGACGCCCGTCTGCTTGCCCTGCTCGGTCACCTGGATGCCGGCCTGGAAGCCGCTGATCGCGTCGAGATCGTTGTAGCGGACCACCGTGAACTGCGTGCCGGGGCGCGCGACGAGCTTCGACACGAGCAGCGTCACGCCGCCGCCCTGCGTCGATTCGCCGACCTGGCCCGACAGCAGCCGCGTGCCGTTCTGGTCGACGAGCGAATAGGTGCCGTTCGGGCCGGCCGTCAGCGTCAGCTTCTTGCCTTCGAGCGCGGGCACGACGCTGATCGAATCGACGTCGGCGACTTCACCGCCCCATGCATACGATTGCAGGCCGAGCCACGGCCGCGACGGCGTGCCCGGCGTCGCGACACGCGCGGCGAGGCTGCCGATCAGCGGCAGCGTCTTCGGCACGACCGAGAAATTCAGCTTGAACTGGTCGACCACCGGCGCGACGACGCCGCGGCTCTTGATGATCTCGATTTCCGCGTCGGTCTGCGCCTGCTGCGGACCGGAGTTGATCGTCGCGCCGGTCTGCGTCTGCGTGAGCGCCTGCGACGTGTTGTCGTTGCTCTCGACCCGCACGTGCACGTCGGCCTGGTACACCGGCTTCGCGACGTAGCAGTAGAGACCGGCGAGCGCGACGACCGTCACCGCGATGCCGAGCAGCAGCCAGATGTCGTCCATGATCACCTGGAGCAACTGGCCGAGGACGACGTCCTCTTCCTCGGTTTTCACGGACAGATCCGCGTAGGAGTGTTTCGCTTGCGTGTTCACCATTCGTTCCCGCTTGAGTGGTGCCGGGGCGGAGGTGCCGCCCCGGCGGGCTATCAGCGCGTGATTTGCCGCATGTAGAAGATCGTCTGGATCGTCGGCAACACCTGCTGCAGCACTCGGTTGAACTGCACCGAGCTGGCCGTGCTGACGTAGACCACATCGAGCGGCTGAAGCGGGAAGCGGCTCGACAGCATCAGCGCATCGGGCTGCGTCATGTCGAGACGGAACACTTCAGGCTTCGTCGGGTTGTCGCGCATGCCGCGCATCACGTAGATCTTGCGCGGGTTCGCGTCGGTGTCGAGGATGCCGCCGCCGGCCGTCAACGCGTCGGCGATGGTCAGCTTGCCCTTGAGCATCGGCACCGTGACCGGCGTCTTGACCTCGCCCATGATGAACACGCGGCTGTCGCTGCGGTCCGGCACGTTGATGATGTCGCCCTGCTGCAGCATCACGTTCTGCCGCACTTCGCCGCGGTCGAGCACGCCGTTCGCGTCGAGCGTGTAGAGCTTGCCGTCGCGCGTCAGGCGCACGCGCTGCAGATCGGCGTCGGTGGTCGAGCCGCCCGAACGCGAGATCGCGTCGACCAACGTCAGCGGCACGTCGCTCATCGCGAGCGGGCCCGGGGTCTTCACCTCGCCGGTCACCTGCACCTTCTGGCTGCGGAACGACAGCACGCGCACGTCGAGCTGCGGATTCTTCACGTAACGCGCGAGTCGCGTGGCCAGCTCGTCACGGGTCTGCGCGATCGTCTTGCCCGCCACGTGGATGCGGCCGACGAACGGGAAGAAGATCGTGCCGTCGGCGGCCACCGTCTGGCCATAAGGATCGGCCTGGCCCGGCAGCGACGACGAATAGGGTTGCTGCAGCGCGCCCGCGATCGTCTGCGTCGTGTTGCCGCCGCTCGAGAACGACTGGCCCTGCGGCGTCGTCAGCTCCGGGTGGTCCCAGACGGTGACGCCGAGGATGTCCTGCGGCCCGATGCGGTACACGTATTGCGACGGATCGGTATAGCGTCCGGGCGGCAGCGGATGGTCGACCTGCGCTTTCTGCAGTTGGTCCATCACCACTTTGGCGTCGATGTAATGAACCGGATAGGTCTCGGCCGCTTGCTGGCGGCCTTCGTCCTTCAGGTTCGACGAGTCGAGGTAGTTGCCGGGCGCGGTTGCACAGGCTGACAGGAAGGTCGTCAGCGCGACGGCAAGCGCCACCGGGCGCATCGGGCGTTTCAGCATAATTTCTGTAGCCATCCTTGAACCAGACGTTCGATCAGTGAGTAGCTCTCGCGGTAATCGGCCTCGGGGCCGCCGTGCGGGTCGGCAATCTCGGCCCCTTCCCACTTGCCGAGCAGGTGGACCTTGCCGCGCGCGAACGGATCGACCTTTTCGACGGCCGCGATCTGTCCGCGCTCGCTGACGAGAATCAGGTCGGCGTCGCGCACGATCCGGCGCGACAGCCGCCGCGAGCGGTGGGTCGTCGCATCGACGCCCCGCTCGGCGAGCAGCTGCCGCATCACCGGATCGATGCCGTCGCCGTCGTTCGCATGCACGCCGGCCGAATGGAACGTCGGGCGCGGGCCGCCGCGCGACGCGGCGTGCGACTTGAACAGCATTTCCGCTGCCGGGCTGCGGCAGACGTTCGCGTGACAGACGATCAGGATGTTCCGGAACATGGCGTCTCGTAACGAGTGACGGGAAACGGGTTACGCGCTCGCGGGCGCGGTGCCCGGCACACGCGCGGCGACGGCCTGGCGCGAGCCCGGCCGGCCGATCGGGTGGTATTCGATGCCCTGCTCGGTCATCGTCTCCGGCTCGTACAGGTTGCGGCCGTCGAAGATCACCGGCGCTTTCCACAGGCGGCCGAGCGCGATGAAGTCGGGGCTCTTGAAGATCTTCCATTCGGTGACGATCACGAGCGCGTCGGCGTCGCGCGCGGCCTGCGCCTCGTCGTCGACGAAGGAGAGGCGCTCGAGCCAGCTCGGGTGATCGGCGAGATCGAGCGCGATCACGCGGCGCGCCTCCTGCTGCGCGACCGGGTCGTACGCGGCGATGCGCGCCCCGCGCGACAGCAGCTCGGCGATCAGCTCGCGGCTCGGCGCTTCGCGCATGTCGTCGGTGTTCGGCTTGAACGCGAGGCCCCAGATCGCGAACGTGCGGCCGGTCAGGTCCTCGCCGAAGCGGGCGACGATCTTCTCGGCGAGCACGCGCTTTTGCGTGGCGTTGACCGACGACACGGCCTTCAGGATCTGCAGTGCCTGCCCGTGCTCGTCGGCCGTGCGGATCAGCGCCTCGACGTCCTTCGGGAAGCACGAGCCGCCGTAGCCGCAGCCGGCATACAGGAAGTGATAGCCGATGCGCGGATCGGAGCCGATCCCGCGGCGCACGGCCTCGATGTCCGCGCCGAAGCGGTCGGCGAGGTTCGCCAGCTCGTTCATGAACGAGATGCGGGTCGCGAGCATCGCGTTCGCCGCGTATTTCGTGAACTCGGCCGAGCGCACGTCCATGTACAGCGTGCGTTCGTGGTTGCGGTTGAACGGCGCATAGAGCTTCTTCATCAGCTCGCGCGCGCGCTCGCCCGGCACGTCGTCGTCGCAGCCGATCACGATGCGGTCCGGCCGCGTGAAATCGTCGACCGCCGCGCCTTCCTTCAGGAATTCCGGATTCGACACGACCGAGAACATCTGGTCGCCGCCGCGCTTCGCGAGCTCCTCGGCCACCGCCGCGCGCACGCGCTCGGCCGTGCCGACCGGCACCGTCGACTTGTCGACGATCACCTTGAAGCCCGTCATGTAACGGCCGATGTTGCGCGCCGCCGCGAGCACGTATTGCAGGTCGGCCGAGCCGTCCTCGTCGGGCGGCGTGCCGACCGCGATGAACTGCACGTCGCCGTGCGCGACCGCGGCCTCGATATCGGTCGAGAAGCGCAGGCGGCCCGCCGAGCGGTTGCGCGCGATCACTTCCTTGAGGCCCGGCTCGTGGATCGGCACGCCGCCGTTGTTCAGGATGTCGATCTTTGCCTGGTCGACGTCGAGACAGAACACGTCGTGCCCGATGTCGGCGAGACAGGCGCCGGTGACAAGACCTACGTAACCGCTGCCGATGATAGTCAGATTCATGATGTGTCGGACCTCTTGACCAATGATTCGAAATTCGTAAAACCGCGATGCCTGCGTGGCGCGGCCTCGGTACTCAGTACGCGTTGCTGCCGGTGAAGCCTTTCCAGAGCGTCAGCACGACGATCTTGATGTCGAGCCAGAACGACCAGTTCTGCATGTAGTACAGATCGAGCTTCACGCGCCCCATCATCTTCTCGATCTGGTCGGTCTCGCCGCGAAAGCCGTTGATCTGCGCCCAGCCGGTGATGCCCGGCTTGATCCGGTAGCGGAACATGTAGCCCTTGACGAGATCCTTGTAGATGTCGTCGTGCGCGAGCGCATGCGGGCGCGGGCCGACGACCGACATCTCGCCCTTCAATACGTTGATGAACTGCGGCAGCTCGTCGAGGCTCGTGCGGCGCAGGAACCGGCCGACCGGCGTCACGCGCGAGTCGTTCTTGGTCGCCTGCGTGACCTGCCCGGCCACTTCCTGGTGCACCTTCATCGAGCGGAACTTGTAGATCTCGAACTCGTGCCCGTCGATGCCCTTGCGTTTCTGGCGGAAGAACACCGGCCCGCGCGACGTCAGCTTGATCAGGCCGGCAATCAGCACCATCACCGGCGCGAGCGCGGTGAGCGCGGCCAGCGCGAACAGCCGGTCGAACACGAACTTCGGCAGGATCCGCACGTCGGTGATCGGCGACGCCGCGAGGTTGATCGCCGGCACGCCGAGCACCTCGACCACTTCCTGGTTGAAGAACGACAGCGTGCGCACGTCCGGGATGAAACGGATGTTGACGAAGTCGTGGCGGAACACGGTCACGATCTGGTGAATCCGGCGCTCCTCCGTGATCGGCAGCGTGAGCCACAGCTCGCTGATCGCGCGGCTGCGTACCAGCCACACCAGCGATTCGAACTGCCGCTCGATGCGCACGTCGTCGAGCGCGACCTCGCCCGGCGCTTCGCTTTCGTCGTATACGCACACCGGGTTGAAACCGGCTTCCGGCCGCGCCCGCATCTGCGCGATCAGCCGCCGCGCCGCCGGCGTCCCGCCGACGATCGCGACCGCCTTCAGGTTGTAGCCGCCGCGGCGCAGCTGCCGCAGCACGACGTGCACGCAGGTTTTCGAGCCGGCGAGCAGCGCCATCGTCACGAGCGCCCAGTAACCCAGCCACAGCCGCGACAGGTCGCCCGACTGATGGAAGCTGAAGCTCATCAGGATGCCCGCGAGCTCGACCACGAGCCATGCGAACGCAACCCGGCCCACCAGCCCGACGAGACGCTTGCCGCGCCACGACTGGTAAATGCCGATGGCCGGAAAGAACACGACGACGAGCAGGCAGTCGAACAGCACCGTCGTGCGCTGCAGGTCGTTGAGCCAGATGCTGCCGTCGTGCAGTGCGGCGGCGATCAGCGCCCCCGCTACGACCATCGCGATATCGATGACTCTCGCCAGCACGCTCAACATGTCTGCTTCCTCTTTGAACAGGCGTTTGCCGAACAGCTCCTTGTGCGACCCGTGCCGCACATTCGATTCAAACGTTGCATGACGCTATTGAAGCGGTAAGAAAATTCCGCCTCAAGCGCACAAGTATTTCGAAAAATAATCGGAAATTCTTGCTGCGTAGTTTTTGAATTAAATCGGCAGCTTTTCCCGAAATGATCGCGAATCGGGAATTTTTCGGAAGCTTTACGGTTTCCGCTCACCCTTTGCGGACGGTCAACACCAGCCGATTCACCGATTTATTTTTTACTTTTTTATTTGCACCGGATGCTGGCGAGGAAAATTCTTCCCGGTGAATGTCCGGCGAATATCAGGCAATGGACCCGGTTTTATTGTCGATTTACTTCATGCTACAACGGCAGGCACTGACTTCAACCGTGGAGAGTGTCAACATGAATGCTCCGGCCGTGGCTGCCGAAACGCGCCATTCCCCTTCCGCCGCACCCGCCGCCGGCACGCGCGTCGCCGTGCAACCGGTGATTCTCGCCGGCGGCTCCGGCACGCGCCTGTGGCCGATGTCGCGCGAGCGCTTTCCGAAACAGCTGATCGGCTTGCTCGGCGAACATTCGTTGCTGCAGTCGACCGCGCTGCGCCTCGACGGCCTGGCGGGCGATCATCCGCTGACCGACGACGTGCTGATCGTATGCGGCGAGGATCACCGCTTCACGACCGCCGAACAGCTGCGCCTGACCGGCAAGTCCGCGTCGATCATGCTCGAGCCGATCGCCCGCGACACCGCGCCCGCACTGACGCTCGCCGCGCTGCGGCTCGTCGCCGACGGCAACGACGCGATCATGACCGTGATGCCGGCCGACCATGCGGTGGCCGACCTGCCGCGCTTTCACGCCGCGGTCGCGGCCGGCGTGCACTGCGCGAAGCAAGGCCGGATCGCGACGATGGGCATCGTGCCCAAGCACGCGGAAACCGGCTACGGCTACATCCGCGTCGGCGCGCCGCTCGGCGACGCCGCGACGGGCAGCCTCGACGTGCGCCGCCTCGATCGTTTCGTCGAGAAACCGCATCTCGAACTCGCTCGGCAGTACGTCGCATCGGGCGAATACTGGTGGAACAGCGGGATCTTCATCGTGCGCGCATCGGTGTGGCTGAAGGCGATCAGCCAGCTCGAACCCGCGATCTACGCGGCCTGCGAACAGGCCGTCGCCCAGGGCAAGGCCGACGGCGATTTCTTCCGCGTCGATCGCGACGCATTCGCCGCGTCGCCGTCGAACTCGATCGACTACGCGGTGATGGAGCCGCTCGCGAGCCTGCCGCAACTGTGCGAGAGCGTCGTCGTGCCGCTCGACGCGGGCTGGTCGGACGTCGGCTCGTGGGATGCGATCTGGCAGATCTCGGAGAAGGACGAAGCCGGCAACGTCGGCCGCGGTCACGTGCTGCTCGAAGACGCGGAATCGACGTTCGCGCATTCGGAAAGCCGGCTCGTCGCCTGCGTCGGCACGCAGAACCTCGTCGTCGTCGAAACCCCCGACGCCGTGCTCGTCGCGGACAAGTCGCGCGTGCAGGACGTGAAGAAAATCGTCGGGCGCATCAAGGCGCAACGCGGCGCGGAAGCGTCCGATCACCGCAAGGTGCATCGCCCGTGGGGCCACTACGACTCGGTCGACATGGGCGAACGCTTCCAGGTGAAACGCATCGTCGTGAAACCGGGGGCGCGACTGTCGCTGCAGATGCACCACCACCGCGCCGAACACTGGATCGTCGTGCGCGGCACCGCGCGCATCACGCGCGGCGACGAAACGTTCCTGCTGTCCGAAAACGAATCGACGTACATCCCGCTCGGCGTGTCGCATCGCCTCGAGAACCCGGGCAAGATGCCGCTCGAGCTGATCGAAGTGCAGTCGGGCGCGTATCTCGGCGAGGACGACATCGTCCGCTTCGACGATACCTACGGCCGCCAGTAATACACGTGCGCCCGGGGCGCCGCTTCGACGGCGGCGCCCCGGGCGATGCAGGCAGGCATGGAAAGACGAGGCTTCCGCGCGGGCGTCGTGGCACATGACGGCCCGCCCGTTTCACCGGTGCGGCGATCAGCCTACGCGGTACACGTATTCGCGACGCTCCTGCTGCACCGGATCGTTGCGGCTTTCGGACAGCGCGCCCGTGTGACGCTCGGCGATGAAGCGCTTGATGTCCGACTCCGCACGCGCGAGCGCGGACAGGCCGGCCAGCACCTCGCCTTGCGGCGCGCGTGCCGGTTCGTCGCTCGCGCCATGGCGATCGATCCACTGACGTGCCCAGTCGAGCGCGAACTGCTCGGCTTCCTCGGCATCGGTGAAGCGCGGGCCGATCAGGCCCGAACGCTCGACGCGCCGCTCGTCCTGCGAGATCTCGGCCCACGCGCGATACATCAGGTTCTGCACGGGCTGCGCGATGCCGCGGATCGTATAGCCGCGATACTCGTCGACTTGCGGTTCGGCCGCGGCGAAGCTCGCCGACGACGCACGCGCATGGCGCAACTCCACCGACCGCGCGCCCGGCACCACGAACGACGCGTCGGACGGCCGCGCTTCGGCGTCGTCCTGCATCGACGACTGCGACGCGCCCTCGCCATCCCAAACGTTTGCGTGCGCGACCGGCAATTGCCACGACTCGGGGTTTTGCCAGAACACACCGCGCAAGCGATCGTTGTCGGGCACGGGCTCGGCACGGCGTGCGGGCACGACCGGCACCGGCGGCGGCGGGATATACGCGAACGTGCGCCCGCTGAACTGGGTCAGCACGTCGATCATCTGCAGCAGCGTGCCGGACGCCAGCCATTCCTCGTAACGGCGACGGCACGTCGGCCCGGACGGATAACGACCGGGCAGCTTCGACCAGGCTTCACCGGTCGTCAGGATCCAGAGCACCGCGTTGGCGACGACGCGCGGTTCGGCACGCGGACGCCCACGACGGTTCAGCCGGATGGGTTCATCGGCGATCAGCGTTGAAAGACGAAACCACTCTTCATCGGTAAGCTCATCGAAGAACATAGTAGATCTCTCCACGCAGCCAGGCCGGGGCTGCGATTGGCGGCGCCATCGCGACACATCGCGTCGCGGGGCGGCCAGGTTGCACATTATGCTTATCCGGTGTTGTGCATGCCGGTGCGACACCGCACTTTCACGGTGCCGCCATTCCCGGCAATGGCGCACAAATCACGGTCTCACTCCAATGTGGGAATTTTTGTGCACGAAGCATACCATCCCTAGGGTTTATCTCAATATGACAATGACTTAATGTTACGCACTGAAACAACCTGCCAAGGGTGCGTAATGTATTTACGCTTGAATTTTTTTGCGGGATCTTTATGCCCGACGCTGCAAAGGCCCGTCTGGCGGGGCTCTACAGCGTATGAAGAATGCCCGCGAATGGGCATTTTCGGGTCGCTCCGACCCCTGCCGGCAACAATCCCGCGCATTGCTGCCCAACATCGGTAAATCAGGGAAAAAAGCGTAACAAGATATTCACGAATCGGTAAATCATTCAAATTTCGCCGATTTTAATTATCTCCGTGCACAATCTTTTTATTGTTTCTCTGCGAGTGATGAAAGCCCGGTGACGTGCGATGCACGTCTTTCGCTGCATGCAAGTTCGTGACGCCTGTTACATCTTCGCGGCGGCAGGCGAGCGAAACGCGCCGCGTCGCGTGTGGAGATCGCGTTTCGGGTCGGAACGGAAAAATGGAAACCGGTGCGCGGGACGCACCGGACGTGCGGCGGATGCGTCAGCGCAGATCGCCGGCCAGCGATGCGGTCACGTCCGCGTCCACGCGCTGCGCCGGCATCGTGTAGGCCGGGTGATCGCAGCCGATCGACAGCGCCGCCCCGCCCTTGAGCGCCGCGCGCATCGGCGCGTCGAGCTCGAAGCGCACGAAGTGCACGGCCGACGTCTTCTCGGCGTTGTCGCGCTCGAGATCCTCGTCGGCGATCGCGTAGATGCGCGCGTGCCCGTCGACCTGCAGGTACACGCGATCCTCGACACCGATCAGCCGCGCGAGCGCCGCGCGCCGTTCGACCTCGTGCTCGTACTCGATCTGCATCGTCGCCTTCAGGTTCGTGCCGTCGGGCACGAGCGGCAGATACGCTTCCAGCTCCCCTTCGATGCCGGCCTGGTCGAAGATCTTCTCGATGTGCAGCATCTCCTGGATCTGATAGCGGATCGTCGTCTCGTCCTCGAACAGGAAGCGCAGGTGGTTGCCGAGGGCCACCGCGCGGCGGCGCTTGTACGCAACCAGCCGCGCATGTTCGGCCTTGCGGATCTTCGCGTACGCTTCGAGCGTCAGCAGGGAGTCGCGGGTCAACGTCATGGGATGTCCTCGTGGGTCGGCCGGCGGCGGCTCAGATGCCGTACGCGCGGCGCAGCAGCGTGAGCGGATGCGCGAGCGGCGCGGACGGCAGCCCGTTGTCGTCGATGCCCTGCACGATGTGATGGCCGGCCAGCGCGCAGTCCGACGACACGAAATCCGGCTGCGGCTCGGCCATCGCCTTGAACACGGGCCCGCCGATCCGCATCGCGTCCGCATGAAACTCCTTTTTCACGCCGAACGTGCCCGCGTGGCCCGAGCAGCGCTCGACGACGTTCACGCGCGTATCGGGCACGAGCGACAGCGCGTCGGCCGTCTTGCGACCGATGTTCTGCACGCGCGCATGGCACGGCACGTGATACGACACGGTGCCGAGGCCCGTCTTGAAATCGGTCTTCAGCATCCCGTCGCGATGCCGTGCGATCACGTATTCGAACGGATCCCAGAATGCGTCGGCCACCGCGCGCACCGCGTCGTCGCCGGGGAACATCAGCGGCAGCTCGCTCTTGTACATCAGCACGCAGCTCGGAATCGCGCCGATCAATGCATAACCTTCGCGCGCATAGCGTTCGAGTACGGGCAGGTTCACGTCCTTCTTCGCGGCCACGCCGGCGAGATTGCCCTGCTCGAGCAGCGGCATCCCGCAGCAGGCTTCGCGCGTGACGAGCTCGTAAGGGATGTCGTTGTGCGCGAGGATCGCGAGCAGGTCGTGGCCGATGCCCGGTTCATTGAAATTCACGTAGCAGGTCGCGTAGATCGCGACCTTGCCGGGCGTGCGTTCGCCGTCGCGCACGGGCAAGCCGTCCGACGGTTTCGCCGCGCGCCGGAACTTGCGCGGCGCGAATTCCGGCAGCCACGCATGGCGATCGACGCCGAGCGTCGCTTCGAGCGCATGGCGCGCGGGCGGCGTACGGTTCACCGCGTTCACCGCCTGCGTGACGATCGGAATGCCAGCAAAGTGACCGAGCGCGTCGGTGTTCGACAGCACCTTGTCGCGCAACGTCGCTTCGCCGCGCTTGTAGCGCGCGGCCTTGCCGCGCAGCATCAGGTGCGGGAAGTCGACGTTCCATGCGTGCGGCGGCACGTACGGGCATTTCGTCATGTAGCAGAGGTCGCACAGGTAGCACTGGTCGACGACCTTGCCGAACGCCGCCTTCGGCACTTCCTCGATATCGCCCATCGGCGTGTCGTCGACCAGGTCGAACAACGTCGGAAACGCGCCGCACAGCGACACGCAGCGCCGGCATCCGGCACAGATGTCGAACACGCGCGTCATTTCCGCGTCGATCGCGGCCTGGTCGTAGAACGCATCGGACTGCCAGTCGAGCGGATGCCGGGTCGGGGCTTCGAGACTGCCTTCCTTGTGGGGCATGGGGCGCTCCAGCGTGGCGCGCATGCGCGCCAGCGCCGCCCGCGCGATGCGGGCAGCGATGAACGAACAGCCGGCCGTTTGCCGGTCGCACGGGCTGCCGTGCGGCCCGCGGCGGCCCGTCAGTCGACGAGACTGTCCAGCGCCTTCGTATAGCGGTTCGCGTGGCTGCGTTCGGCCTTCGCCAGCGTCTCGAACCAGTTCGCGATTTCGTCGAAGCCCTCGTCGCGCGCCGTCTTCGCCATGCCCGGATACATGTCCGTGTATTCGTGCGTTTCGCCGGCGATCGCCGATTCGAGATTCTGTCGCGATGAACCGAACGGCAAGCCCGTTGCCGGATCGCCGACGGCTTCCAGGTATTCGAGATGGCCGTGCGCATGGCCGGTTTCGCCTTCGGCGGTCGAGCGGAACAGCGCGGCGACGTCGTTCTGGCCTTCGACGTCAGCCTTCGAAGCGAAATACAGATAACGCCGGTTCGCCTGCGATTCGCCCGCGAATGCGGCCTTCAGGTTCTCTTCGGTTTTGCTGCCCTTGAGTTGAGCCATTTGCGCCTCCGTTCGAGTCGGCGCGGCCGCGTGCGAAGCCGGGCCGATCAGGTATGTGGGGAACGATGCGTGCGCCGCGGCGCGGCGCACGCATCGTGCTCTTCAATCTAGGCGCTCGCGTTCGCATCCCCCAATAGGCTTTTTCAATCCGGACGATAGTCGGCGCGTTGCGCGGCGGGGTGGTGCGCGGGGTACGGTGCGCGGCGTTCGCGTTCGCGTGTGCGTTCACGTTCGCGTGTGCGTGCTGCGTGCGCGCCGTGCGCCTCACGCGTCGGTCGCGCGCCTGAGCAGCAATTCGCGCTCGCGCTCGTTGCGGGTCAGTTCCGCCGCACGCCGGAACTCGATCTTCGCCTCGTCGGCGCGGCCGAGCTTCGCGAGCAGATCGCCGCGCACGCTCGGCAGCCAGTGATAGCGCGCAAGCGCGGGATCGTCGCGCAGCACGTCGACGAGTTCGAGCGCCGCGGCGGGCCCGAACGCCATCCCGACGGCCACCGCGCGATTCAGTTCGACGACCGGCGACGGCGCGACCTCGGCGAGCGCGTCGTACAGCGCGACGATCTGCGCCCAGTCCGTGTCCGCCGCCTGCCGCGCACGCGCATGGCATGCGGCGAGCGCAGCCTGCAACGCATACGGCCCGCGCACGCCGCCGAGCTTCGCCGCCTGCTCCAGCGCCGCGAGGCCGCGCCGGATCAAGAGCGGATCCCAGCGGCTGCGATCCTGGTCGAGCAGCAGGACGGGCCGGCCCTGCGCGTCGGTACGCGCGTGCATGCGCGACGCCTGCAGTTCCATCAGCGCGACGAGCCCGAGCACTTCGCTCTCGTCCGGCGCCAGCCCGGCCAGCACGCGGCCGAGCCGCAGCGCCTCGTCGCACAGCGCCGGGCGCGTCCAGTCGTCGCCCGCGGTCGCCGCGTGGCCTTCGTTGAACACGAGATAGATCACTTCGAGCACCGACGCGAGCCGCGCGGGCCGCGCATCGGCGGCCGGCACCTCGAACGGCACGTGCGCGGCCGCGAGCGTTCGCTTGGCGCGCACGATCCGCTGCGCGATCGTCGGCTCGGGCGTCAGGAACGCGCGCGCGATCTCGCCCGTCGTCAGCCCGCCGAGCAGCCGCAGCGTCAGCGCGACACGCGCATCGGTCGACAGCACCGGGTGGCAGGACGTGAAGATCAGCCGCAGCAGATCGTCGCCGATGTCGTCGTCGCTCGCGTCGGCGAGCGCATCCGCGATGTCGGGCACGACATGCGCTTCGAGCGCGTCCATCTCGTGGCCGAGCTGGTCGCGCTTCGCCGCGTGGAGCGACTCCTGCCGGACCCGGTCGAGCGCGCGGCGTTTCACGGCCGTCATCAGCCACGCGGCCGGGTTGTCGGGCACGCCGTCGACGGGCCAGTGCTCGAGCGCCGCGACGAGCGTGTCCTGCGCCAGCTCCTCGGCCACGCCGACGTCGCGCACCACGCGCGCGGCGCGCGCGATGATCTTGGGCGCCTCGATCCGCCAGACCGCTTCGATCGCACGGTGAGTCGCCTCGAGCGTCACGACGCCTGCCCCTGGGCGGACGCATCCAGCGGCATGGCCATCAGCTCCCATGCATGGCCGTCCGGATCGTCGAACCCGTGGCCGTACATGTTCGGATACTCGCGCGGCGCCTGCGGCGCGGACCCGCCGGCCGCGAGCGCCTTCGCGACGATCGCGTCGACCTCGGCGCGGCTGTCGCACGACAGGCACGTCAGCGCCTGCACCTGCGTCGCCGGATCGACGATGGTCTTGCCGGTGAAGGTCTGGAAAAACGGCCGCACGAGCAGCATCGCGAAAATCGTGTCGCTGATCTTGATGCAGGCGGCCTGTTCGTTGGTATAGGCCGGCACGACCTCGAAACCGAGTGCCTGGTAGAACGTCTTCGCGCGCGGCAGGTCGGCCACGGGCAGGTTGATGAAAACCATCTTGTGCATGACGGATGCTCCGGTGAACTTGGATTCGGGTGGATTCAGGCCTGGGTGCGGCCGACGTGGAGATCGCGGAACCGCTCGACCGCGTCGCTCGGGGTGAGGTCGTCGAGCTCGAACAGCGGCCGCACCTCGATCTCGCAATCCATTTCGGCGCCGAACGGCGCGGGGAACCGGCGCGTCCATTCGAGCGCCTCGTCGCGCGAACGCACCTGGATCAGCGTATAGCCGGCGATCAGCTCCTTCGTTTCGGCGAACGGGCCGTCGATCACCGTGCCCTTGCCGCCCGTGTAGCGCACGCGCCAGCCGCGCGCGCTCGGCCGCAGCCCGTTCGCGTCGAGCAGCACGCCGGCCCTGGCCAGTTCCTCGTGGTAGACGGTCATGGCTTCGACCAGCCGGTTGTCCGGCAACGCGTCGGATTCGCTGACGGCGTTCGCCCGGATCATGATCATGAATCGCATCGTTTACTCCTTGTCATCGGTGGAAGGCGGCGCTCGTTCGGCGGCGCCTTATCCGGACGACGGCCGGAAGACGCCCGGATCGACACGTTCCGCAACCAATCAGGGTAAATACCGAGTCGCGGCATTCACAGGAAGCACGGGCCGACCGCGCGCACCTCGACCGTGCACCATTGCGCGGCCGGGCACTGGCGCGCGATCTCGATCGCTTCCTCGCGGGTGTCGACGTCGACGAGGAAGAAGCCGCCGACCATCTCCTTCACCTCCGCGAACGGGCCGTCGAGCAGGCGCGTCTCGCCGTCGCGCACCTGCACGCGCGTGCCGCGCTCGGAACGCTCCAGCGACTCGACACCGCGCAGCACGCCGCGCGCCTTCAGCGTCTCGGCGAAATCGACCATCCGCGCGTACAGCGCCTGGCCTTCGTCGAGCGTGCGCTCGGCGCGCTGGTCGGTCGGCTCGACAATCAACAGCATGTAAGACATGGATTTCTCCTGTGGGAACGGGGCGCGGCAGCGTGTGCTGCGCGATCGGGATGCGCCGCCGATGCAAAAGCGTAACAGCCGCCGTGCGCCTTGCATCGTCGGCCGATCGGCACACTGGCCGGACGGCCAATTTGGCCGCTTCCTGACATTTTGCCGTCAAGATGCTTTCCCGAATCGTCGGATTTTCTTCCTGTGGACCGCCCCATGTCACGCCTGCTTTCGCCGCCTGCCGTTGCAGCGTTCGTCGTCCTCTTCGCCCTCTTCGCCCTCCTCGCCGGGCCCGCCGCGGCCGCGCCGCCGGTCAGCGCCGGCTGCGGCGGCGCAACCACGCCGATTGCCGACCTCCGCGGCGCCGGCGGCCCGTCGCCGCTGGCCGGGCAAACGACCTCGATCGAAGCGGTCGTCACCGCGGCATTCGCCGGTGCCGACGGCCTGGGCGGCTTCTTCGTCCAGCAGGCCGACGCGCAGCGACGGCACCGGCCGGGCGTCCCGGAAGGCGTGTTCGTGTACGCACCGAACGCGCGTGCAAAGGCCGGCGATCTCGTGCATCTCACGGGCCGCGTCGACGAGCGATACGGCCGGACGCAATTCACGCTGTCGGGCGGCATGACGGTCTGCGCACGCGGGCAGACCGTCACCCCGGCGACGCTCACGCTGCCGGTCGCCACGCTATCCGTGCTGGCCGCGCATGAAGGCATGCGCGTGCGCCTGCCGCAAACGCTGACGGTCAGCGATACCCACGCACTCGGCCGCTACGGCAGCGTCGTCCTCAGCCACGGCCGGCTGCGCATCCCGACCCACATCGCACCGCCGGCCGAAGCCGCCGCGCTCGCGGCAGCCAACGCACTCAACCGCATCGTGCTCGACGACGGCTCGACCCGCCGCGATCCCGCAACCGTGCGCTATCCGCCCCCCGCGCTCAGCGCCGCCAACACGCTGCGCGCGGGCTACACGGTGCGCGGCGTCGAGGGTGTGCTAGAACTGCGCTACGGCGCATGGCGGCTGCAACCGGTGGCCGGCGCGGCGCCGGTCTTCGATGCCGCCTCGAACCCGCGTACCGATGCGCCGGCCCGTCATCCCGATGCCGACGCGCGCATCGTGTCGTTCAACGTATTCAACTATTTCAATGGTGACGGGCATGGCGGCGGATTCGATGCCCCGGCCAGCCGAGGAGCGAAAACGCCCGCCGCGTTCGCGCGGCAGGAGACGAAGATCGTTGCGGCATTGCGCGCGCTGCGTGCCGACGTGATCGGGCTGATGGAAATCGCGAACAACGGCCACGGCGACGCGAGCGCCGTGCGGCGTCTCGCCGCGCAGCTTGGCGAAGGCTGGCGCGCGGTCGATCCCGGCACCGCGCGGCTCGGCCGCGATGCAATCTCGGTCGCGCTGCTGTACGACAGCCGCACGATCGAGCCGGTCGGCCGCGCCGCGACCGTCTCGCTCGGCGGCCGGCATCGCCCGCCGCTCGCGCAGACATTCCGGCGCATCGGCGGCACGCGCGCGATGACGGTCGCGGTCAATCACCTGAAATCAAAGAACTGCCCGGACGCGACCGGCGCCGATCTCGACCGGTCGGACGGCCAGGGCTGCTGGAACGCGGCGCGCACGCGGGCCGCCGTGCGCATCGCCGACTGGCTCGCCGGATCGCCGACCGGTGCCGCGGCCGATGGCGTACTGCTGGTCGGCGACCTGAACAGCTACGCGAAGGAAGATCCGGTTCGCGCGCTCGAGTCGCGCGGCTACGCGAACCTGGTGGCGCGCTTCGTCGGCGATGCTGCGTACAGCTACGTATTTCGCGGCGAGGCCGGCAGCCTCGATCACGCGCTCGCGACGCCGGCCCTGACCGCGCGCGTCAAAGCCATACACGTCTGGCACATCAACGCCGATGAGCCGTTTGCACTGCAACCCGTGCCCGATTACAAAACGGCCGCACTTCAGTCGTCCTATTACGCACCCGACGCGTATCGATCGTCGGACCATGATCCCGTCGTCGTCGACCTCGCACTGGACAACGGCTCGCGAATGCCGGTCGCAGGCACAAACCCTGCTCGCCCGTACGGCGTCGATTAGTGCATTTGCATCAGCTCATCGCCTGCAATGGCACTATTTACCTGGTACCCCGGGCGACGCCATATTTACCGGGCATTCACTTCGTATCGCTTCTTGTTGCACGCGTTTCGCCCATTTGAGAATTTTTTTCAATCTTCGCGCGGCCCCGCGTGGCGGGGCTTCCAGGCAATTCCGCCAACGAATTGAAAATTTGTCTCGAAACTCAACCGGGCCAAGCGAATCACATTAGTTGCTGGGATTCGTCTTATCTTCAAATTGGCCTTGAATCGAAGGAGGATAAACACCATGGCGCTCACTGACTCGATCGAACACAAGCTGGACCGCGGCCTGTCCGACATTCGTCGCACGGGCCGGCGCGTGGGACGCACGACGCGCTCGGCCGCCCGCGACCTGCATGCCGACGTCACCGACGATCTGCGCGGGCTGGTCGATGAACTCGAAGATCTGCTGAAAAACGACGGCGACGGCGATATCGCCGCGCTGCGCAAGCGTGTGCAATCCAGGCTCGATGAAGCACGCGGCGCGCTCGACCATGCGTCGGGCAGCGCAGCCGCCCGGCTGCGCGATTCCGCCGAACGCGTGTCGCAGGTCGTGCAAGACAACCCGTGGCAAACCGCCGGCGTCGTTGCCGGCCTCGCGTTCGTTGCGGGCCTGCTCCTTGCCCGCCGTTGAACGGAGCCGGCCGTCCCGCCGCCCGCCCCGTCCGTCATCAATCAGACAAAGAAGGAGAAACGCCATGCAGAAGACCTTTGCCATGAAAGCCGCCGCCGCCGTCCTGCTAGGCAGCCTCGCGCTCGCCGGCTGCACGACCACCCCGGACAAGCCGGAAGGCGCCGCGGCCAGCGCGTCGAAGCGCCAGTCGATCGACGCCAGCGTCAACGCGACGCTTTCGCGTCTCTATTCGACGGTGCCGGGCTCGCGTGAACTCGTCGCGAAATCGCGCGGCGTACTCGTGTTCCCGAGCGTGCTGCAGGCCGGCTTCATCGTCGGCGGCCAGTCCGGCAACGGCGCGCTGCGCGTCGGCGGCAGCACGGTCGGCTACTACAACACGTCGTCGCTGTCGGTCGGCCTGCAGGCCGGCGCGCAGTCGAAGGCGATCGTGTTCCTGTTCATGACGCAGGATGCGCTCGACTCGTTCCGCAAGTCCGAAGGCTGGTCGGCCGGCGCCGACGCGTCGGTCGCGGTCGTGAAGGTCGGCGCGAACGGCGCGGTCGACTCCAACACGGCCACCGCACCGGTCGAGGTGCTGATCCTGACCAACGCCGGCCTGATGGGCGACCTGTCGGTGAACGGCACGAAGGTCACGAAGCTCAACATCTGACGATGCGGCACGCGGCGTTGCACCGCGTTTGCTTCCCGGCAGCGCCGCGGCCCCGGCCGCGGCGTTTTCGCATGTGCCGCGCGTAGCCGCTATGATGGCGGCACCTTTGCGGGCATACTCCGGTTCGGGCCGCCCGGCGGATGGCCGCCCGCAGCGCGTTGCGCCGGGAACCCGTGACGATCGCGAACCGATCGCGCACGGGGCAACGAGATTCAATCAAACCACGCATCAATCTGCGCGAATGTCATCCATGGATAGCGGACACGACCACCAAAAATTCTTCTATTTCCTGCTGGCCGCGGTCACCGTCGGACTCTGCTGGATTCTCACGCCGTTTTCCGGCGCCGTGTTCTGGGGCACCATACTCGCGATCCTCTTCCAGCCCGTGCAGCGGTGGCTCGCCGCACGCTTCGGCAAGCGGCGCAACCTGGCCGCGCTCGTGACACTGTCGCTGATCGTGCTGATCGTGATCCTGCCGCTCGTGTTCGTCGCCGCGACGCTCGTGCAGGAAATCGCGTACGTGTACCAGGAAATCAAGACCGCGCAGCCGAACTATTCGCAGTACTTCCAGGACATCATCCACGCGCTGCCTGCGTCGATCCAGCACCTGCTGCAGAAATACGGCCTGAGCAACCTCCCGGGCATCCAGAAGAAGCTGACCGATGGCGCCGCGCAGATCAGCCAGCTCGCGGCAACCCAGGCGCTCAGCATCGGCCAGAACACCTTCCAGTTCGTCGTGAGCTTCGGCGTGATGCTGTACATGGTGTTCTTCCTGCTGCGCGACGGCGGCGAGATCGGCCGCCGCGTGCGCCGCGCGCTGCCGCTCGACGACGAGCACAAGAACCTGCTGCTGGCCAAGTTCACGACGGTCGTGCGCGCGACGGTGAAGGGCAACATCGCGGTCGCGCTCGTGCAGGGCGCGCTCGGCGGCCTGATCTTCTGGATCCTCGGGATCGAAGGCGTCGTGCTGTGGGGGGCGCTGATGGCGTTCCTGTCGCTGCTGCCCGCGATCGGCGCGAGCCTCGTATGGGTGCCGGCCGCGCTCTACTTCCTGATGATCGGCGCGGTGTGGAAATGCGCGATCCTTGTCGCGTTCTGCGTGGGCGTGATCGGCCTCGTCGACAACCTGCTGCGCCCGATCCTCGTCGGCAAGGACACGAAGATGCCCGACTGGGTCGTGCTGATCTCGACGCTCGGCGGGATGGCGCTGTTCGGCATCACCGGCTTCGTGATCGGGCCGCTCGTCGCCGCGCTGTTCATGGCGAGCTGGGACATCTACGCACGCGCCGAACAGGGCGAATGACGCAACGCGTGGCCACGTGCCACGCCCCTGCGGACATTCGCCGTCACGGATGACGAATGCGGATCACGACGGGCGCCACGGCGCCCGTCGCGTCATCCGCCGCGAGCGTCATCACGCCGCCATACGGACCCACACGATACGGGCGGCCCGATACCAGCGGCACGCTTCGATCGTCGCGCGCATCGCGCCACGTTGCGCGCACACCCGACGCGGCATCCGGTACGAACGGCGCGCCGTCGGGCCCGACCAGCGCCACATGAGCCCCCGGCAAGCGCCGGCCATGTGCATCGAACCGCAGCGTGGCCACCGCCCCGCCGCTCTCCACCTCGCGTCCCGGAACCACCACGCCCGACCGCGCGTCGAGCGTCACGTCGTAGAGATCGACGAGCGCGCCGGCAAACCGCACGATACCGCCCGGCGCGGCATGCCCGGCCGCCATTGCACTCGACATCGCAAGCGCAACACCAAGCCCGATCGCCATCCTCGGCACAGTACCGGCGCGCCGCACCGTTCGATTGCGCGTCGCCGCCGATGCCGCCCGCTTCGCGTCGTTTCGCATGTTTACGCTCCTCTTCCGTGTAACCAGAAAAAAAGGCGACGTGACGCGTCGGTCACGCCGCCATCTGCTGGCAATCACTTTAGGGAGACACGCCCCGACAATATATGAGACAAGTCCGAAACTTAGGCCCGGTTGATCGAACGCATCACGTTCGACACCCCCTCGCGGCAGCGTGCGAACGACATCGCACGCCGTGCCGCGGGCCGGTCACGCGTCCGGATCGACGCGCAGCACGAGCTTGCCGCGATGGTCGCCGTCGAACAGGCGATTCAGCACGTCGGGCGCGTTTTCGAGACCGTCGGCGACCGTCTCCTCGGCCTTGAGCCGGCCGTCGCGCAGCCAGCCCGAGAGCGTCTGCACGGCCTCGCGGCTCTTGCGATAGTCGAGGATCAGGAAGCCGCGCATCGTCAGCCGCTTCGAGATCAGCACGCCGACGTCGTCCGCCGCACGGCCGCTGTTGTAGTTCGAGATCACGCCGCACAGCGCGACGCGCCCGCCGATCACCATCCGCGACAGTACCGCGCGCATCACCTCGCCGCCGACGTTCTCGAAATTCACGTGCACGCCGTCCGGCGTCGCGGCCTTCAGCTGCTGACGGAAATCGTCGGCCTTGTAGTCGACGGCCGCATCGAAGCCGAGCGTCTCGGTCAGGTAGCGGCACTTGTCCGCGCCGCCGGCGATACCGACCACGCGCGCGCCGTGGATCTTGCCGATCTGGCCGGCGATCGAGCCGACCGACCCGGCTGCCGCCGATACGACGAGCGTCTCGCCCGGCTGCACCGGCGCGATGTCGGTCAGCCCGTAATACGCGGTCAGTCCGCTCATCCCGCACGCACCGAGCAGCGTCGGCAGCGGCAAGCCCGACTGCGCGGGCAGCTTCACGAGCTGCGCGGCCTGGTCGGCCGGCACGACCGCGTAGTCCTGCCAGCCGACGAGCCCCTGCACGAGATCGCCTTCCGCGAAACCCGCGTTGCGCGACGCCACCACGCGCCCGATGCCGAGCGCGCGCATCACCTCGCCGATCGCCACCGGCGGCAGGTACTGCGGCACATCGCTCATCCACACGCGGTTGGTCGGGTCCATCGACAGGTACAGCACACGCACGAGCACCTCGCCGTCCGCGAGCGCCGGCACGGGCGCTTCGACGAGCGAGAAATGTTCACGGCCGACCCGCCCTTCCGGGCGCGTCTTCAGCAGCAGTTGGCGGTTCACGGGTGTGGACACGATGTTCTCCTCCGGTCGTTGTTGTTCGGGATGCGCGTCAGACCGCGCACATGCCGCCGTCGATCACGAGTTCGGCGGCCGTCACGAAGCGGCTCTCGTCGGACGCAAGATAAACGGCCGCGTGCGCGACGTCGTCCGGCTCGCCGAGCCGGCGCAGTGGAATGCCGCGCGCGAGCTTGCGCGTCGCGTCGCGTTCGCCGAGCGTCTGGAACAGCGGCTCGACGATGCCCGTGCGGATGAACGCCGGGTGAATCGAGTTGCAGCGCACGTCGAGCTCGCGGCGTGCGCAGTCGATCGCGACCGACTTCGTGAGCGACGCGACGGCCGCCTTCGACGCGTTGTACGCCGTGAAATCCGGCTCGACCTTGAACGCGGCGACCGACGAGATGTTGATGATCGATGCGGGATGGCTTTCCGCCAGATACGACAGCGCATGCTTGCAGCCGAGCACGATGCTCTCGACGTTGATCGCCATCACGCGCCGCCATTCGTTCAGCTCGATTTGCGCGGGCGAGCCGATCGAGCCGACGCCCGCGTTGTTGACGAGCACCGACAGCCCGCCCATCGCGTCGACCGCCTGCGCGAGCAGCGCCTGCCAGCGCGCCTCGTCGCGCACGTCCTGCGTCGCGGCGAACGCGACCGGCGTCGCATGGCCTGCGTTGAGTTCCTGCGCGAACGCGTCGAGCACCGCCGCGTCGGCGATGTCGGTCACGAACACGCGCGCGCCCTGCTCGACCATCCGGCGCGCGATCGCGCGGCCGAGGCCGCCCGCGGCGCCCGTGATGTATGCGCACTTGCCGGCAAGGCGCGAAGAAACGACTGTCATGTGACCATCTCCTATCGTGAATCGTCGTCGCGGAACGCTGCCGCGACGGATGTTCCGTGCCGGTTCCCGCCAGCGCGGGCCGGTTGACCATGCGTCGCCATCACGAGGCGCAGCACGGTTTCCGCGAGTATATCGAGATGAGCGTGACGCGCGCCAGACACGCCGGGCAGCCTGCCCCGGTTGAACGACAGCCAGCGTACGCGAATGCCGCCGATCGATGAAATGAATATTCGTTATGCCCGGTCATAGGCTCGACTCATGACCTTCGCGTGACGTCACGCACGCGCAAGCCGGCGCGGCCGGTCACGCAGACCGGCCGGTTCGTCGAATCGTGTCATGGCGAGGGTCGCGTTCCGCGCAGGCGAGGAAGCAATCGGGAAGACGGGCGGCGAGGAATCGCGCGACCGCCGGGCGAATGCGGAAGGAAATCGGCAGGGATGCGGCAGGAAAGCGGCGCCGGCGCACCGCGGCCGGCGACCGTCAGAAACCGTCGCCCGACGGCGCGCGCACGAACGCGCAGAGTTGCGGCGAATGCGTGTCGATCATCTGCTGGAACGGCGCGCGGTGCCCGTACGCGATGCCGGACACGAGCAGCAGGCAGACGGCCGCGACGCGCGGCGAGAATGCGCGCTGCCGCACACCGTCGTAGCCGCGCAGGAACACCAGCGCGACCAGCGCGCCGAGCATCCAGCCGACGATCACTTCAGGAACGGTATGCGAATGATCGAACACGCGTGCGACGGCCGTGACCGCGCCGATGGCCAGCCCGGCCGCGATGCCGGGCACCTTGCCCGTCCGGAACGCCTGCCACAGCATCGACAGCGCGACGGTCCACACCGACGTCGACAGCATCGTATGGCCGCTGATCACGCGGAAATCGAATTGCGGAAGCTCGATGCCGCACCCGGCATACAGGATCTTCGTGGCGCCGACGACGCCCATGCCGGCGGCGAGCAGCACGCCCCAGCGGGCGGCAAGGCGCCAGTCGGTCAGCGCGAGCCAGGCCGCGCAGGTCAGCGCGATCGGCAAGGTCAGCGCGGCATCGCCGATGTTGCTGATTTCACTCCACATAACGGACTTCGGACGACGATCGAAAGGCCGCAGTTTACCGCATGCGCGCCGCGCGACTGTGTCAGCCTGTGACAGGCTGTATCAGCCCGCGACACCCGTAATCAGCAGCAGGTTCGTGCCGGTGATGACGACGAACAGCGCCCACGCGGCGGTCTGCATCCCGCGCCCGATCGTGTGCTCGCCCATCGTGCTGCGATCGCTGACCGAGCGGATCAGCGGCCACATCGCGAACGGCAGCTGCAGGCTCAGCAGCACCTGGCTCCATACCAGCAGTTTCCCGACCGAACCGTCGCCGAGCCACAGCACGCCGATCAGCGCGGGCACGAGCGCGAGCCCGCGCGTGATCAGCCGGCGCTGGTAGCACGGAATCTTCGTATGCAGGAAGCCGTCCATGATCACCTGGCCGGCGATCGTGCCGGTGAGCGTCGAACTCTGCCCCGACGCGAGCAGCGCGATGCCGAACAGCAGTGCCGCCGCGCCGCCCGCGATCGGCGTAATCAGGTTGTAGGCCTGCTCGATGTCGGTCACGTTGTGCTGGCCCGTCGCATGGAACGCCGCGCCCGCGACGATCAGGATCGCCGCGTTGACGAGCATCGCGACGAACAGCGACACGCAGGTATCGATGCGCACCAGCGCGAGCGTGTCGCGAATCACCCCGCGCGCGCCGCCGACCACCCGCCGCGTCTGCACGACCGACGAATGCAGGTACAGGTTGTGCGGCATGATCGTCGCGCCGACGATGCCGAGCGCGAGCACGATCGCGTCCTTGCGGTCGTGCCCCGGATCGCCCGGCACCAGCCCGCCGGCCACCGCGTGCCAGTCGGGCGGCGTGATCGCGACCTGCGCGACGAAGCAGAACGCCATCGTCGCGATCAGCGCGAGCACGATCGCCTCGATCTGCCGGAACCCCTTGCCCTGCAGGCCGAGCACGATCACCGTGTCGAGCGCGGTCAGCACGATCCCCCACGCGAGCGGCACGCCGAGCAGCAGCTTGAACGCGAGCGCGCAGCCGAGGACTTCCGCGATGTCGCACGCGATGATCGACACTTCGGCGGTCACCCACTGCACGATGCGGCCGAACCGCCCGTAGCGGTCGTAGCTGGCCTGCGCGAGATCCCTGCCCGCCACGAGGCCGAGCCGCGCCGCGAGCATCTGCAGGAAGATCGCCGCGAGGCTCGAGAACGCGACGACCCACAGCAGCGAATAGCCGAACTGCGAGCCGGCCTGGATGTCGGTCGCCCAGTTGCCGGGATCCATGTAGCCGATCGCGACCAGCAGGCCGGGTCCGAAGAAGCGCTTGAGCTTCTGCCAGCGCGGCGCGCCGGCATCGATCGTGATGCTGCCCTTTACTTCCGACGGGCAGAAAGGGGCGGTGGCAGTGGTGGGGAGGAAGGACATGGAAACCGGGAATCGAAATCGCGACAGGACGATTCTACGGGTATCCGTCCGGTTTTTTCCCGCGCGGCGGCGCACGGGGCGCATTGCCCCCCGGCGCCGTCGCAGGCCTCCCCGTGCGCATCGGCCGGCGGGGCGCCGCGTGCAAGGATCCTTTCACGCTCGGAAACGCGATATTCGGTCGGCGACATCAGCATGCGCTGGCGGAACAGCTTCGCGAGCCGCTCGCCGCTGCCGAACCCGGTGCGGCGCGCGACCTTGTCGGCCGGCAGCGTCGTGTGGACCAGCATGTGGCAGGCGCGCTCGAGCCGCACGTGCTGGACGAATTCGGTCGGCGTCACGCCGATCTCCTTCTTGAAGCGCCGCAGGAAATTGCGCTCGCTCATCGCGGCGGCCTGCGCGGCATTCGCGATCGAGATGCGGTTCACGCTCTGCGCGCGCAGCCGCTGCGCCGACATCCGGATCGACGGGCTCGCGCTCAGCTCGCGAAAGGCCCACATCGACTGCGCATAGCGCTGCTCGACCGGCCGCAGCATGTTGCTGGCGATCTCCTGCGCGGCGCCGTCGCCGAGATCGACGCGGAACATGTCGAGCACCGCGGCGAACACGTCGGCTTCCCCGGCCGGCAACTCGACCGTCGTGGCGACCCGGCGGCCGGCCCGGCCCGGCCGCCCTTCGATCGCCGTCGACGGTCGCTGCATGGCCGCGAGCGTCGGCAGGTCCATCGCGTCGACGATCCAGCGCGCATGGCGGCGGATGTCGGTGAGGCGACGCTGCAATGCGTCGTCCCAGTTGACGGCCGCACGGTCGCCGTGAAGATGAAAGAACGCGAGCGCGCGGCGACCGTGCTCGTCGCCGAGCGGATCGGCCGCGATGCTCACGCCGGACGACGACTGCAACAGCCCCCCGCTTTCGGATACGTACTTCAACTGATAGTCGGCACTGTGTGCGTGCAGGCGATTCGCCAGATTGAAAGCCTCGCCGATACGCGCGGCCTGGGCCAACGAAAACCCCGTACTCAAATAGATAACGACCCACCTCTGATCTGCTGCATTCACTGGCCAAGCCCCCGACTTGTTTCGACTTCTTCTAATACCGTCGAACTGTCAGGCTTATATTTGGTTTGAATGCGTGCGACAGGACGGCTATCCCGAAATATGAAGCGACGGCATCTTAGCCGAACGGGTCGCGGCTTTGGCGCGAAATGGCCGACGTGGACAGCATGATGGCGGATTACTACAGGCTGCCAGGGGTTGCCGGCGGGCCGGTGCGGAATTGCACGGGCCGATATCGCCAATTGTTACGATTGTGTGCATCGAAATCCGTGCATTTTCACGACGACGAATTGCGTCGGGTATCCGGATAAATGCACAGCCGAATATCGGCGCAAACGATATCCCCATGTATTCAATACCGTCGATCGCCACGCAGGAAAGCCCGCGTATCCGTTGCCTGCGCATCCTTTAGAATCGCTCCACCATTCACCACGCCACCCGCGCCCCGTGCCCGCCGACCATCGTCTCGACCTGAACCTGTTTCGCGTGCTCGACGCCGTCTACGTGCATGGCGGCATCGGCGCGGCCGCCCGCGCGCTGCATCTCACGCAGCCGGCCGTCACGCACGCGCTCAACCGGCTGCGCGCGCATTTCGACGATCCGCTGTTCGTGCGCCAGGGCAACCGTGTTGTCGCAACCGAACGCACGCGCTCGATCATCACCGACGTGCAACTGCACCTGAAGGGCCTGCAAGGCACCGCGCGCGCGCCGTCGGCATTCGATCCCGCGACGCTCGACCTGAGCATCGCGGTGGGCATTCGCGACGTGCTCGAATCGATCGCGCTGCCGCGGATCGTCGCGGCGTTCGCCGACGAAGCGCCGGGCCTGCGGCTCGTGAGCCGTCGCATCGCGGTAGCCGGGATCGAACGCGAACTTGCATCGGGCAATCTCGATCTCGCCGTCGATCGCCGCGTGCCGACCGGCCCGCGCATTGCCACCGAACACCTGCTCGACGATTCGCTCGTCGTCGCACTGCGACGCGATCATCCGCTTGCGCGCGAGCCGTTGCGGCGCGGCGACTATTTCGCGGCGCAGCATGTCGCGGTGTCGTCGCTCGGCGAGCCGCAATCGCTCGACGTGCTGCTCGGCAACGACGGCCGCTTTCGCGATATCCGGCTCACCTGTCAGCACTATTTCGCCGCGTGCCAGATCGCCGCGACCGGCAACCTGCTGGTCACGCTGCCGCACACCTATGCGTTGCGGATGGCCGCGATGCTGCCGATCGTCGTGCGGCCGCTGCCGTTGCGGCTCAAGCCGTTCCCGCTCCTCGCGTACTGGCACGAATCGCGCGACGCCGATCGCGCGCACCAGTGGGTACGCGAGCGCATCGCCGCGCTCGTGCGCAGCAGTGCCGGCGGCGCGGACGCGTAGCCGCATCGCGCGCGCCGTCGCCGTCGCCGTCGCCGTCGCCGTCGCCGTCGCCGTCGGGGCGGTATGCTGACGGCTGCGCGCCGCCGCGCGGCGTCCACTTTCCGCTTCCCGACTCCCTTTTTCCTTTTCCCGCTGACCGGAGACTTGCCATGTCGCTCATCCACGCCGCCGCCGTCCTCGACGCCGATGCGCCCGATTACGTCGTCCAGCTTCAGGCCGGCACCCACGCGCTGACCGGCGACGAAGCCCCACGCGAGGGCGGCCAGGATCGCGGGCCGGCGCCCTATGAATTCGTGCTGGCCGGCCTCGCGCAATGCACGGCCGCGACGCTGCGCATGTACATGCAGCGCAAGGCGTGGCCGGCCGCGCGTATCAGCGTGCGCACCGAGCTGCATGCCGATCGCGAAGGCACGCAGTACGTGCGCCGTGTCGTGACGCTCGACGGCCCGCTCGACGATGCGCAACGCCAGCGCCTCGCCGAAATCTGCGAGAAGACGCCGGTCACGCAGTTCATCAAGCGCGGCACGCGGATCGACACGACGTTGAACTGACACGCAACGCACACGACTCAAGATCACCGCGCACATCGCCGCACAAAAGGAAACGGGGGGCCGCGCACGATGCGCGGCCCCCCGTTCGTCGATACCGTCAGGCGCTTACAGTCCGAGCGCGGACAGGTCGAGCTTGCCGTTCTTCATCGGCGGGCACCAGAAATACGCGCCCGTCAGCGGCCGCGTGAAGCGGAACAGGCCGTCGACGATCCCGTCTTCCGCGCCGCTCATCCGGCGCATCTGCACGTCGAACGCGCGGAACGAGCAGCCGAACGCCACGAAGTAGAGGCCCGCGCGGCGCGCGTCCGACCACGGCGACGAACGGCGCAGCATGAACGCTTCGGGCTCGAAGCTTTCCTGCGCGGTGCGCTTCACATGCGCGAACTCGGGTGCGTCGTCGAGTTCTTCGTTGTCCGAGCGGCGGCGCCCGATGATGTTGTCCATGTCGCCCGACGGAATGCGCTCCATCTGCTCGAAGTCGTGCAGCCATTGCTGGACCGCGACGAAGCTCGCACCGTCGAGCCCCGCGCCCTGCCCGGCCACGATCGCCGCGGCCACGGCTTCGTCGCCTTCGGGGTTCTCGGTGCCGTCCTCGTAGCCGGACAGGTCGCGATCGTTCGAATAGCGGAAACCGTCGACCGCATCCTGCAACGCGAACGCCGGCGCCAGCGCGCGTTCGATCGCCCGCGCGCGCAGCACGATCTCGCCGCGATCGTCGCCGCGCAGCCAGACCCACACGTCGGCCGGCGTCGCCGGCAGCGTGCGGTCCTTCACCGCGAACGCCGGGAATCCGGTCAGGCCCGGCACCGGGTGCCCGAGGTGCGCCGCCAGCGCATGTCCGAACCCGACGACCGTGTCGCGTCCGTCGACGATCTCGCGCAGCGCGGCCAGCGCCGCCGCCACATTGCCGTCGTTCGACATCGTGAAAGTGAGGTATCGGGCCGCCGTATCGATCGGGGTCAGGATGCCTTGCTGAACGTCGCTCATCGTTTCCTCAGGAATGTATCGTGGTGAATCTGCGAGGGCCGCGGCGCGGTGCGCCGCAAACGTCGAAGTGTAATCGATGCGTGTGCCGGCCCCTGCGCTGCCGCACTGTGGAAGGCCCGCAAAAGAAGGGCCGAAGCCCTGAATACTAACCGTATCGACGCTGCAACGCCGCATTCGTCAGACGTTGCGGGGCGCGCGGCACTGCTGATAGAATCTTTCCACGTCTTTTCGGCGTCCTTTCAACCGTTCACTTCAGGGGAGGTGCAGATGTTCCGAATGCCAGCAACCTTCCCGAACGTGGTCCCACGGCGCAGCTGATCCAGCCCGCCGTCCGCGCCGGCTCCCGAGTTTTCTACTAACCCGTCAGCCGCGCCGTTTCCCGACAGCCCGTTTCGTTTCGCCGCACGGTTTCCGCGCGGCCCGGCTGTTGCGTTTTCGATGTTCGCCCAACCGGAAAGCCCCGTCGCGCGATGCGCCGGGCAACGATAAATGACCAGAAAAACCACCCTTCTGGGCGGCCAGGCATTCCAGGCCGTCTTCGGCTTCACCTTCCGTTACTGGCGCAAGCAGCCGGCCCGCACCGCCACGGTCGCGAGCCTCGCGCTGCTCGCCGCGCTCGCCGACGTGCTCACGCCGCTGTTCGCCGGCCGCCTCGTCGACGCGCTGTCGACCGGCCTGACCGACCGCGCCGCCGCGTGGCATGCGGCCCTCGTCGCGTTCGGCACACTCGCCGCGCTCGGCCTCGGCGCGACGGTGCTGCGACAAGGCGTCTACCTGAACATCATCACGCTCACGCTGAAGATGATGAGCGAGATCGCGGCCGCATCGTTCCATCGCGTGCAGCGCTTCTCGACCGACTGGCACGCGAACAGCTTCGCGGGCTCGACCGTGCGCAAGATCACGCGCGGCATCTGGGCGCTCGACCTGCTGAACGACACCGTGCTGATCGCGCTGTTGCCGTCGGTCACGATGCTCGTCGGCGCGACCGTGCTGCTCGGCACGCACTGGCCCGTGATGGGGCTCGTCGTCGGCGCGGGTTCGCTGCTGTACATCACGGTGACGGTTGCGGTGTCGCTCGGCATCGTCGCGCCGGCCGCCCAGCTCGGCAACCTGTGGGATACGCGCATGGGCGGCGCGCTCGCCGATGCCGTGAGCTGCAACGCGGTCGTGAAGGCGTTCGGCGCGGAAACGCGCGAGGAAGCGCGGCTCGCCCGCGTGATCGGCAAGTGGCGGCAACGCACGCGCCGCACGTGGGTGCGCGGCACGCTCAACGGCGGGTTGCAGGGCGCGATGCTCGTCGCGATGCAGGCCGCGATGATCGGCGTCGCGCTGCGGCTGTGGGCGAACGACGAGGCGAGCGTCGGCGACATCGCGTTCGCGCTGACGATGTTCTTCATGCTGCAGGGCTACCTGCGCGACGTCGGCATGCACATCCGCAACCTGCAGCGCTCGGTCAACGACATGGAAGAACTCGTCGCGCTCGAACGCCAGCCGCTCGGCATCGACGATCGTCCCGGCGCGCCCGCCATCCGGATCGGGCAAGGCGAGATCCGCTTCGAGCACGTGACGTTCCGCTACGGCAACCATCCGGTGCCGCTGTACGACGATTTCTCGATGCGCATCGCGCCGGGCGAGCGGGTGGGCCTCGTCGGCCACTCGGGGTCGGGCAAGACGACGTTCATCAAGCTGATCCAGCGCCTGTACGACGTGTCGGGCGGCCGCATCACGATCGACGGCCAGGACATCGCGCAGGTCCGGCAGGATTCGCTGCGCAGCCAGATCGCGATCGTCCAGCAGGAGCCCGTACTGTTCCACCGCACGCTCGCCGAGAACATCGCGTATGCACGCCCCGACGCGAGCCGGGCCGACATCGAGCGCGCCGCGCGGCTGGCCAGCGCGCACGACTTCATCGCCGCGCTGCCGGACGGCTATGACACGCTGGTCGGCGAACGCGGGATCAAGCTGTCGGGCGGCGAACGCCAGCGGGTCGCGATCGCGCGCGCGTTCCTCGCCGATGCGCCGATCCTGATCCTCGACGAAGCCACGTCGAGCCTCGACAGCGAAAGCGAGCTGCTGATCCAGCAGGCGATGGAGCGGCTGATGGTCGGCCGCACGACGCTGGTGGTCGCACACCGGCTGTCGACCGTGCGCGCGCTCGACCGGCTGCTGGTGCTCGACCGCGGCAAGGTGATCGAGGAAGGCAGCCACGACGCGCTGATCCGCATCGACGGCGGCATCTATCGCCGGCTGTTCGAGCGGCAGGCGCTGGAACTCGCGAAGGGGCTCGCCGATTCGCCGCGGCGCACGGCGGACAATCATGCCGGGCCGCTCGGCGAGCCGGCCGAGGCGTGACGCAAGAAGGGCGCGACGCGCGCCGGTGGTGCGGTCATCACCGCCGGCGCGCGTCGACAAATGGATCCGGATCGAGGCCGTGCCAGGTGCACGGCCTTTTTTTCGGCCGCGAATTCCGCCCGCCCCTCCGCAAGCCGCGCGCCGCCAGGCCGCCTCTTCCGGTATCCCTTATCATGTGGGCCAGCAAGTTTGCGACAAGGGATCGACCATGTTTACAGGAATTGTCCAGGGCGTTGCCACCATCAAGACCATCGCCGACCACGGGGAACTGAGAACCTTCAGCATCGAATTCCCGGAACGGTTTACCGACGACATCGAGATCGGCGCCAGCGTCTCGGTCGACGGGGTCTGCCTGACGGTGACGACCATCCATTCGCCGGAACTGATCGACTTCGACGTGATGCTGCCGAGCCTGAAAATCACCACGCTGGCCGACCTCACGACAGGCGCGCGGATCAACGTGGAGCGGGCCGCGAAGGACGGCGCGGAGATCGGCGGGCATCCGCTGTCCGGCCATGTCGACTTCACCGGGACCATCCGGCACATCGCATCGTCCGAGCATAACCGGATGGTGCGCATCGGCGTGCCGGACGCATTCAAGCGGTACGTGTTCGCGAAGGGCTACATCGCGATCAACGGCTGCAGCCTGACGGTGTCCGACGTCAACCGCGACGAAGGCTGGTTCGATGTCTGGCTGATTCCCGAAACGCGTCGCGCCACGACCTTCGATGCGAAGGGCGTCAACGACACGGTCAACATCGAGATCGAGCGCAGCACGCAGGTGGTCGTGGACACGATCCGGGAATCGGTCAAGGAAACGCTCGGCGAACTGAACGGTGTCGTCACGGCGTTGCTGGCCGAAAAAGGCATCGATATCGAAGAACTGCTGGCGCGCCATGTCGCGCGCCTGCCGAAGCAGTAACGGTTGCCGGCGCGCTAGGTGATCCGCTGGATCACCGAGTACCGGCCGCCGTCGCAAAACACCTCGACCCACGGCTCCGCTTCCTCGAACGTCCAGAGGACGAGATCGAGATCGACCGGTTCGTCGTCGTCGGGCCAGCGCATGTTCCACCCGCCCGCGACGGCGACCGCCCCGCCCGTGTAGAGCGAGCATTGCGCCATCCACTCACGCTCGTAGTCGTGTGCCGCGATGCCCTTGAAGTTGCCGTTGAATCCCCAGTCGCGTTGCCAGCCGTGCGCGTCGAGATAGGCGTCGATCGCGGCTGAGCCGAAGCGGAACACCGCTTCGACCGGCGGGAGCGACGTAGCGTCGGATCGGCACAGCGGGCGGTCCGACCGGACGGGTTGCGCGGCGGTTTCCGCGCGGCCCGATGTCCCGCCCTCGTCGAGATACACGTTCAGCCAGGTGCCGTCCCGCTCGACGGAGACGCACGGCGCGCCTGCTTCAACGCCATGCCAGTAGCCGGTGACGGGTTCCCCGCCACTCGCGAAGCGATATTGACGGCATGGCCTGGCGAGGCGCCGCGCTTCGATCAGAAAGTCTTCCAGCGTCATCGAATGTCGTGCTCCCGGTTTCTGGCACCGCGGGTGCCGCATGGATGCGTCGGGCCGCCGCCCGCATCATTCGGCTTCGGCCTGCGCGCCCTTGCCCACCGCCACGCGCTGCGCACGATAAATCCCCGCGTGCCCCGAGAACAGATACGCAACGACACACGCGACGATCGCATACACGCCGATATCCGCCCCGAACAGTTCGATCGCCATGATCGTCGACGCGATCGGCGTGTTGGCCGCGCCCGCGAACACCGCGACGAAGCCGAGCCCCGCGAGCACGGGCACCGGCAGCGCCAGCACCTGGCCGAGCGCGTTGCCGAGCGTCGCGCCGATGTAGAACAGCGGCGTCACTTCGCCGCCCTTGAACCCCGACGCGAGCGTGACGACGGTGAACGCGAACTTGCCCGCGAAGTCGTAGAGCGGCAACGGGCCGTGAAACGCGGCCTCGATCGTCGGGATGCCGAGGCCGAGATACTGCGGCACGTTCAACGCGGTGGCAGCCGCGGCGACCAGCAGGCCGCCGAGCGCCGGCTGCAGCGGTGCATAACGGATGACGCGGCGGAACCACGCGGTCAGCGCATGCGTCGCGAACGCGAACAGCCGCCCGACCACGCCGAACGCCACGCCCGCGACGACCGTCACGGCCAGCCCCGTCGCCGACACGGCCGGCACGAACGGAATCGCATAGGCCGTGTGATGCACGCCCCACGCGCGGCAGACGACATCCGCGACGATCGCGGATGCGACACAGGTCAGCAGCGCGTCGTACCGCACGCGCCCGATCGCCAGCACCTCGAGCCCGAACACGGCGCCCGCGAGCGGCGTGCCGAACACCGATGCGAAACCGGCCGCGATGCCGCCCATCAGCAGCACGCGGCGATGTTCGCGATCGAGACGGAACACGTGCGTGACGCGATCGGCGAGCGCGCCGCCCATCTGCACGGCCGTGCCCTCGCGGCCGGCCGAGCCGCCGAACAGGTGCGTGACGACGGTCGCGACGAGCACGAGCGGCGCCATCCGTTTCGGCACGAGCGCCTTCGGGTCGTGGATTTCGTCGATCAGCAGGTTGTTGCCGCGCGCGACGGACTGGCCGAAGCGATGGTAGATCCAGCCGGTCGCGAAACCGGCCGCCGGCAGCCCCCACAGCAGCCACGGATGTGCGACGCGCGTGCCGGTCGCCCAGTCGAGCGCGATCAGGAACAAGGCGGAAGCCGTGCCGGCCAGTGCGCCAAGCAGGGCCGAGAGCGCGAGCCAGCGGCACACGTAGCGCACAGTCGCGAGAAGATCGGCAGAAGTCGTGAAGAACATGATTTCCAGATTCGACGGAACATCAAAACCTGGGCGGCAGAATACCGCATGGACGGCCTGCGACCTCCTGACGACCCAGGAACACGCAGGCATCATCAGCCGGGCTTACCGGCGGTTGAGGGCCGCACCGTGCGCAACGCGCCGCGTACGACCGCAGGGAGGCATGCCATCTCCGCAGGCCGCCATTGTACGCGAGTGCGCGCCGCCCGCAATGCGGCCGACGGCGCAGCGGAACGGGACGGCGTCGCCGGCCCGTCGAGCGCCGTCAGTCGCGCAGCGGACGCGTGATGCGCGAGATCAGCTGGGGCGCGATCCGTTCGAGCGGCAGGATCGCCGACGCCGCCCCGATCGCGGCGGCCGCCTTCGGCATTCCGTACACGGCGCTCGTCGCTTCGTCCTGCGCGATCGTGTGGCAGCCCTTCGCGCGCATCGCCTTCAGGCCGAGCGCGCCGTCGCGCCCCATGCCCGTCAGCAGCACGCCGAACGCTTCGCCCTGCCAGCCGTCGGCGACGCTGTTGAAGAACACGTCGATCGACGGCCGGTACGGTGTCTCGACCGGATGCCGCGTATAGCCGAGCACGCCGCGCGGCGACAGGTAAAGGTGATCGTTGGTCGCCGCGAGCAGCACCTCGCCGGCCTGCGGCACGCTGCCCTGCCGCGCGACGCGCACCGGCAGCCGCGTATAGCCGTCGAGCCACTCGGCCATCCCGAGCGCGAACGCCTGGTCGACATGCTGGACGATCACGATCGCCGCCGGAAAGTCGGCCGGCAGCGCGCGCAGCAGCGCGGTCAGCGCGGTCGGCCCGCCCGCCGACGCGCCGATCGCGACGAGCGTCGGCTGACCGCGCTCGGGCGCGGGCCCCGGCGGCACGAGCGCCGCGGAACGGCTTTCGAGCAGCCGGCCGATCTGGTCGATCTTCGCGAGCAGCGCCTGCGGCGACGCGTCGGCCGACAGCCCGAGCGCGAGCGTCGGCGTGTCGACCGCATCGAGCGCACCCGCGCCCATCGCCTCGTAGACCGACGACGTGTTCGCGCTGACGCTCGCCGTCACGATCAGGATCGCGCAGGGCGCGCGCGCCATGATCCGGCGCGTCGCCGCGACCCCGTCGACCTTCGGCATCACGAGATCCATCAGCACGAGATCGGGCGGATGCGCGACGCAGAAATCCACCGCCTCGTCGCCGTCGGTGGCGACCCACAGCACGCGATGGTCGGTGCGCAGCGCGATCACGCGGCGCAGCGCCTCCACGGCCAGCGGCAAGTCGTTGACGATGCCGATGTTCATCCTCGCGCGTCCCCGATCAGGTCGTGCACGGCGTCGAGCAGCGCCTCGTCGTGGAAGCTGCTCTTCGCGAGGTAGTAGTCGGCGCCCGCATCGAGCCCGCGACGGCGATCCTCGTCGCGATCCTTGTACGACACGATCATCACCGGCACGCGCTTGAGCATCGGATCGCCCTTGATCAGCGTGACGAGTTCGATGCCGTCCATGCGCGGCATGTCGACGTCGGTGACGACGAGATCGAACGCATCGCTGCGCACCGCGTTCCAGCCCTCCATCCCGTCGACCGCGACCGTCACGTCGTAGCCGCGCTTCTCCAGCAGCTTGCGTTCGAGCTCGCGCACCGTCAGCGAATCGTCGACGACGAGCACGCGGCGCCGCCGGTCGGCCAGCGCCAGTTGCGGGTCGCGCGTGAGCCGAGCGAGCTGCCCGCCGCGCACGAGCTTGTCGACCGAGCGGATCAGGTCCTCGACGTCGACGATCAGCACCGGGTCGCCGTTCTCGAGCAGCGCGCCGGCCGCGATGTTCTGGATCTTGTGCAGGCGGCTGTCGAGCGGCTGCACGACGAGCATCCGCTCGCCGAGGAAGCGGTCGACCGCGACGCCGTACAGCTCGGGTTCCCCGCCGACGACCACGACCGCCGTGCTCGTGCGCGCGACGTCGGGCTCACCCGCGTCGAGCAGCTGATGCGCGGCGACGAGGCCCGCGCGCCGGCCGTCGAACGGGAAATGCGGCTGCCCTTCGAGCACGTCGATATCGTCGTGCGAGAGTTCGAGCGTGCGGCGCACGTGCGCGAGCGGGAACGCATACGGCTCGCCACCGACCTCGACGAGCAGGCTGCGGATCACCGACAGCGTGAGCGGCAGCTGCAGCACGAAACGCATGCCCGCGCCCGGCTCGTTGAAGATCCGCACCGCGCCGCGCACGCCGCGCACCATCTCCTGCACCGCGTCGAGGCCGACGCCGCGGCCCGACACGTCGGTCACCGCATCGCGCATCGAGAAACCCGGCAGCAGCAGGAATTCGAGCAGTTCGGGATCGGACAGCCGCGCGGCCGTCTCGTCGTCGGTCAGGCGCTGGCGCACGACGGCCGCGCGCAGCGCGTCCATGTCGACGCCCGGGCCGTCGTCGATCACGCTGACCAGCAGCGAGCCGGCACTGTGGCGCGCCTCCAGCGTCACGCTCGCCTCGGCCGGCTTGCCGCGCGCGCGCCGCGCCTCCGGCGAATCGACGCCGTGGTCGATCGCGTTGCGCAGCAGGTGGCCGAGCGGCGCGTCGAGCAGGTCGAGGATGTCGCGGTCGACCTGCGTGCCCTCGCCGACGATCGAGAAACGCACCTGCTTGCCGAGCGAGCGCGCGAGATCGCGGACGATGCGCGGATACGCACGCGTCGCGTCGCCGAACGGCCGCATCCGGCATTGCAGCGCCTCGTCGTACAGCTGCTCGGCGATATGCGTGCTGCGCCGCTCGAAGCGGTCGAATTCGTCCATGCGCTCGGCGAGCGAGCGCTGCAGGTCGTTCAGCATGTGCCGCACTTCGTTCATCGACGCGAGCATGCCCGCGTCGAGATCGTCGGCGAATTGTTCATACATCAAATCGAGCGAGCGGGCTGCGTCGCGCTGGGCGCGCTTCACGCGCAGCATCGATTCGGCGAACGGCTTGAGCCAGCGCGATTCGACCAGCGATTCGCCGGACAGGCTCAGCAGCCGGTTCAGCGTATCCGCGCGCACGCGGCGCATCGCGCCGGCGCCGGCCACGCGGCCAGCCTGGGCCGGATCGGGCACCGCGCTCGAGACCGCAAGCGGCGGCACCGCGGCACTCGCCCCGACGGGCTCGTTCGCGGCACCGTCGTGCTCGCGATACGGCACGACCGTCGGCGGCGCCTGCGGCGGGACGACGCCCGACACCTGCATCGTCTGCGCGCCGTCGGCGCCCGTGAGCGCCGCGGCGAACACGTCGATCTCCGTCTGCGTCACGGGCTGCGCCTGCGGATCGCCGACGCGCACCAGCAAATCGACGCCCGCCAGCAGCACGTCGACGTGCGTGGCCGTCAGCGCGATCGTGCCGGCCTGCGCGGCGACGAAGCACTCCTCCATCCGCCCCGCGATGTCGACGCCGAGCGGCACGCCGACGATGCGCGCGGCCCCCTTCAGCGAATGCGCGGCGCGCATGCATGCCTCGAGCGCGACGGAATCGGGCTCGCCCGATTCGAGCGCGAGCAGCCGTTCGGACAGCGCCTGGGTCTGCGTGCGCGTCTCCTCGCGATACAGCTCGAGCAGCGACAGGTGGCTCAGGTCGTCATCGCCGCTCATCGCATGCTCCGTGTGACTGCGTCGAACAGGCGGTCGTCGTCGAGCAGGCCCACCGACTTCCCGCGCCACGACAGCACGCCGCGCGACAGGCCGGCGCTCGCGCGCCCGACCGTGGCCGGCACGGGCACCCAGTCGGATGCGCCGAAGCGCAGCACGCCCTCGACTTCGTCGACCGGAAACACGACCGGCTCGCCCTGGTGCGCGGCGACCAGCAGCCGCGTGAAGCGGCCGTCGTCACCGCCCTTGCCGCCCTTGCCGACATCGAGTCCGAGCAGCGCGCCGATCGAGATCGCGATGCGCAGCGTGCCGCGGATGTTGACCACGCCGCGCACGGCTGAATTGCGGCGATGCGGCAGCGAATGGATCGGGCGCGTGCCGGCGATCTCGCGCAGCACGCCGATCGGCAGCGCGAGCCATTCGTCGGCCACGCGGAACGCCAGCGCCGCATGGCGCGTATCGGCGTCGGCGTCGCGCACGTGCGGCGTGCCGGGCGCGCTCATCCGGCGCGTGGCGTCGGCCATCTCCGCCCCGTCGAGCGGGCGCTCGAGCAGCTTCGCCGCGTGATACGCGTACACCGGGCAGTTCAGGCAGCGCAGGCACTCGTTCAGCCGCTCGCACGTGCGGTCGCCGCGCGTGCCGATCCGGTTCCAGCAATCGTCGACGTCGATCGTCGTCTCGTCAATGGCAGCGGCGGCGCGGTTCATGAATTCCTCTGGTCATCGCGGTGTCGGTCCCCAACCCGTAGTCTTGTCAGCCGGCCGAGCGCCGTGCACGCTCGAGCAGCCATTGCGCGCCCGCGCGATCGCCGCCGACGTCGAGCAGCGTCGCGAGATGGGTCAGCGCTTCGTGATGCGTGGGCCGCAGGTACAGCGCCTTCCTGTAGAAGTCGCCGGCTTCCGATGCGCGCCCGCGCGCATCCGCGATCAGCCCGTTCAGGTAGAACGCATCGGCATGCGGCCCGACGCGCGCCGAGAACTGCGCGAGCACGCGCTCGGCCTCGTCGAACGCGCCGGCATTCGCCAGCGCCTGTGCGTCTTCCAGCGTCGGCGCGGGGCCTTCGGCCACCGGTGCGACCGTTGCAACGGGCGCAACCGGTTCGGCCGCCGCTGCCGGCAGATCGGCCCGCGCGTCGAACGCGGCCGCGTGCATGGCCGGCGGCGCTGCCGCGAACGGCTCGCGTGCGTCGCCGAGCCAGGCCGGCGGCGCGACCGCCAGCACCGGGCGTGTCGCCGCGGGCGGCGCGACCGTGAAGCGCTCCGCGCGCCGGTACGGCGCCGCCGCCACGGACAGCGGCGCCGCCGGCCGGGCCGCGTAGGTATCGGGCGCCGCGCCGGCGGGCTCGCGATGAAACGCGAATGCGAGCGGCACGCGCGCCGAGCGCATCCCGTGCCGCATCGCGACCCCCGTCTCGGCCGGCCCGACAAACAGCACGCCGTCGTCGGCAAGACGCTCGCCGAGCGCGCGGATCACGCGATCCTGCGCGTCGCGATCGAAGTAGATCAGCACGTTGCGGCAGAACACGAAATCGTAGCGAAGGCCCGTGTCCGCCGCCGGTTCGACGAGGTTCGCCTGACTGAACTGCACACAGGCGCGCACGCGCTCGTCGAGCAGCCAGCCCTCGCGGGTCGGCGTGAAGTGCCGCGCGCGAAACTCCGTCGCGGTGCCGCGAAACGCGTTGCGCCCGTAACAGCCGAGCCGCGCCTGCTCGATCGCGCGCGTGCTGAGGTCGATCGCGTCGATCGTGAAACTGGCCGGGTCGAGCCCCGCGTCGAGCAGCGCCATCGCCGCCGAAAACGGTTCCTCGCCCGTCGAGCACGGCGCGCTCAGCACGCGGATCACGCGGCCGGGCAGCGCCGCGAGCCGGTCGGCCGCGAGCCGCGCGAGCGTCGCGAAGGCCTCGCGGTCGCGGAAAAACCAGGTCTCGGGCACGACGAACAGCTCGATCAGCGCACGCCGTTCGTCGGCCGACGCGTTGAGCTGCTGCCAGTAGGCGTCGAGCGCGTCCTGCGTCACGGGCGGCCGCGCCGCCGACGACAGGCGCTCGCCGTCCGCCTGCAGCGCGTGCACGCGCTCCGTCAGCGCGCGGGTCAGGAAATCGTTGCCGAGCGAATCGGGGTCGATGCCGGTCTCGCGCAGCAGCCAGCCGCGAAATCGCGATTCGGACTCTTTCATGCGGACTCTCCCCCGTGGCCCGGCAGGCCGTCGTCGAACAGATACAGGCGTGCAACGTCGTCGATCAGGTCGGCAACCGATACCTGCTGCACGACGCCGTCGGGCGTATTCGCGACGGGCCCGAGCCAGCGCGTGCGCGCGGTCGAGATGCCGCTCGCGCGAAACGCCGCGCGATCGATCCGCATCGTCTGCGTCGCACGCTCGACGATCAGCCCGATCGTGCGCTCGCCGCCCGCCTCGTGCGCCCGGTAGCGGACCATCACGAGCCGCGTCGAGCGCAGCGCATGCGCGCGGCGCCCGAGCGCCAGCATCGGCACGTCGATCACCGGCACCGGCTGGCCGCCGCGCATCAGCAGCCCGGCAATCCATTCGGGTGCGCCGGGCACGGCCTTCGTGACCGCGAGCGGCAGCACCTCGTCGATGCCGGCCGCGTCGAGCGCATAGCGTTCGCCGTCGAGCTCGAACATCAGGAACAGCGCATGCGCGCCGTTCTGCGTGTCCGCGCGCATCACGCGTCGACCTTGAAGCGCGACACGCTGGTGCGCAACTGGTTCGCGACGAGCGTCAGGTCGTCGATCGCCTGCGACGACTGGCGCAGCGACTCGGCCGTCTGCTGCGCGGCCTCCGACAGCTGCGACAGCGCCTGCGTGATCTGCTCCGCGCCGTTCGCCTGCGTCTGCATCCCTTCGTTGACCATCTGGAAGCGCGGCGAGAGCGTCTGCACCTCGGCGATGATCTGCGACAGCTGCCCGCCGACCTGCTGCACGTCGAGCATCCCCCGGCGCACTTCCTCGGAGAACTTGTCCATCCCCATCACGCCCGCCGATACCGCCGACTGGATCTCCTTCACCGTCTGCTCGATATCGTAGGTCGCGACCGCCGTCTGGTCGGCGAGGCGGCGGATCTCGGTCGCGACGACCGCGAAGCCGCGGCCGTATTCGCCGGCCTTCTCGGCCTCGATCGCGGCGTTCAGCGACAGCAGGTTGGTCTGGTCGGCCACCTTGGTGATGGTCGCGACCACCTGGTTGATGTTCAGCGCCTTCTCGTTGAGGATCGCGAGCTTCGCGTTCACCGAGCCGGCCGCGTCCATCACGCTGCGCATCGTCTCGCCCATCCGCGTGAGCCCGCTCTGGCTCACGCCCGCGAGTGTGGCCGACTGCTCCGCCACGCCGGCCACTTCGTTCATCGTGCGCACCAGGTCGCGCGACGTCGCGAAGATTTCGCGCGAGGTCGCGCCGATCTCGGTCGTCGTCGCCGCGGTTTCGTTCGCGGTCGCCTGCTGCTCGCGCGACGTCGCCGCGATCTCGGCGACCGACGTCGTCACCTGCAGCGACGACTGCTGCGCACGCGCGACGAGCTCGGTCAGTTCGTCGGCCATCCGGTTGAAGCCCGTCTCGAGCGTGCCGAATTCGTCGCGGCGGCGCAGGTCGAGGCGGCGCGTCAGGTTGCCGGTACGCATCACGTCGTGCACCTCGACGAGCCGCGCCATCGGGACGGTGACCGAACGGTACAGCATGTAGCCGAACCCGAGCGCCGACAGCAGCATGATCGCCAGTGCGGTCGCGAGCACCACCTCGGTGTCCTGCACGGATTCACGGATCAGCTTCGCCGACTGATCGGCGAACTTGCGGTTTTCCTGCACGAGAATATTCGCATTGCGCACGACCTCGGCCCATGCGGGCTGCACCTTCACATACCCGGCGACCGCGTCGTCATGCGATTGACGGTGCCGCTGCACCGCTTCGTTCAGCAGCGGCAGGTAGTGGTCGTAGGTGCCCCGGAAGGTCGCGAAGCGCTGCCGGTCGTCGTCGCGAAATATCGAGTTCTGGTACTCGACCGACAACGAATCGATGTCCTTCGCCACTTCGGCGATCTTCGCGAGATCGCGCTGGACGCTTTCGGGATCGGTCTCGACGAACGTCGCCTGCTGCAGCAGCATGAACGATTCATTCACTGCGCCGCGCAGCGACGACGCGAGGTAGACGCCGGGCAGCGAATCGCGCTCGATGCTGACGGCTTCGCTGTTGATCGCACGCAATCGCTCGTAGGACACGCCGGCTGTCACCAGCATCAGCACGAACAGCACGCCGAAGCTGAGCAGGATGCGATTGCCGAGCGTCAGCCGGGCAGCGCCGATCGTCGGATGCAGGCTTTCATTGGTCGCGCGGGGCGTCACGGTGGCCATGTTCGTTATGGGCTTTCTAATATCAGCGTTGAAAAAATCCGCGCCCGCCTGCGCGCCGGACGGCGCGCCACGAGCGCATCAGGGCTTGCAGGCGGCGCGGCGCCGGCAGGCCGCGCCGCGAAATCACCGCTCCGCTTGCGCCGGCAGCCGAAGCGCGACCATGAAGCCGCGCGCCGTATTGCGCATCAGGATCTGGCCGCGATGCCGCGCCGCCGTCGCGCGGACGAACGCGAGCCCGAGGCCGAAGCCGCCGCGCGCCGCGCCATGCGCGGTCTCGAGCTGCACGAACGACTCGGTCGCGGCCGTGCGTTGCTCCGGCGCGATTCCCGCGCCGGTATCCTCGACGCCGATCAGCCATGCACCGTCCTCGCCGCTCAGCGTGCAGTGCACGTCCGTGCCGGCCGGGCCGTACTTCAGCCCGTTGTCGATCAGGTTCGCGACCGCGCGCGTCAGCATCATGCGGTCGCCCATCGTCACGCACTCGGTATCGGGCACGTGCGCGGTGACCCGGCTGCCGAGCCCGGCCGCCTTCTCCCACAGCTGGTCGACGGCGTCGAGCACGATCTCGTTGAGGCTCACGACCTCGTGCGCGCGGCGCTCGGACCGCGCGCGGGTCAGGTGGATGAAGCCGTCGGCAAGCGCGAGCGCGCGCCGCGCATGGCCGGCAATGCGTTCCATGATCGCCGGCATCTCGCCGTGCTCGGCGCGGTAGACGTCGAGCAGCGCGAGGATCGACGTCTGCGGCGAACGCATGTCGTGCGACAGGAAGTCGAGCGCCTCGTCGCGCTGCCGGGACATCAGGTACGAATTCGAGTGATAGCGGATCCGTGCGGCCAGCTCCATCGCGTCGGGGAGCTTCACCAGATAGTCGTTCGCGCCGGCGATGAACGCCTCGCGCTTGACGATCGGCTCCTCCTTCGCGGACAGCACGATGATCGGCACGCGAGCCGTGCCGGCGTCCGCGCGCCACGCACGGACGAGATCGAGGCCGTCGATCTCCGGCATCACGAGATCCTGCAGGATGACCGTCGGCTTCACGTCGCGCGCGACCGCCATCGCCCGGTGCGCGTCGGTGCACACGTGCAGGTCGATGTCGTGTTCGCTGCGCAGCGCGCGGCGGATCACCTCGCCGACGAACGGTTGATCGTCGACGAGAAGGACCGATAACCCCGATTCAAGACAATCCGAGGCATTATCAACGCTCGATTCTTTCATAAATACAGTTTCAAACGCCGATTCTCCAATCGATTCTTTCATAGGAGTTGTTTATCAGACTTGGGACGCTATCTTAATTCGGCGGTTGAAAAAACCGCCCGATTCCGCCGATTTGGCCTGTCGGCATTGGCCTTGCAGGGCTCCGGACGCCGATTTCTCCCCGTTGGCGGCCGCATTACCTCCGCATCCTTTCTCTCAATAAACATAACCGGCTGATTCTAAATGAAATTAGAACACAGCATCTATCTCCTTCCGGTTTAGTTTTGCCAAATATGCAGAAAGAGACGGAATCAGTTAAATCAGATCATTTCCGGATTCGAAAGACGATAACGTTTGCGAGACCGGTGCCATAAGGTTTGCATGCGCTGCAAGGCTGGTCGCCCGCCTCATTTGGGGCCGGATGGAAATGCACCGAATCGGCGGGCGCGAGGAAGAAAAAAAGCGCGCCGGGCAACGATCTGCCCATGCGCGCTTCCGGTCGGCCGGCACCGGCCGCCGGATGACGGCATGACGGTGCCGTGCAGCCTTATCCGCGCGCGTGCTGCGCGGACACTTCCTGCAGGTCGAGGTCGCGTTCGAGCGCGTGCAGCATTTCGTCGTGGATGCGGCCCGAACGGTGCAGGCGCAACAATTCGGCGCGCCCGGCCCTGATCGCGGCCAGCACGACGTCGTAGTGCGCGGTGCGCACTTCCGCCGGGTACGCCGGCTCGTCCTTCGCCCGTTCGGTCAATTCCGCGCGATACGTGTACTGCTCGAGCAGGCGCGGATGGATCACGACCCCGTTCTCGTCGCGCACGAGCGGCTGGATCGCCGCGAGTTGCGCGGCCTCGACGTACGCCCACGTCTGCGGCTCGGTCAGGTGGTGCGCCGCGCGCTCTTCGCGCTGCGGCAGGCGCAGCAGCCGGATCAGCGGCCCGATCGTCGTGCCCTGCAGCAGCACGGTGACGAGGATCACCGCGAACGACGCGACCAGGATCACGTCGCGGCCGGGCATCGCCTCGGGCAGCGACAGCGCGATCGCCAGCGTGACGACGCCGCGCATCCCGGCCCAGCTCATGATCGTCGCGGCCTTCCAGTCCGGCGCCTCGCCGCGCCGCGCGATCCCGCGCACCGGCCACTTCAGCGCCTCGACCGCGTAGATCCACACGAAGCGCGACACGATCACCGCCGCCAGCACCGCGAACATCGGCGGCACCATCGTCGCGAGCACCTGCTCGAAGCCGCCGAGCCGGTGGATCGCGCCGCGCAGCGACAGCCCGATCAACACGAACACCATCGCTTCGAGCAGGAACACGATGACCTGCCAGAACGCGGTGCCGCGCGTGCGCACGGCCGCCGAGAACACCTCGTGCTGATGCCAGCCGACGATCATGCCGGCCGTGACGGTGGCGATCACGCCCGATACCTCGACCATTTCACCCGCGATATAGGCGATCCAGCCGGTGATCACCGCGACGGTGATCACGAGATAGTCGTCGTCGAGCTGCTTCAGGAACCACACGACGAGCTTGCCGACCACGAAGCCGATCGCCACGCCGCCGAGCCCGAGCTCCGCGAAGCGCACGACCGCGTGCTCGAGGCTGAACGCGCCGGTGAGCGCGGCCGCGACCGCGAAGCGGAACAGCACGAGGCCGGCCGCATCGTTCAGCAGGCTCTCGCCTTCGAGCAGCACCATCAGCCGGCGCGGCAGCGCGACGCGTTCGAGCACGGCCTTCGCCGCAACGGCGTCGGGCGGCGACACGATCGCGCCGAGCGCGAAGCACGCGGCCCACGGCAGCGACGGCGCCACCCAGTGCACGGCGAAGCCGACCGCGAACGTCGTGAACACGACCGCGCCGATCGCCAGCAGCAGGATGCCGCCGACGTTGCGCTTGAACTCCTCCCACACCGAGAAGTACGCGCCGTCCATCAGCAGCGGCGGCAGGAACACCAGCAGCACCAGTTCGGGATCGAGATCGATCGGCGGCAGGCCGGGGATGAACGCGATGCCGATGCCGCCGATCAGCAGCGCGGCTGCGGGCGGCAGCCGCAGCCGCTTGGCGACGCATTCGAGCGCGACGATCGCGAGAAATGACAACAAAACCAGCTTGAATGCCGAGACGGGAGACATGAATCGACCTCGTGAAGAATGAATTCGCGCTTTCCGGCGTCGTACCCCGGTCGGCAGTTTCGCGCGATTACATCACGAGGCGAGTCCCGTAGTCGAGCGCGTTCCGGCAGCCCGCCACGCGACGCCACGCGGGCACGATACGGGCCCGACGGGGCCCGGCGCCGGCCCGCTGCGCGCGACGCCATGAAAAACGGCACGCGGGCCGGCCTTGTCGCCCACCCGCGTGCCGTCGCGGCACCGCGCATCCCGCCCCGCGTTACCGGCGCCGCACGACCATCAGCCGCGGCTCGGTCATGTCCTCGATCGCGTAGCGGATCCCTTCGCGGCCGAGGCCCGAATCCTTCACGCCGCCGTACGGCATGTTGTCGACGCGGAACGACGGCACGTCGTTGATCACGACGCCGCCGACCTCCAGCTCGTCCCACGCGCGCTGCGCATGCGTGAGCGAATCGGTGAACACGCCGGCCTGCAGCCCGAAGTCGCTGTCGTTCACGCGGGCAAGCGCATCGTCGAACCGGTCGAACTTCTCGAGGATCGCGACAGGGCCGAACGCCTCCTTCCGGTACAGGTCCTGCTCGTGCCCGACGTTTTCCAGCAGCGTCGCTTCGAACATCGCGCCGTCGACCTTGCCGCCCGCAACGATCTTCGCGCCCGCCGCGACGGCCGCGTCCATCCATCCCGACAGCCGGCGGGATTCGGATTCGGAAATCATCGGCCCGACGAACGTCGACGGATCCTTCGGATCGCCCATCTTCAGCGAACGCGTCTTCGCGATCAGCTTCTCGCGCAGCGCGTCGTACAGATCGGCATGCACGAGAATCCGCTGCACGCCGATGCAGCTCTGGCCCGACTGGTAGTACGCGCCGAACGCGAGGCGCTCGACCACGTAGTCGAGCCGGTCGCGTTGATCCGCATCGACGATCGCGGCCGCGTTGCCGCCGAGCTCCAGCACGACTTTCTTCTTGCCGGCCTTCTCCTTCAGCGCCCAGCCGACGGCCGGCGACCCCGTGAACGACAGCAGCTTGAAACGCTCGTCGGTCGTGAACAGGTCGGCGCCGTCGCGATGCGCGGGCAGCACCGAGAATGCGCCCTTCGGCAAGTCGGTTTCGGCGAGTACCTCGCCGATGATCAGCGCGCCGACCGGCGTGCGGCTCGCGGGCTTCAGCACGAACGGACAGCCGGCCGCGAGCGCGGGCGCAACCTTGTGCGCGGCGAGGTTCAGCGGGAAGTTGAACGGCGAGATGAACGAGCACGGGCCGACCGGCACGCGCTTCGTGTAGCCCGTATAGCCCTGCGCGCGCGCGGAGATCTCGAGGTTGATGATCTCGCCGTCGATGCGCACCGACTCCTCGGACGCCACGCGGAACGTGTCGATCAGCCGCGTCACTTCGCCCTTCGAATCGTTGATCGGCTTGCCGGCCTCGATGCACAGCGCCTCGGCCAGCTCGTCGAAGCGCTCGCGAAAACGCGCGACGCAATGGTCGAGCACGGCCTGCCGCTTGTAGGCCGGCAGCTCGCGCATCGGCTTCGCGGCGTCAACCGCCGCGCCGATCGCCGCGTCGATGGCCTTCGCGTCGGCCAGCGCGACGCGCGTCGCGACCTTGCCGCTGAACTTGTCCGTCACGTCCAGATCGGTGTTCGCATAGACGGCTTCGTTGGCGAGGTAGTACGGATAGGTTTCCTTCAACATGGAACGACTCCTTCCAGTGGACGGGACATTCAGAGTTGCGCCGACAGGCGCTTGATCTCGCGGTTCAGCACGCGCTCGTTGTCCGAATAGTCGATCGGCACGTCGATCACGTGCACGCCCGGCGTCGAGAAACACTCGCGCAGCAGCGGCTCGAGATCGTCGGCCGATTCGACGCGGTGCCCGTGCGCGCCGTAGCTTTGCGCATACGACACGAAATCGGGGTTCTGCAGCGTCATCGCGAAATCGGGGAAATTCATGTTCTCCTGCTTCCAGCGGATCATCCCGAAGGCGTCGTCGCGCAGGATCATCACGACGAGGTCGAGCTTCAGCCGCACCGCCGTTTCGAGCTCCTGCGAATTCATCATGAAGCCGCCGTCGCCGCACACGGCGATCACCTTGCGCTGCGGGTGCACGATCTTCGTCGCGATCGCCGACGGCAGGCCGGCGCCCATCGACGCGAGTGCGTTGTCGAGCAGCAGGGAATTCGGCTCGTGCGCGCGCCAGTAACGCGCGAACCAGATCTTGTACATCCCGTTGTCGAGACAGACGATGCCGTCGACCGGCAGCGCGTTGTAAAGATCGTTGACGATCCGCACCGGGTACATCGGGAAGCGCGGATCGTGCTGGCCCTTCTCCAGATGGGCGTCGAAATGCGCCTTGATCATCGTGAAGCGCGAGAAATCCCAGTGCGGCTGCGGCGCGAGCGCCTCCTTCATCTGCCACACCGCGTTCGCGATGTCGCCGACCACCTCGATCTGCGGGAAGTAGACGGGATCGACCTGCGCGCCGAGGAAGTTCACGTGGATCACGGTCTTGTCGTCGGTACGCATGAAGAACGGCGGCTTCTCGATCACGTCGTGGCCGACGTTGATGATGCAGTCCGCATGCTCGATCGCGCGGTGGACGAAGTCGCCGTCGGACAGCGTCGCGTTGCCGAGCCACAGCGGGTGCGTCTCGTCGATCACGCCCTTGCCCATCTGCGTCGTGAAGAACGGGATGCCCGTCTTGTCGACGAATTCGAGCAGCATCTTGCAGGTGGTCTTGCGGTTGCCGCCCGCACCGATCATCAGCAGCGGATGGCGCGCGGCCTGGATCGCTTCGACCGCATGCGCGATCGCCTTTTCCTCCGCCACCGGCCGCCGGCTGTAGCTGCGCGGGATCGGCTTGCCGTCGCCCTCCTCGTGCGCGATGTCTTCCGGCAGCTCGAGGTGCGCGGCGCCCGGACGCTCCTCCTCCGCGCGGCGGAACGCCTCGCGCACGGCCGACGGGATGTTGCCGATCGACACGATCTGCCGCGTGAACTTCGTGAGCGGCTGCATCATGTCGACCACGTCGACGATCTGGAAGTGGCCCTGCTTGCTCGACTTGATCGGCTTCTGCCCGGTGATCATCAGCATCGGCATCCCGCCGAGCTGCGCATACGCGGCGGCCGTCACGAAGTTCGTCGCGCCAGGCCCGAGCGTGGCGATACACACGCCGGTACGGCCCGTCAGGCGGCCGTAGGTGGCGGCCATGAACCCGGCCGCCTGCTCGTGCCGGGTCAGCACGAGCTTGATCTTCGATCGCCGCAGCGATTCGAGCAGATCGAGGTTTTCTTCGCCGGGAATGCCGAACACGTACTCGACGCCTTCGGCTTCCAGCGCCTTCACGAACAGATCCGATGCTTTCATGGGGGACTCTCGGTTGATGCCGCCTGCCCGGCCTACGGACACGCAGCGTTCAGAACGCGCGCCGGCCTACGGCACGCGGACGCTTTACCTACTGGACACAAACCACGGCACTGCCCGCCGCGCAACGAGCGATGCGCGGCGGCGCCTCCGGATAGCGGAGGACAAACGGATCCGCCCGCGCGCGGCAAGCGCGCACGGGCGGCAAAGACGTGATTGATTGTAGACGGATTCGCAGAACTCCGACTTCGGCCGAACGGCCATTTGGCACGCAAACGAAGCGGGCAGCCCTAATGTAGCGGCTACCGAATAACCCGACCCGGCCCGACCCACCTGTGAACCATGGTTGACATACCGCAATCAATGCCCTACTGTGCGCCTACGTTCAGCATCCGGACCACCGACGCCTTCGACGCATGGTTTGCCGGCCTGCGCGATCGCGTCGCGAAGCGCCGCATCCAGGCACGCATCGACCGCCTGTCGATGGGCAATCCGGGCGACTGGAAATCCGCGGGCTCGCCGATCGTCGAAATGCGGATCGACCACGGCCCCGGCTATCGCGTCTACTACGTCCGGCGCGGAACGATCTGGGTCATCCTGCTCGGCGGCGGCGATAAATCGACGCAACAGGCCGACATACGCGCCGCGCACGCGATGCTCGCGCACCTCGACATGGAGTAATCGATGGACAAGATCAGCACCCGGCCGTGGGATTCGGCCGACCATCTGAAGACCGAAGACGACATGGCCGACTACTTCGAAGCGTGCCTGCAGGAAGCCGGCGACGATCCGGCCTTCATCGCGCACGCGCTCGGCGTGATCGCACGCGCACGCGGCATGTCGCAGGTCGCGCGCGACGCGGGCCTGTCGCGCGAAGGGCTGTACAAGGCGCTGTCGCACGACGGCAACCCGAGCTTCGGCACCATCCTGAAGGTCATCAAGGCGCTCGGCCTGCAACTGCACGGCGCGAAAGCGCATGCATGACGCGCGGGCGCGGCCCGTCGCACACTCCGCGCCCTCCCGCGATACCCGTGGCCGCGTCAGTGCAGCCAGCCGGCCGCCCAGCGCGGCACCAGCGACACCAGATACAACCCGAGCCCGATCAGCCCGCCGACCAGCGTGCCGTTGATGCGGATGTATTGCAGGTCCTTGCCGATGTTCAGCTCGATCTGCCGCGACATCTCGCGCGCATCCCAGTTGCGCACCGTGTCGCGGATATGGCGCATCAGGAAATCCGCGAAATCCGGCGCCATCTCGTGCACGGCCTTCTCGACATGCTCGTTCAGCGATGCACGCAATGCCGGACTCTCCGCCAGCCGCGCGCCGAGCCAGCCGCCGAGCGTCGCCGCCTGCCTGTGCAGCGCCGAATCGGGGCGCGCGAGATCGGCCTTCAGCCACGCGCGCAACTGATCCCACAAGTCGCGGACATACTCGTTGAACGCGGCGCCGTCGCGAACGTAACGCTTGATCTCCTCGCCCTTCGCGATGAACGCGGGATCGTGCTTCAACCGCTCGGTCAGCCGCACGACCGTCCGGTCGAAGCGCTGCCGCAGCTCGTGCTCGGGGTCCGCCGCCACGCCTTCCAGCACGCGGCTCACCGCGCTCGCGAGCATCCGCGCGCCGTTCTCGCCGAACCACTGCGTCGGCATGATCTTCTCGACCTTCGGGTACTGCGTCTTCAGCCATTCGACGATGAAACCCGCGATCACCTCGCGGTTTTCTTCCTTGTCGAGCACGTCGACCACCTGTTCGATCGCGTCGTCGAGCAGCACCTGGTGGCGGCCGTCCTTCGTCAGCGTGTCGAGGATCGCGCCGGCCGATTGCGACAGGTCGACCCGGTCGATCACCGCGCGAAACGCATCGTGGACGAACGACTGGATCCGCGCGTCGTCGGTCATGTCGAGCGCGAAACTCATCAGCTTCGTCACATAGCCGCCGAGCGCGTCAGTGTTTGCCGGCTCGCCGAGCCACGCGCCGAGTTTCTGCGCGGGATCGTGCTGGCGGATCTGCGCGGCGAGCGCGTCGGGGCCGAGGAACTTCTCGCGCACGAACACCGCGAGGTTGTCGGCGATCTTGTCCTTGTTCTTCGGAATGATCTCGGTATGACGCGACACGAACGGGATCGGTACACGGCGGAACAGCGCGACGACCGCGAACCAGTCGGCGAGCGCGCCGACCATCGCGGCTTCGGCCACGGCCTTGAAGCCGTCGACCCACGGGCCACGCGGCAGCAGGATCGTCGTGACGAACACCGCGACGGCGGCCAGCAGCAGCCATAGCGCGCGGCGCTTGCTGCGTTTCAGTTCGAGGGCTTTGTCTGGCGTCATGGCGGCAGGCGAATCGGCGATGCCGCTAATATCCCCGATTTCGCACCGGCCGACAAACGCGCGGCATGAAACGCGACGGCCCCGCGCGATCGCCGCCGAGCATGACGTCACCCGCCACGTCGCGCAATCGTCCGGCAAACGCGCGGCCGGCGACGTCGTCGCCGACGCCATCCGTCCACCGCGCCTGCCATACTCGCCGCGCCTGCCGCCGTTACAGGAACGTCTTCAGATTCACCGTCGGATCGGCGAGCTTCACCGGATCGGGCACCGCCCCCGCCGCGATCAGCCGGCGCGATGCGCCGATGTCGCGCCCCTGGTTCGCCGCGGCCGCCGCGACGATCCTGCCGTCGTCCCCCAGCCCGAACACGGTGAACGGCCCGTTCGCCGGATCGCCGCGCACGACGATCGTGCGTTCGCTGCCGAACAACCCGAGCATCTGCAGGTTGCAGTCGTACTGATCGGACCACAACCACGGCAGCTCCGCATAGGTTTCGTCGGCACCGAGCAGGTTCGCCGCCGCGACAGCCGGCTGGTTTTCGGCCACCTGCCACGATTCGATCCGCACGTGACGCCCGAGCAACGGATTGAAGTGCATCGTCACCTCGCCCGCCGCGAAGATCGCGGGATCGACCGTACGACAGCCCGCGTCGACACGTATCCCGTTTTCGACATCGAGCCCCGCTGCGTGCGCGAGCTCGACATTCGGCACCACCCCGATGCCGACCACGACGAGATCGGCCGGCACGTCGCCACGATCGGTCTCGACGATCGCGCCGCCACCCGGCGCGCGACGGATCGCGCGCGGCAGCGTCGCCATCCGGAAGACCACGCCGCGCGCGTCGTGCAGCCGATGCGCATACGCGCCGACGACTTCCGGCAACGCGCGCTGCAGCAGGCGCGGCGCCGGATCGATCACCGTCACGTCGCAACCGAGCTGGCGCGCCGCCGCCGCGACCTCGAGGCCGATGAAACCGCCCCCGAGCACCGCCACGCGGCGCCCCGGCGCGAGCTGCGCGCGCAACGCACGCGCATCGTCGACCGTGCGGACGTAGTGCGGCGTGACACCTTCGTCGATCTCACCGACAAACGTGCGCACCCGCGAGCCCGTCGCCAGCACGAGCCGCGCATAAGGCAGCGTCGTGCCGTCGTCGAGCCGCACGCGCAACGCATCGCGCTCGATCGCCTCGACGCGCGTGCCGAGCCGCAGCTCGATGCGCTGCGCGTCGTACCACGCGGCATCGCGCACGAACGCACGCTGCTCGCCGCCGTCGCTCAGCAGCGCATCCTTCGACAGCGCGGGCCGGTCGTACGGCAGCTCGCGTTCCGCGCCGATCATCACGATGCGCGCCGCGGCGTCGCGCTCGCGCACCGCTTCGGCCGTGCGCCGCGCCGCGTGGCCGGCGCCGACGATCACGAACGGATCAGCCGACATTGACTTCCACCTGCCCGTCGACGATCCGGATCGGATAGGTACGCACCGGCTCCGTGATCGGCGCGCATTTCGGCGCGCCGGTGCGAATGTCGATCAGCCCCTGGTGCAGCGGGCATTCGACGCAGCCGTCCTCCACATACCCCTCGGACAGCCGCGCATGGCCGTGCGTGCAGAGATCGTGCATCGCGAACAGTTCGTCGCCGATCCGGAACACGGCGATCGGCTTCTGGCCGGCGACGCGCGCCGCCGGTTCGTCTTCGGAGAATTCGTCGAAAGCGCCGAGCGGGTGCCACTCGGCGAGCGTTGCTTCAGTCATGACTGTTCCTTGCTTCCGTATCAGATCGGGGTCGCGAGCAGCGTCTGCACGCGCGACGTGTCGTAGATCACCCGCTTGGTCTTGTAGCGCAGCCCGTCCGGCGTGCGCACGACCGTGTCGTAGTACTTGCCGGCCTGGTACACGTTCGATTCGCCGTTGCTGCGCGTCTGCACGACGACGTAGTTGCTCTCGGTGTCGATCTCGCCGTCACGTTCCGCGACGATCGTCAGGCCCGACGTCATGTGCCGGTACGTATGCTCTTCGTAGATGTTCGCGTGCCGCAGCGACACCACGCGGTCGCGCAGCATCCGCTGGTTCGTGCAGTGGACGATCCCGACCGGCAGCCCGAGGTCGGCGTTTTCCTTCGGCACGATTTCGTACGTGCAGTCCTCGGTGAACATCGTCGGCCATTCCTCGAGCCGGTTGTTGTCGAGGTGCCCGATGTAGCGGTTCTGGAGCATGTAAATCTCGAACCACGTCTTCATGTCTTCCGTCAGGTTTTCCATCGTTCCGCGCTCCCGCTTCAATAGCCCATCAGCTTCTGGTAGCCGACCCAGAACTTGCGGATCAGGCTTTCGGTGATCACCGTGTCCTGCTGGTCCGGATTGCCGCGCGACATCTCGATCACCGACGTCGCGTCGCCGTCGCGCACCGTGCCGCGCTGCACGAGCTCGGTCGCCTCCGTGTCCTCCATCGAGATGTAGCCGGCCGGCCCGACGAGGTTCGCCTGCTTGATTCGCAGCGCGCGCAGCTCGGGCGTATCGTCCGCGTAGCCGAAGAAGTGGAAGATCAGCTCGAAGTTGTCGGGGCCCTTCGGCAGGATCTGGCGGGCGACCAGCGTGTTGTGGATCTGCTGGATCACGAGCTGCGGGAAGATCGGCTGGATATGGTTCGTGCAGTCCTCGTCGTATTCCGACACGAGATCGAGAATCGATTCGTCTTCCAGATGGAAACCTTCGTCGAACGAGCGAATGTTCTGCTGCTTGTACGCGGCCGACGTATCGTCGCCCGTCTTCGTCACCGTGATGATGCTGTGCAGCCCGTGGTTCGCATCCGGAATCGAGCGCGCCTTCATCCCGACGCGGAAGATGTTGAAGGTCGTATGGAACAGGTGCAGCATGCTCGCGTGATACGGGTCCTTCACGTTCTCCATGTACAGCTTCCAGTTCGACTTCGAATACTGGCGCGTGCAGCCGAGATACTCGATCGGCTTGTGGAAGATCCGGTCGATCCACGGGCGCATCTGCTCGCCGAGATAGTCGGGCAGCGGCATCACGTCGTCGCTGAAGGTGGCGAACACGAGCCCGCGATAGCTGTCGACACGCAGCTTGCGCAGCCCGTGCTGCTTCGGGTCGAAGTCGGCCGGCATCCCGGACATCCCCTTCTGGCCGCGCCGGAACGGCACACCCAGCAGGTTGCCCGAGTTGTCGAAGCTCCACTGGTGATACACGCACGTATGCGAGCTCGCGTTGCCGCGCGACTTGCGGCACACCTGCGCGCCGCGGTGCGCGCAGCGGTTCACCCACGCGGAAAGCGCGCCGTCCTCCGTGCGCGTGACGACCACCGGCGTATCGCCGACGAACGTGCTCTTGAAATCGCCGGCGTTCGGGATTTCCGCTTCCAGCGCGACGAAGTTCCACGTCGGGCCGCGAAAGATGCGTTCCTGCTCGCGTTCGTAGACGGCCTGCGAGCTGAACACCTTGTACGGCACGCGCGAGCCGTCGTCGTGCGGAAAGCTCACGTCGGACGCGTCGTCGCGCGAGGCGAACACGACGGGCGATTCTGTCTGCTCCATGTCGGACTCCTTGTGGTTCCGTTTCATTAACAAGATGGAGTCCATTTTTGAAAGGCTAATATTCCCCGTCTATCCGGAAAGTGCGATTGCGGCGGCGCAATATCCACTTTCGGCGGATTTCTGAGCTAGCATGACGGCACACACGACCCTGCGCACGATCGCGACCCATTCATCGGATCGAAGCGCGCGTCGCTCATACAAAGGCTGAGGCCCATGTCCCCAACGTCGTTCGAGCCGCTCGCGCTGCGCGCGCACCGGCTGTTCGAATCCCGCGATCTCGACGAGACGCGCGAGCGGATCTCGCGCGTGATGCAGCCGCATGCGCTGCTGCCGAACGGCCACACGCATGGCGCGTCGCACATGGATTTCGTCCGGCTCGGCGGGCTCGGGATCGGCACAATCGCATTCGGCGACGCGATGCGCGTGCAGGTCGACGCGGTCGACGGCTACTACCTGCTGATGTTCTGCCTGTCCGGCCAGGCCGAGGTGCGCGCGATGGGGCGGCAGCTCGGCGTCGACGGCCAGACCGGCGTGCTGTGCGCGCCCGGCGAGCGCTTCGACGCGGTGCTGTCGGCCGATTGCGAGCAGTTCGTGCTGCGCATCGACGCGGCCACGGTCGGCTCGCTGACGGGCGACCCGCGCGCGACGCTCGACCCGGTGCTGCATGTCAGCGACGCCGCGCTCACCGCGTGGCGCCAGCAACTGATGCTCGTCGCCCGCTCGCCCGAGCTGCTCGAGCGCGCGAACGCGAACCCGCGCGTCGCGTCGCAGCTCGAGCACCTGCTGATCGACCTGCTGATCGAAGGCCACCCGCCGTCCGTGCCGCACGCCTCGCACCGCGACCCCGCGCCGGGCTTCCTGCGGCGCGCGCAGGAGTTCGTGGACGCGCACTACGCGCAGCCGCTGCAACTCGCCGATATCGTCCAGGCCGCCAACGTGCCGGAACGGACGCTGCGCGACGCGTTCCTGCAGTTCCGGGGCATGAGCCCGATGCAATACCTGCGCGCGACGCGGCTCGACCATGCGCGCGAGCTGCTGCGCGGCGCGGCGTCCGACCGGCGGATCGCCGATGTCGCGCTCGATTGCGGGTTTACGCACCTTGGCCGGTTCGCGATCGCCTATCGGGAAAAATTCGGCGAGTCTCCGTCGGAAACGCTCGACGTGAAGCGATAGCGACGCGTTCGCTGGCGCGGCCGGTGGCATGCGGCTTGTGGCTTGTGGCCTGCGACTCGCAAAACCAGCGCGGCACTTCCATCGACGCGCGTGACATTACGACACCCCCTCTGCATCCACCGGCGCACGCCAAAACAGACCGTTAGTTGCGATGCTTGAAGGCGGCGACGCCCGTCAGGCCGACGCCCCGATCATCTCCCGCGCAATCGCGCAGAACGCGGCCGTGGCGGCGCTTTCGCCGTGCAGCCGGCGGCTCATGATGATCGGCGACGTCGCGGCCGGCTCCGGCAACCGCCGGTAGACCACGCCCTTCACGCGCACGCCCTCCACGCTCTCCGGCACCAGCGACACGCCGACCTGCGCGGCCACGAGCCCGAGCGCCGTCTGCAGCTCGCGCACCTCGTGCACGGCCGCCGGCACCAGCGCGCCGTCGCGCAGCGCGGACAGCTGCTGATCGGCGAAGCTCGGCCGCGGCGTGCTCGGATAGACGATCAGCGTCTCGTTCGCGATATCCGCGAGCGCGAGCGGCCGATCGGGATCGGCGAGCGGATGCCCGACCGGCAGCGCGGCGATCAGCTTTTCCTCGATCAGCGCCTCGCGCACCAGCTGGTCGTCGTCGAACCGCAGGCGGCCGAACCCAACGTCGATCCGCCCGCCCTTCAGCGCGCCGAGCTGTTCGAGCGTGAACATTTCGATCAGCGACAGTTCGACGTCCGGCTGCGCCTCGCGAAACGCGCGGATCACGTCCGGCAGCGCGCCGTACAGCGTCGACGGCACGAAGCCGATCACGATCCGCTCCGACAGCTGCGCGAGCCGCCGCGTCAGCGGGCCGAGCTCGTCGGCCTGGTCGACGAGGCGCTTCGCCTGCGCGTAGAACACGCGCCCCGCATCCGTCAGCTTCAGCGGCCGCGCGCCGCGTTCGAACAGCGGCAGCCCGATCTCGTCCTCGATCGCCTGGAGCTGGCGGCTCAGCGGCGGCTGCGTCATGTGCAACCGCTCGGCCGCCCGCGTGATGTTCATTTCCTCGGCGACGGCGATGAAGTAGCGGAGCTGGCGCAATTCCATTTCATGCCTCAAAGGTATGGAAGTAGTCGGAAAGAGTGTTGGACGACGCGGGGCGGGAATTCCTACCATGTGCACCAACAGGAGGAATCGCATGATAGCAACTGCCGCCACCATCGAACGCATCGAGACTTTGCTGGTCGACGTGCCGACGATCAGGCCCCACAAATTGTCGGTCGCCACGATGAATTGCCAGACCCTCGTACTGGTTCGCGTTCGATGCACGGACGGTATCGAAGGCGTCGGCGAGGCGACGACCATCGGCGGCCTCGCCTACGGCGAGGAGAGCCCCGAAAGCATCAAGGTCAACATCGACACCTACTTCGCGCCGTTGCTGCAGGGCATGGACGCGACCCGCCCGGGCGCCGCGATGGCGCGCGCCCGCAAGCTGTTCCAGGGCAACCGCTTCGCGAAGTGCGCGATCGAGACCGCGTTGTTCGACGCGCAGGCGCGCCGCCTCGGCGTGCCGCTGTCGGAACTGTTCGGCGGCCGCCGGGCCGACGCGGTGGACGTCGCATGGACGCTCGCGAGCGGCGACACGCAGCGCGACATCGCGGAAGCCGAAGCGATGCTCGATGCGCGCCGCCACCGCTCGTTCAAGCTGAAGATCGGCTCGAACGCGGTCGCCAGCGACGTCGCACACGTCGTCGCGATCAAGCGCGCGCTCGGCGAGCGCGGCGACGTGCGTGTCGACGTGAACCAGGCATGGAGCGAAACCGACGCGATCTGGGCCGGCGCACGGCTCGCGGAAGCGGGCGTGAGCCTCGTCGAGCAGCCGATCGCCGCGACCAACCGCGCGGGGCTGAAACGCCTCACGCAGCTCGCGCAGGTGCCGATCATGGCCGACGAGGCGCTGCACGGCCCCGTCGATGCGTTCGCGCTCGCGCAGGATCGCGCGGCCGACGTGTTCGCCGTGAAGATCGCGCAATCGGGCGGCCTGCAGGGCGCGGCGAGCGTCGCGTCGATCGCGGCGGCGGCCGGCATCGAGCTGTACGGCGGCACGATGCTCGAGGGCGCGGCCGGCACGATGGCGTCCGCGCAACTGTTCAGTACGTTCGACTCGCTGAAATGGGGCACCGAGCTGTTCGGCCCACTGCTGCTCACCGAGGAAATCCTCGTCGAGCCGCTGCGCTACGAGGATTTCAAGCTGCACCTGCCGGCGACGCCCGGCCTCGGCATCACCTTCGACTGGGCCCGCATCGAACGCATGAAGCGCGACGCCCGCTGATCCCCACACGACAACCGAAACCGGAGACACACATGGACAAGCAAGCCATCGACGCCCTGCTGAAGACGTTCGACGACGCCGCGGAGAAGCCCGGCAACCCGCGCGTGCGCGCGATCGTCAACCGGATCATGAAGGACCTGTGCTACACGATCGAGGATTTCGACGTGCAGCCGAGCGAATTCTGGACCGCGCTCAACTACCTGAACGAAGCGGGCAAGGAGCTCGGCCTGATCGCCGCGGGCCTCGGCCTCGAGCGCTTCCTCGACGTGCGGATGGACGAAGCCGAAGCGAAGGCCGGCATCGAGGGCGGCACGCCGCGCACGATCGAGGGGCCGCTGTACGTTGCCGGCGCGCCGGAATCGGTCGGCCACGCGCGCCTCGACGACGGCACCGATCCGGGCCAGACGCTCGTGATGCGCGGCAAGGTGATCGGCCAAGACGGCGCGCCGATCGCGAACGCGCTCGTCGAGGTGTGGCATGCGAACCATCTCGGCAACTACTCGTACTTCGACCAGTCGCAGCCCGCGTTCAACCTGCGCCGTTCGATCCGCACCGACGCGGAAGGCCGCTACAGCTTCCGCAGCGTGGTGCCGGTCGGCTACAGCGTGCCGCCGGGCGGCAAGACCGAGCAACTGCTCGACCAGCTCGGCCGCCACGGCCATCGTCCGGCGCACATTCACTTCTTCGTTTCGGCGGACGGTTATCGTAAGCTGACGACGCAGATCAACATCGAAGGCGATCCGCACCTGTGGGACGACTTCGCATTCGCAACGCGCGACGGGCTGATCCCGGCAGTGAAGCAGGCCGAAGGCGCGGAAGGCAAGCCGTACGGCGTCGACGGGCAGTTCGCGCTGATCGACTTCGATTTCTCGCTGCTCAAGGAAAAGCAGGACGTGCCGGCAAGCGAAGTCGAGCGAGCCCGCGCGCAGGCGTGAGCGGCCTTCCCGTTCGACGAATCGACAACGCAAGGAGTGCAGGATGCTGTTTCATGTGGAAATGATCGTCCGTCTGCCGACGGACATGGATCCGGTCAAGGCGGCCACGCTGAAGGCGGAAGAAAAGGCAATGTGCCAGCGGCTGATGAACGAAGGTGTCTGGCGTCATCTGTGGCGGATCGCCGGGCAGTATGCGAACGTCAGCATCTTCGACGTCGAGAGCGTGCAGCAACTGCATGACCTGCTGAGCCAGTTGCCGCTGTTCCCGTATATGGAGATGGAAGTGCGCGCGCTGTGCCGGCATCCGTCTTCGGTGCGGGAAGACGATCGGTAAGCAGGCGATCGAGTTCCGGCAAGACGGGCGGCCCGCGATTGCATCGCGGGCCGCCCGTTTCGTTTCGTCATCCGCCGGGGTGGATCGGATTGCCGCGCGGCCGGCTTCCGCGCATCCGTCGCGCCGATCTCCGGAAACGGCGCGATTCGCGCGCAGGTGCCGATATGCCCGCGCGCCGCTTTCCCGAGCGGGCCCGCCATGCGTCATCAATACGCGTGCGCCAGATGCGCGGCAAACCCCACCGTCCCCGGCACGATCTCCTCCTTCAGCGTCAACGCCGGAATCTCGTAATCGCCCGCGTTCTGTCGCCGGAACGGAATCGGCTGCGCGGTCCACAACGCATCGAGGCGCTTGCCGAGCGCCGCACGCGTTTCGTCGAAGCGCGCGTCGTTCATCTTGCCCGTCCGGTAGATCACGAACGGCGGCAGCACGTCGAACCCCGGGTAATACAAGATCCCGTGCTGGATCGGAAACAGCACGTCGTCGATCGGCCCGTTGATGCCGCGCGGGCTGTAGTGCGATTCCCACCCGCCTGCCGTGACGATCAGCATCGCCCGCTTGCCGGCCAGCGCCCCTTCGCCGTAGCGGTTGCCCCAGCGCGTCTCCGAATGCTCGCCGACGCCGTAAGCAAAACCGTACGCATACACACGCTCGACCCAGCCCTTCATGATCGCCGGCATCGAGAACCACCACAGCGGAAACTGCAGGATCACCGCGTCGGCCCACTTCAGCTTCTCCTGCTCGCGCGCGATATCTTCGCTTTGCGTGCCGGCCGCGAATGCGTGCTTCGAGTCGAGCGACGGATCGAACCGCGCGTCGGGTGCGCGACCGGTCACGTCGTTCGCGTCGAACGCCGCCTTCCAGTTCATCGCATACAGATCCGTCACCTGCACCGCGTGGCCGGCCGCTTCGAGATGCTCGACGGCAAAGTCGCGCAGCGCGCCGTTCAGCGAACGCGGTTCGGGATGGGCATAAACGATCAGCACATTCATGTTCGTCACTCCTTTGATTGAATGACTACAGGATGCCGCCGTCGAAGGTATATTTGAAATGAATTCCTGATATTCCAGGTATAGCCATGAATAATCTCAGACGACTCGACCTGAACCTGCTCGTCACGCTGGACGTGCTGCTCGCCGAGCACAACGTCACGCGCGCGGCCGAGAAACTGAACATGTCGCAGCCGTCGGTGAGCGTGCAGCTGCAAAAACTGCGCGACCTGTTCGGCGATCCGCTGCTGTTGCCGGGGCCGCGCGGGATGCGGCCGACCGCGCGCGCGGAAACGCTGCGCGAGCCGTTGCGCGATGCGCTCGAAGCCGTCGAGCGCGCGGTGGTTCCGGCCACACCGTTCGATCCGGCGACCGCGACGAACACGTGGCGCGTGGCCGCGACCGACTACGGCGAATCGACGATCGTGCTGCCCGCGCTGCACACGCTGCGCTCGGCCGCGCCCGGCACGCGGCTCGCCGTCGTCGAACTCGCGCCGCCGCGCATCGAGCAGGATGCCGAACGAAACGGCATCGACCTCGCCTTTCATACGACGGAAGGGTCGCCGGCCAGCATGCGGCGCCTGCCGCTGTTCGTCGAGCGTTATGTGCTCATCGGCCGCGCCGGGCATCCGAAGCTGAAGCGGCGCCCCACGCTCGCGCAGTTCGGCACGCTCGAACACGTGATCGTGTCGCCCGATGGCGGCGGCTTCTTCGGCGTGACGGACGAAGCGCTCGCGAAGGTCGGGGCCGTGCGGCGCGTCGTGCTGTCCGTGCCGCACTTCCTGTTCGTGATGTCGGCCGTCGCGAGCACCGATCTCGTCGCGATGCTGCCCGAGCGACTGGTGCGCGACGTGCCTGCGTTGCGTGTGGTGGACGCACCGGTCGAGGTGCCCGGCTATGAAATGTCGATGCTGTGGCACGAGCGCGTGCATCGCGATCCGGCGCACCGGTGGCTGCGGGAGACCATCGCGGCGGCGGTCTGACACGGCCCGGTTGCCGGACGGCTGCCATCTGCTGTCATCGGGGGCTTGAAAGTGCGTCGATCACTGTATATATTTACAGTGTTTCTGCGTCATTTGACCCGAATTCCGTCCCCCGAGACGGTCTTTAGTGAGGCGACCATGTTCCAGTCATCCGCATTCGATCCCGAGCAACCCGGCTTCAATCCCGTCCACTTCGAGCGCGCCGCGCGGCAGGCGGTCGTCGATCTTCAGCGTGTCGTCGGCGGCCCCGCGCAGCGGGCGCTCGGCTTGCGGCGCCGCAGCCATCCGGCCGCCGTCCGCACGATGAGCTGGCAAGCGCTGCTGAATGTCGAGGAGCTGGCGTTCTCGAACTCCGGCTTTCTGAACCGCAACGATCCGACGGTCGTCGACGCCTTCATCCGGCTGCGCGACAGCCGGATGGTCGCCGCGGACGTCGAGGAAGCCGTCGACTGGAAGCGCGACGACGACGATCTGCCCGCCGTTTATCTGATCGTCAAGGCGATGCTCGAAGCGGAAGAGCGCGAGACGCAACACGCCGAGATGGAGTGACGGCGGCGACGCGCGGCCGCACCGTTACAGCCGCGCCGCGAGGCGCGCACCCTGATCGATCGCGCGCTTCGCGTCGAGTTCGGCGGCCAGTTCCGCGCCGCCGATCAGGTGCACGGAACGCCCGGCCGCCTGCAACGGCGCGAGCAACGCGCGCTGCGGCTCCTGCCCCGTGCAGAGCACGATCGTGTCGGCTTCGATCAGCTCGTGATCGGTGCGCTGCTCGCCGTACGACACGTGCAGCCCGCGCGCATCGATCAATTCGTAGTTCACGCCGCCGATCATCTTCACCTGCTTCATCTTCAGCGTCGCGCGGTGAATCCAGCCGGTCGTCTTGCCGAGCCCCTTGCCGAGCGGCGCGGCCTTGCGCTGCAGCAGCGTCACTTCACGCGCGGGCGCCGTGACCTGCGCACGCGTCACGCCGCCACGCGTCGCGGCCGGGTCGGTCACGCCCCACTCGGCCTTCCATTCGTCCAGATCGAGTGCCGGCGACTCGCCGTCCTGCACCAGATATTCGGCGACATCGAAGCCGATTCCGCCCGCGCCCACCACCGCGACCCGCCGGCCGACCGGCTGCCTGCCCGCGAGCACATCGATGTAGCTGAGCACGTTCGGCCCGTCCTGCCCCGGAATCTTCGGGTCTCGGGGCGCGACGCCCGTTGCGAGCACGATTTCGTCGTAGCCGCCCGCGATCAGGTCGCTCGCGTCGACGCGGCGGTTCAGGTGCAGGTTCACGCCGGTCAGCTCGACCTGGCGGCCGAAGTAGCTCAGCGCTTCGTGAAACTCCTCCTTGCCCGGAATCCGCTTGGCCATGTTGAACTGGCCGCCGATCTCGGCCGCGCCGTCGAACAGGTCGACCCGATGGCCGCGCTGCGCGAGCACGGTCGAGCACGCGAGCCCGGCCGGCCCCGCGCCCACCACCGCGATGCGCTTCGGCTGCGGCGCGGGCGTGTATTTCAGCTCCGTCTCGTGGCATGCACGCGGATTCAGCAGGCACGACGCGATCTTGTTCTTGAACGCGTGATCGAGACACGCCTGGTTGCAGCCGATACAGGTGTTGATCTCGTCGGCGCGGCCCTGTGCGGCCTTGATCACGAACTCGGCATCCGCGAGCAGCGGGCGCGCCATCGACACCATGTCCGCGCAGCCGTCCGCGAGGATCTGCTCGGCCACTTCGGGGCGATTGATCCGGTTGGTGGTCACGAGCGGAATGCCGACCTCGCCCTTCATCTTCTTCGTCACCCACGCGAACGCGCCGCGCGGCACCGACGTCGCGATCGTCGGCACGCGCGCCTCGTGCCAGCCGATCCCCGTGTTGATGATGGTCGCGCCCGCGCGCTCGACGGCCTTCGCGAGCTGCACGGTTTCGCTCCAGTCGCTGCCGTCCGGAATCAGGTCGAGCATCGACAGCCGGTAGATCAGGATGAAATCGCGGCCGACCGCTTCGCGTGTGCGTTCGATGATCTCGATCGGCAGCCGGATGCGGTTCTCGTACGACCCGCCCCACTGGTCGGTGCGCTTGTTCGTATGCATCGAGATGAACTGGTTGATCAGGTAGCCTTCGGAGCCCATGATCTCGACGCCGTCGTAACCGGCTTCACGCGCGAGCTTCGCGCAACGGACGAACGCGCGGATCTGCCGCTCGACCCCGCGCGCGCTCAGTTCGTGCGGCGCGAACGGCGAAATCGGCGACTTGATCTTCGACGGCGCGACCGCGAACGGGTGATAACCGTAGCGGCCCGTATGGAGGATCTGAAGCGCGATCTTGCCGTCCTCTGCGTGCACGGCGCCGGTGATCTCGCGATGGCGCCGCGCGGCGGCCGACGTCATCAGCGTGCCGCCGAACGGCTTGGTCCAGCCGGCCACGTTCGGCGCGAAGCCGCCCGTCACGATCAGGCCCACGCCACCGCGCGCGCGTTCGGCGAAATATTCGGCGAGCCGCGGCAGCGTCTTGCGGCTGTCCTCGAGGCCCGTGTGCATCGAGCCCATCAAGACGCGGTTCTTCAGCGTCGTGAAGCCGAGATCGAGCGGCGCGAGCAGGTGGGGAAAGGGTGTCGTCATGATGATCGTGCCAGTAAGCGATGCGTGACATCGTAGGCGCGCGCCGCCTTGAACGTGAGGGGGCAAACAGCCATAATGCTTGTCATTTCCGGCCAAAACGACATGACCTCCCCTCTCGCCAAGGACCGCCTCGGGCTGCGCCGGCCGACGATTCCGGTCGCCTACACGCGCCTGCTGCTGCAGGCGCTGGCCGCGCGCGGTGTCGACCTGGCCGCCGTGCGCGCCGGCACGGGCCTGCGCGATGCGGTGCTGGCCGAACCGGACGCGCGCGTCGCGCCGTCGCAATGGGGGCGGCTCGTGCTCAATGCGATCGAGATCGGCGGCGATCCGGGCATCGGGCTCGCGTTCGGGCTGCTGCTGAAGCCGACCGTGCACGGCTTTCTCGGCTACGCGACCCTGACCGCGCGGGACATCCGCGAGGCGCTATCCGTCACGCAGCGCTACTTCCGGATGCGCAACCGCCAATATCGCCTGACCTATGAAGAAGACGAACGCGGCGCGACGCTCGAACTGCACGGCGTGCAGGCGAGCCCCGTGCTGCAGCATCACGTGATGTTCGAATTCGTGCTGACCGGGCTCGCGCAGAACATCTCGCAATGGGCCGGGCGCGCGTCGCCGCCGATCGCGCTGCAATTCGCGTGGCCGGAGCCGCCCTATTTCGCACGCTATCGCGACCAGTTGCCGCCGGTCGAATTCGGCTGCGCGGCCAACGCGCTGTGGATCGCGCGCGACGTGCTCGACTGGCCGCTGCCGCTCGCCGACGAAGTCGCGCACCGGCAGGCGCTCGTGCAGGTGGAGCGCGAGTATGCGCAGGTGCGCCAGGAGGAAGGCGATCTGGTCGAACGCGTGCGTGCGGAGCTGGCACGCGGGGCCGGCGATTACCCGGGGCCGGAGACGCTCGCCGATGCGCTGCTCGTGTCGACACGCACGCTGCGGCGCCGGCTCGAGGAAGCCGGGTCGAGCTATCGGCAGTTGCTCGACGAAGCGCGGTTTCGCGACGCGAAGCAGTTGCTCGCCGCGTCGGATCTCGACCTGAAGACGATCGCCGAGCGGCTGCAATTCACCGACCCGGCGAATTTCACGCGCGCGTTCCGGCGCTGGGCCGGGCAGACGCCGAGCGCCTATCGGGAGGCGGCTGCGGGCACGGCACGCGACTGATGCCGGGCCGCGACCGGCACGAGGTGCCGGCCCGCGATTTCATCGGTATGATCAATCCCACGCCCAAGCGGCGCCGACCGGCGCACTCTCCCGCCCCATGCCCAATCACACCACGCTGATCGAGTCGACGATCGACCGTATCGATACGAACCTCGTCCGGATCAAGGCCGACATCAGGAAGGCGCCGCTTTATCGCCTGACGATGCAGAACGCCTGCTACTTCATCGCCGCCGACGATTTCGACGCAGAGGCGTTCAAGCAGATCGATCGATTGAAGCCCGGGATGGCCGTGCGCGCGTGCATCTTCGACGATCGCGGCCGTCACCGGATCGCGTGGCTCAGAAGCAGCAACCTGGCGATCGCGCCTTACGATGCGCTCGGACAAAAGAGCCGCAACCTGACGCTGCTCACATGGGCGTCGATCGTCTTCGTGCTGAGCCTGCTGATCGGTGCCGCCGTGTTCAGATCGGGCTGGGCGTTCGTCGGCGCCCTGGCCTTGCTCGCGAGCATCATCAGCCTGCTGGGCATCCTGCTCGCGATCGCGGGGCTGTCCGATCTGGTGTTCCGGCCTCAGCGTCGCGAGGCGCAGGAAAAGTGGCGGTACGAACCCGCCGGGTTCACGATGGAACGGAGCAACGGATGACCGGTCGCACCATGCAAATCGCATCCGGCCGCGTGACGTCCGTCAGCCAGAAGACGATCACTACGCAGGTCTGGAGCAACAATCTCGGCTGGACGACGCAAGGCATCGAGGAAATCGCGCTGCAGCTCGACACGTTCGACGCGCCGCTCACGCTCGTGACCAGCGCCACGCGCAGCCTGTTCCTCGTCGCGGGCGATCGGCTGGAGGTGGCGTACGCCGAAGGCCCGGATCGCCCGGCCATCTACGGCATCCACAACGCGACCGACGCCTCGGTGTATCTGGTTCGACCCGCGAAAGTCGCCGCGGCCCGCATCGATGTGTTCGCGACGCTATTCCTGCTGGTCGCCTCCGTCTTCATTCTCGGCATCATGTCCGCGGTGTCGCGCAGCCTCGACGGAATGCTCGACACGTTCGCGTGGTTCGCCGGGGGCGCGATCGGGTTCTTCCTGCTGAGCACGATCCTGCGCACCGTGTTCGGCGTGATCGTGTGGCCCGAGATCCGGCGGCTCAGGCAGCCCGGCGGCAAGCGCGAGATGAACGCCGCAAGGCAGGCGCTGTCGCTCGCGAACGACGATACGCCGAACATCCGTTTTCTCTGACGCGATACGCGCGCGACGCGTCAGCAGCCGACGACGATCCGCGCCCCACCGTCACCCTCGCCCGCCTCGATCCGCACCTCGCCCGTCGCGGCGACGATCGCGTCGTACACGTCGTCGCTCACGCACACCACCGGCACCGCGATCGCATACAGCTCGGCCGCCACGATCGCGCCGATCGAGATGATCAGGTCGCGCTCCTTCAGCACGATCCCGACCGGCCCCGTGCCGTTGCGCACGGCTTCCGCGAGCACGCTGCTGCTCGAACTCGAGCCCTTCGCGTGCGGCATCACCATCACCTTGCCGGCGAGGCTCGCACCGGCCTGCGGATGCCCGCGATCGACGATCTTTCCCGCGCCCGAATCGTAGCCGCCCCAGAAACTGAGCGGCTTGTCGAGCACGAACGCGCGCGCGCATGCGCTGCCCGGCACGAGCGTGTCGCCCGTCAAGCCTTTGCCCGTCGTTTCAGTCATCGAATCGCACCTTTCCTTCGAACGCCGACCGCACGCATTCGCGCATGCTGCCGTACGCGACCGTCACGCCGATGTTCGCGGGCGCATACGACGCCCATTTCCCCGAATTGGTCATCACCAGCCCTGACAGTTGCTTCATCACCGGTGTGATGTACGTGCAGGTGTCGACGACGATCTGAATGCCGCGCGCGGCGAATTTTTCCGCGAGGCCGGCTTCCTCCAGCTCCCACAAGATGAAGCGGCTCGTGTTCACGTAGAAATCGCAGGCCGGCTTGCCGTCGAACGCGTCGAGCAAGGTGCCGAGCGTGCGGAATTCGGCCAGCGAGAAATGCGGCGTGCCGAGCGCCACCGCGACGAGTGCGTCGCCGGCCGCGCCGTGGTTCAGCATGCGGCGAATCTCGTCGAGGTCGGCCATCGCGACGTCGACCGTGCGTTGCGCCGCCTGCCCGTGCAACGCGGCGTCGAGCGTCGGCGCCTCGGGTGTGATGCCCACCGCATGGAACAGCGCGACGGCGCCGCTCGATGCGGCCGCCGCGCCCAGCGCCTTGAGTTCGTCTTCGGTGGTATCCGCCGGCAGCCCGACGATCGCCGGCACGACCGCGCCCGCGATCCTGCCGATCAGCAGACCGAGCGCGGCGAAATAAATGTCGCGCGACGGCAGGCGGCTGAAGTCCGGCGCGTTGAACACGATCCGCGCGGCGCGGTTCGCTTCGACGTGCAGCCCCGCATACGGCGCGCGCCCGGTGATCGCGGCAGCCAGGTCGAGAAAATCGCCATACCGGCTCGTGCGCGCGCCGAGCACCGAGTTCGCGAACACGATCGCGTTCGATTCGGCCCACGCGATCTGCTCGCCTTTCGCGGGACGGTTCTTCAGTTGATACGGCGCGCACGTGAAGCTCGATTCGCAGCCGAGTTGCAGATGCGCGTCCATCAGGCGCTGCGCGTCGCGCTGGATCGTGCGGTCGCCGTGGTACAGCTCGGGATGGATCAGGTCGAGCGACCCGACGTTCAGCGTGGTCGGCACCGCGACCTTCGCGCCGGTGTCGACGAAATATTCGACGAAGTCGAGGCTCGTCTGGCCGTGGTACAGGCAGCCGTCGATATGCGCGGACGTGATGTCGATCAGGTGCGGCGCGGACATCACCTGCGCCGTGCGTGCGACGATCCGCATCGCGCGCGCGACGCCATCGCCGTAATCCCCGCGCAGCATGGCGCTGTCGCGGTCACTCAACTGCAGCATCGGTTGCTCCTCTGACGCGTGCCGGCGGCGCCGGCCCGTGAAATCCGTCAGGGGACTCTACAACTGGAAATAAAAACTGTCCAGATCCGCGCCGATCCGGACAGTTTAAAAACCAATTTCAGCCATATAGCGTCACCGAAGTGGGCAATGGCTCGAATTCCGCTCCAGTTTGCCGCCGGTTCGTCTAGCGTTCCGCGGTCACGCTGAACAGCTCGTCGCGCAGCGCCTTCGCGCGGTCGCGTCCGAACTGCGTCTCGAATTCGTCCTGCGCAGCCTGCCACGCAACCAGCGCCCGCGCGAACGTGCGCTCGCCCGGCTTCGTGAGGCTCAACGCGTGCGCACGCGCATCGTGCTCGGACGCGGCCGTCGCGACGAAGCCGTCGCGCTGCAGCGGCTTCAGCGCGCGCAGCAGCGTCGTGCGGTCCATCACGAGGCTATCGGCGAGTTCGCTCATCAGCAGGCCGGGCCTGCGCGTCAGGTTCGACATGATCGAGAACTGGGCGGGCGTGACGCCAACCGGGGCCAGATGGCGTTCGTACAGTTGCGTGACGAAGCGCGCCGCCTGACGCAGCGCGAGACAGTTGCACGCCTGGGCAATCGAGGTGTCGTTCATGCCTCGCAATTTATATGTGCATATGCATAAAGTCAATGTACACTCCGCCGTAACCAGGCCGGCGGCCGGCCCTCGCGTCAAGGAGACGGACATGGACTACATCGACAAGCTGCGGATCTTCCGGTCGGTGGTGGAGCTGCGCAGCTTCACGCGCGCAGCCGACATGCTCGGCCTCGCCCGGCCTGTCGTGTCGCGCGCGGTCGCGGATCTCGAAGCGCGCTTCGGCAGCCGGCTGCTGCACCGGACCACGCGCCAGGTGTCGCTGACCGAAACCGCCGAGCGCATCTACGAGCGCTGCGCGGCCGTGCTGGACGAGCTCGACTCGCTCGAAGCGGAAGCGCAGTCGCCGACGCGCGAGCCCGAAGGCCTGTTGCGGCTCGTCGCGCACACGACGGCCGCGCTGAACCGGCTGGTGCCGCTGATCGCCGGCTTCAAGGCCGCGCACCCGAAGGTGCGCCTCGACGTGACGCTGACCGAGCGCCCGGTCGATCTCGTCGGCGAAGGCTACGACATCGGCATCGTCGTGCCGTACATGCTGACGAGCGAAACGACCGTCGTGCGGCTGGTCGAACGCATTCCGGTCGTGATCGTCGCGACACCCGCATACCTGCGCGCGCATTCGCATCCCCAAACACCGGCCGATCTGGCCGACCATCCGTTCGTGCCGATGTCGCCGTCGCTGCGGCGGCCCGCCTTGTCGTTCCGCATCGACGGCGACACGCTGACCGTGCCGTTCCGCTTCGACATCTCGTCGAACAGCCCCGTCTTCAACCGCGAAATGGTGATGCACGACTTCGGCATCGGCGTCGTGCCGAAAACGCTCGTCGGGGACGAACTCGCGTCGGGCGCGCTCGTGCAGCTGCTGCCGGACGCCGATCTCGTCGATGCCTTCGTCGAGATCAAGCTCGCGTACGCGAACCGCGCGCTGCTGCCCGCGAAGGTCAAGGCGTTCATCGACTACACGGCCGCCTACTGCGACCGCGAAGGCTGGATCGTTCCGGCCGCGGCCTGACCGGGCGCGCGAACGCGCCACGTTGCAGCCGATTGGTACAGCCGTGACAACAATCTGATCCCGCGCCTCCGCTCGCTTCACGCCGTATTGCCACCTAACATGTGCACATGCACAAGACAACGCTCACCGATGACGATTGCTTCGCGGTCCGGCAAGCCGCCCGCCGGATCTCGCAGTTCTACGAGCGTTACCTGTCGCGCGCGGGCGTCACGCCATCGCAATACAGCATTCTCGCGCTGCTGCGCGACCGGCCCGGCCTGACGATGGCGACCTTGTCGAGCGTGCTGGTGATCGAACGCACCGCGCTGCTGCGCGCGCTCAAGCCGCTCGTCGGCGCGGCGCTGGTGACGGGCCGGATCGAGCCGCCGTGCCGCGGCCAGACGTTCGCACTCACCGAGCACGGCGAAACCAAGGTCGCCGATGCGCACGTGCACTGGCTCGCCGCGCAGGAAGCATTCGAGCGGTGTTTCGGGTCGGCGCAGGCGGCCCGCCTCAGAGACGAATTGTTCCGGATCACGCACAACCTGCCGGAACGCTGATTGACGACTTCCCCGACGGACGGCACGCCGTCTTTCGTTTTGATACGTGCATATACATAGGTGAATCGATGGAAACGACCCAAGCCGCTGCCGCGTCACGCGAAGCAGCCACAACCGACCAACCCGCGAAGCAACAGCGCCGCGTGCCGTGGATGCGCATCGCGGTGGGTGCCGTCATCGTCGTCGTGGCCGCCGCCGCGCTCGACTGGCTGTTCGTGCTGCGCTTCCAGGAAAGCACCGACGATGCCTATGTCGGCGGCGACGTGACGGTGCTCGCGCCGAAGGTCAACGGCTTCGTCGACAAGATCCTCGTGACCGACAACCAGCGCGTGAAGGCCGGCGACGTGCTCGTGCAGCTCGATGCACGCGACTACGACGCGAAGCTCGCACAGGCCAGCGCCGAAGTCGACAGCGCGCGCTCCGCCGTGACCGAACTCGAGGCGAAGCAGCAACTGCAATATGCGGTGATCGGACAGCACGCAGCGGACAAGAACGCTTCGTCGGCCGAGCTGACGCGCGCCGCATCGGATCGTGTGCGCTACCGCGAGCTCGTGAAATCCGACGCGGTGTCGAACCAGATCGTCGAACGCGCGGACGCCGATTACTCGAAGGCCGGCGCCGCCGTCGAACGCAGCGACGCCGCGCTGCTCGCGTCGAAGCGGCAGCTCGACGTGCTCGGCGCGCAGCTCGCCGACGCGCGGGCGCGCGTGAACACCGCCCTCGCCGCGCAGCGCGTCGCCGCGCTCAACGTCGAATACACGACGATCCGCTCGCCGGTCGACGGTTACGTCGGCAATCGCACGGGCCGCGTCGGGATGCTCGCGAACGTCGGCGTGCCGCTGCTGACGATCGTGCCGGCTTCCGGACTGTGGATCGACGCGAACTTCAAGGAAGACCAGCTTCGCAAGATGCACGCGGGCGATCGCGTCGACGTGTCGCTCGATGCGTCGAGCACGCGCCTGCACGGCCGCGTCGACAGCCTCGCGCCCGCGACCGGCGCGACCTTCAGCGTGCTTCCGCCCGAGAACGCGACCGGCAACTTCACGAAGATCGTCCAGCGCGTGCCCGTGCGCGTGCATCTCGATCCGCAGCCGGGCCTCGAGCACGTGCTGCGCCCCGGCCTGTCCGCGGTCGTGACCGTGCATACCGGCCGCGCGAACTGAACGGGAGACGACGATGACCACCGCGTTTTCCGGCGACCCGGCGTCGCAACCGACGAAGCAGCGCGTCTTCGCCTTCGCGCTGATGTGCGTCGGCTTCTTCATGGCGACGCTCGACATCCAGATCGTCGCGTCGTCGCTGCGCGACATCGGCGGCGGCCTGTCCGCCAGCCAGGACGAACTGTCGTGGGTGCAGACGGCCTACCTGATCGCCGAGATCATCGTGATCCCGATGTCGGGCTGGCTGTCGAAGGTGATGTCGACGCGCTGGCTGTTCGTCGCGTCGGCCGTCGGCTTCACGATCACGAGCATGCTGTGCGGGCTCGCGTGGGACATCAACTCGATGATCCTGTTTCGCGGGCTGCAGGGCGCGCTCGGCGCCGCGATGATCCCGACCGTGTTCACCACCGCGTTCGTGCTGTTCCCGGGCCGGCAGCGGCTGATCGCGTCGACGACCATCGGCGCGCTCGCGTCGCTCGCCCCGGCCATCGGCCCCGTGATCGGCGGCTGGATCACCGATCAATGGTCGTGGCACTGGCTGTTCTACCTGAACCTCGTACCGGGCATCGCGGTCGCCGCACTCGTGCCGCGCTACGTGCATATCGACGAACCCGATCTTAGCCTCATCAAGCGCGGCGACTACCTCGGCATCGTGCTGATGTCGGGTTTCCTCGGCTGCCTCGAATACGTGCTGGAGGAAGGCCCGCGCAAGAACTGGTTCGGCGACGATGCGATCGTGATCTGCGCGTGGATCTCCGGCATCTGCGGCTTCCTGTTCCTCGTGCATGCGCTGACCGCGAAAGATCCGATCGTCGACCTGCGCGCGCTCGCCGTGCGCAACTTCGGGATCGGCAGCCTGCTGTCGTTCGTGACCGGCATCGGGATCTTCGTGACCGTGTTCCTGACGCCGCTGTTTCTCGCGCAGGTGCGCGCATTCAGCTCGCTGCAGATCGGCATCGCGCTGCTGTCGGTCGGTGCGTTCCAGTTGGTCGCGCTCTGCGCATATGCGTTCGCCGCGCGCTTCTTCAGCCTGCGTGCGCTGCTCGTGTTCGGGCTGATCTGTTTCGGCCTCGGCTGCTACCTGTACACGCCGATCACGCACGACTGGGGCTGGCGCGAATTGCTGCTGCCGCAGGCACTGCGCGGCGTCGGCCAGCAGTTCAGCGTGCCCCCGATCGTCACGATGGCGCTCGGCTCGCTGCCGCAGTCGCGGCTGAAATCGGCGAGCGGCCTGTTCAACCTGATGCGCAATCTCGGCGGGGCGATCGGCATCGCGGTGAGCGCGACGATGCTCAACGACCGGCTGAATTTTCACTACCTGCGGCTGAACGAGCATGTGAGCGCCGGCGAGCCGCAAATCGCGTCGCTGCTCGATCGACAGGCCGCGTACTGGGGCTCCGTCGCAGGCAATACGCTGAATACCGCGCAGGCCGGGCTCGCGAACCTGCATCGGCTGATCTATCGCGAGGCGCTGACGCTCACTTATGCGGATGCGTATTACGTGCTGTCGCTGTGTTTCGTCGTCGCGCTGTTTGCCGTCGTGTTTTCCAAACCCATTACGTTGAACGCGCCGCCGCCGGACGCGCACTGAGGCCAGGGTCATCATCATGAAAAAGCTACTCGTCGCGCTGGCTGTCAGCGCATTCGCCGCCGGGTGCGCGGTGCAGCCCGCGCAGCATCCGGCGCTGTCCGAATCCGTCCAGACGCTCGCACCCGCCGCATGGGATACCGACGTGGCGCGCGCGGACATCGACGCCGCCGCCTGGTGGGCGCAATTCCACGATCCCGTGCTCGACCGGCTGATCGCGGTTGTGCTCGACGGCAACCTCGATCTGCAGGCCGCCGCCGAACGCGTGAAGCAGGCGCAGGCGCTGACCGTGCAGAAGCGCGCGGTGCTGCTGCCCGAACTCGACGCGACCGCGCATGCGGCCGACGCACGCCAGAACACGCCACCGCCGCTCGGCTATGTGCGGCAGGCCGGCGCGGGGCTCGCGCTGAGCTGGTCGCCCGACGTGTTCGGCGGTGAACGGCTCGACCTGCTCGCCGCGCAAGCGGAACTCGTCGGCCAGAAGCATGCGGAAGATGCGATGCGGCTCGCGCTCGCAGCGGATGCGGCGTCCGCGTATGTCGATCTGCGCTGGGCACAGCAGGAACTGAAGATCCTTCAGGACAACGCGAAGATCCGCCAGCATGCGCTCGAACTCACGCGCAAGCGACAGGCGTTCGGGCTGTCGACGGAACTCGACGTCACGCGTGCGCAGAACCAGCTCGACGCGCTCGAAGCGCGGATTCCGCCGACGCAGGCGCAGATCTCGCATCAGCTCAACCTGATTGCCGTGTATTCGGGGCGCACGCCTGAATCGGTCGATCGGCTCGTGCTCGCGCAGGCCGGCGACATTCCCGCACCGCCCGCTGGCGCACCCGGTACGTTGCCTTCGCAGGCGTTGCTGCGGCGGCCCGATGTGCTGACTGCGTATGCGCAGGTCGAGCGGCGGGCGGCGCAAGTCGGCGTGGCGAAGGCCGAGCGGTATCCGAAGTTCTCATTGAACCTGACGGACGGGATTCTCGCGGCTTCCTATCTCGGGTTGCCGACGTTGACCGACAACCTGTTCAGCGCGGCGTTGAGCGCGACGAGCCCGATCTTCAATGCGGGGCGGATTACGGCCGATATCTCGCAGAGCGAAAGCCGGATGCGCGAGTCGGAACTCGGGTTGCGGCAGACGATGCTGCAGGCGTTGCGGGAAGTCGAGGATGCACGTGCGAATCTCGTCAGCGCCGATGAGGCGACGCGGCGGCTCGATAGTGCGCTCGCTGCGTCGGACAAGGCGCTCGGGCTGGCGAATCAGCTCTACAAGGGTGGCGCGACGGATTTTCTGGATGTGCTGTCGGCGCAGGAGGTGTATCTGCGGGATTCGGATTCGCTCAACCAGGTCAGGCGCGAGCATGCGCTGGCGGCGGTCGCGCTTTATCGGTCGCTTGGGGGCGGGTGGAGCAGGAACGACACGGCGGGTGGGCCGACGGTGGAGGCGGTGGCGAAGAACTGAACGTGATCATGATACGACGCCGGCTTCAACACTTGCCGGCGTCCCGCTCGTCAACCGCACGACCCAAGACATCTGACCGACGACAACGCGATCAGGTAAACCGCCAGCCACGCAATGCCCAGCCCCGCGATGACGGTGACGATACGCGTGATGAGCTTGTGCCAGAACCGGATCGCAGCGAACACTCCCGCCGCCAGCAGGAGCACGATGAGGATCGGGCCGAGCACGTTCATCGCAGCGTTATCGATCCAGCGCCAGCTTCGCGCCGAGCCCCAACAGGATCGTCCCCATCACCGCATCGATCGGCTTGCGCAGTCTCGCGTAACCCGTCTGCACGCGGTTCGTCGAGAACAGCACGGCCACCGTGCAGAACCATGTCAGCGATACGGCGACGACCACGGCCAGCGTCGCGCCATGCACCCATGCCGGCGCATGCGCGGGCAGCAGCGTGACGAACAGGCTGCCGAAGAACGCCGCGGCCTTCGGGTTGGTCAGGCCGACCAGCAGCCCTTTCCGGTATGCATGCACGCCGCCGCGAACGATCGGCTGGCTTGCCGCTTCAGCCTGCCGTGCCGACTGGCGCAGGCCCGACAGCGTCCTGATGCCCAGGTAAATCAGGTAAGCCGCACCGGCGATGCGGATCGCCTCGTACAGCCACGCGAGCTTCGCGACGATCAGCCCGAGCCCGAAAATCGCCATCGCCGCCCATACGGCATGCGACGACGCAATGCCCGACGCGGCCAGCAAACCCGCACGGCGATTGCCGAGCGCATGGGACGAAACAGCGATCAGGTCGGGGCCGGGGCTGACGCACGCCAGCAACATCACGCCGCCGACTGCGGCGAGTTGGGGAAGATAGCTCATGGCGGTTCGGGAGGATTCGGGTGAGGAGGAATGCCGGCTTACTCTAGCACGCCGATTTTGGTTGCATGCGGGACGATCTGAAACGCAGCGCGCCGGCAGCCGCATACTTTCCCTCGTGCCGCCGCCGCGGGCCTTGCAACCGCGTATTACAGGGGCGGGCGCGTCGGCAGGCTCCGCGTGGATCGATACGGCGTGTGCGACAAATTAGCCGCCGCTTGAAAGGCGATGTTCGAAGTTTTGTCTGCGCTGCGGCGGTTGGTCAGACGGCGTCGGGCCAGCGGTAACCGATCACTTCGTTCAACGGGTACGCGAGTTCGCGCACCTCTTCCAGTTGATTGCCGCCAAACAGATGTACGTGCTCGTCGTCGTGACGCAGGTAGAAACCGACATGCCCTTTCCAGCTCGCGGGATCGTCGCGCGTCAGGATCGCGATGCAGCCGTACACAGGGCGCTCCAGCGGCCGGCCCCATTCGAGCCACGAACGCGCGAGCGCGGAGCCCGTCCCGCGAATGCCGGCGTGCGTCATGCACCAGTTGACGAACGACGAGCACCAGGAAATCTTGTCGTCGTAGCCGACCAGGTTCGTCTGGTTGTTGTATTCGACGATGCGCGGATTGATGCTGCCGGGCGGATGGCGGCGGATGCCGAGTTCCGCTATCGCGACGGGCATCCAGGGCGGGTGGGCCGTGTCCGGTTTGCTCTCAGGGTTGAATGAGGTCACGTCGTTCTCGGGCGAGTGTGATGTGCGGTCAATCTTCGCACGAATGATGCGAGGCGACGAGCACCTGTACGCGTGGCCTCGCGTTGTACGAGCGCGTTCAAGTGCCTGCCGACCATGCTCGGCGACAGGCCAGCTTCGGAACCGGGAAAGCGTGGTGCGCCGATCGAATCGAAGCGTAACGAATCGATCGCGCGCGAGGGTTGGACGCGCCTTGTCGTGCGCGCCCGGGTGACTCACCTGCGTTGGGTGTCGGGTACCGCGGCGTTACCTTTAACCGCGTGTGTCGATCCAGCGACGTGCCCAGCGGGCCGAGTGCCGCAGTGCCTGCGCTTCGCTCGCGAAGTAATCGAGCGAATAGAACTGGTAGCGGCCTTCCGCGGGTGTGCTGTCGGTACGTTCGAGCACCAGGTTGGATGAAAAACTACCGTCGGGCAAACGATGCGCCGAGGGTTGGACAGCATAGCCGTTGTATTGTTGAATTCGTTTGTTTTGCATTTTTAATTTTAATCATGTTCGAGTGCGCGCATGCCGTGCGCAATATGCACGGACGCGCCGATTCAAAGCTATTGCAAGCTGAATCTGAAGCTTTCGGAAAACGAAAGTGAGGCGTTGCTGCCGGAGGGGGGAATGAAGTGCAACGAGGCGTGTGGCGCTTGGCGAGCTGCTGAATGAACAGATGCAGCTAAGAGCAATCGCGCCAACTTCAGGAGACGAAGCTCCGTGGGGGTGTCGCTGCGACCCGGCGTCCGTCGTGGGAGGCCGGGCCCTTCAAACTTTACAGCGGCGTGATGTTGGCCGCTTGCAGACCCTTCGGGCCCTGCTTCGTTTCGAAGCTCACTTTCTGGTTTTCAGCCAGCGTCTTGAAGCCGTCGGCACGAATTTCGGAGAAGTGGGCGAACAGGTCGTCACCGCCGTTATCCGGCGTGATGAAGCCAAAACCCTTGCTGTCGTTGAACCACTTGACGATACCGGTATCCATGAAGATTCCTTGAGAAAAAAATAGAGAGATTTGCGCCGTTGAAGAGCGCGTGAAGCGTCAAGGAGGGAGAGGACAACGAATACCGCTGTGGAAAGCGAGCAATTGATGAACAGCAATCGGACTTCTTGGACTTCGATGCGTACACTAACCGCCGGGCTGGCGCGCGTCAACTGCTAACTTGTAACTGTTTTACCTCGCGATCCGCCTTTCGGGCGAATCGATGTGGCCCCAACCGGCTGCGCGCCTTACCCGGCCGGGCGCGCGTTGCGCACAATCTCCGGACGAATACGCTGATCGGCAACGCCCTTCTCTCCTTGTGATTTCCGTTCGCTCAGTCCGTATCATGTCGGCAGCCCCCTCCGACTACCCGCCTGCCATGCGCATCACGCCTCTTCCGCCTCTACAGTGCCTGGTCGCGTTCGAAGCCGCCGTGCGACATGCGAGCTTCACGAAAGCCGCCGCCGAACTGCACCTGACCCAAAGCGCGATCAGCCGTCAGATTCAACAACTGGAAGAATTCCTCGGCCGCTCGCTGTTCGTCCGCGAGCATCGCTCGCTGCGGCTGACGATCGCCGGCGAGCAATACGCGGCGCAGGTCCACCATCTGCTCACCCAATGCGCGGAAGCCACGCACGACGTGATGAAACCGTACGGCGATCTCGAGCTGACGATCGCGTGCTCGTCCGGCGTTGCAGTGCTTTGGCTGACGCCGCGGCTGCCAGACTTTCGCGCCGCGTATCCGAACGTCAAGCTGCGCCTGATCGTGCGCGACGGCCTTGCGTCGATGTCGCCGGCGGAATTCGACGTCGGCGTCTACTACGTGCGCCAGCAGGCACCGGCCGAATACACCGCGCGCAAGCTCTTCGACGAGGAAGTGTTTCCCGTCTGCGCGCCGGGTTATCTGGCCGGCCGCACGCTGAACGCGGCCGACCTCGCGAACGAAACGCTGCTGCGCCTCGAAGACGGGCAGCGTCAATGGATGTCGTGGTCCGAATGGTTCGACATGAACGACGTCGACCGGCAAAAGGCGCAGCCGCAGGACATCACAATCAATTCGTATCCACAGATCGTGCAAATGACGATACTCAGCCAGGGCGTGTCGCTCGGCTGGCGCTACATGATCGACGCATGCATCGAAGCCGGGCTGCTCGTGCGCGTGACGGACGCGTCCGCAAGCCACGGCGGCGGCTATTACGTGATCTCGCCCAACGACCGCGCGCAGAACCACGCCGCCCGCCTGTTCACGCGTTGGCTGTTCGAACAGGCGGAGAAGCAGACCGCGTCCTGAGCGCAATGCATGCGTACAGCGCATGCGCGCATGCGAATCTTTCGTTTCAGAAAAAAATCCGGCTGTCCTTAGCATGAGATTCACGCGGGGCAGCCGTCCCGGCTTCTGACAAAGGAAGAGACCATGCAAGGAACGCTTTCCCCGCGCGCCGCGCCTGCCGTTGATGCGGCCGTGCAGCAACGCCGCCGCGCCATCGTCGCGACCGTGATCGGCAACGGCCTCGAATGGTTCGACTTCACCGTCTACAGCTTCTTCGCGGTGATCATCGCGAAGCTGTTCTTCCCGACCGGCAACGAACTGACGTCCGTGCTGCTGACCGTCGCGACGTTCGGCGTCGGCTTCTTCATGCGGCCGGTGGGCGGAATCGTGCTCGGCGTGTATGCGGACAAGGTCGGACGCAAGGCCGCGCTGTCGCTCACGATCCTGCTGATGGCGGCCGGCACCGCGCTCATCGGGATCGCGCCGACCTACGAACAGGCCGGCATCGCCGCGCCGATCCTGATCGTCGTCGCGCGGCTGCTGCAAGGTTTCTCGGCCGGCGGCGAGATGGGCGGTGCCACCGCGTTCCTCACCGAATACGCGCCGCCGGAGAAGCGCGCGTATTACTCCAGCTGGATCCAGTCGAGCATCGGCTTCGCGGTGCTGCTCGGCGCGGCGACCGGCACGTTCGTTACCACGTCGCTTGATACGCAGGCGCTGCACAGCTGGGGCTGGCGGCTGCCGTTCCTGCTCGGGATCATCGTCGGGCCGGTCGGTTACTTCATCCGCAGTCATATCGACGAGACGCCCGCGTTCAGCGCCGTCGAATCGCAGGCGAAGGAAAGCTCGCCGCTGAAGGAGGTGCTGTCGACCCACCCGCGCGAAACCTTCGCGAGTTTTTCGATGGTCATTCTGTGGACGGTCTGTACCTACGTGCTGCTGTTCTACATGCCGACGTATTCCGTGCGCACGCTGCATCTGCCGCAATCGACCGGCTTCGCGGCCGGCATGGTCGGCGGACTGATGATCATGTGCTGCTCGCCGATCGTCGGTCGGCTCGCCGACGTGTGGGGACGGCGCGTGTTCCTGTCCGGCTCAGCGCTCGCGATCCTCGTGCTGGCGTGGCCGATGTTCGCGTGGATCAACCATGCGCCCGGGTTCACGTCGCTGATCGTGTTCCAGGCCGTGTTCGGCGTACTGATTGCGACTTATACCGGGCCGATCCTTGCTGCGTTCGCGGAGCTGTTCCCGACCAAGGTGCTGTCGACCGGGCTTTCCGTCGCGTACAACTTCGCGGTGACGATCTTCGGCGGGTTCGCGCCGTTCCTGATCACATGGCTGATCGCCTGCACCGGCAGCAACATGGCGCCCGCGTTCTACGTGATGCTCGCGGCGGCCGTCAGTTTCGTCGGCACGCGCTTCGTGAAGGATGCGAAGCGTGCGGCCTCAACGACTCGATAAGGACATTTCTCCCATGACCATTACCGTGCTTCAAGGCGGCAACGTGCTCGACCTCGAACGAGGCGTGTTGCTCGAACATCATCATGTCGTGATCGAAGGCGAGCGGATCGTCGAAGTCACCGATCGGCCGGTGGATTTTCCGAATGCGCAGGTGATCGACGTGCGCGGCAAGACCGTGATGCCGGGGTTCATCGATTGCCATGTGCATGTGCTGGCTTCGAACGCAAACCTTGGCGCGAATGCGACGCAGCCGAATATTCTCGCGGCGATCCGGTCGCTGCCGATTCTCGATGCGATGTTGTCGCGCGGGTTTACCAGCGTGCGGGATGCGGGGGGCGCGGATTGGAGTTTGATGCAGGCGGTCGAGACGGGACTGATCCCGGGGCCGCGGATTTTTCCGTCGGGGAAGGCGTTGTCGCAAACCGGCGGACATGGGGATTTTCGTCCTCGGGGAGATTTGCTGGAGCCCTGCTCTTGCTGTTTCAGGACGGGGGCGATTGCGCGGGTTGTCGATGGGGTCGAAGGGGTACGGCTCGCCGTGCGTGAGGAGATTCAGAAAGGCGCGACGCAGATCAAGATCATGGCGTCAGGTGGCGTGGCTTCGCCGACTGATCCGATTGCGAACACGCAGTATTCGGAGGATGAGATTCGGGCGATCGTCGACGAGGCCGAGGCCGCGAATACGTATGTGATGGCGCATGCATATACGGGGCGGGCGATTGCGCGGGCGGTGCGATGCGGTGTGCGGACGATCGAGCATGGGAATCTCGTGGATGAGGCGGCCGCGAAGATAATGCACGAGCATGGGGCGTTCGTGGTGCCGACTCTCGTGACTTATGACGCGCTGGCCAAGCATGGCGCGGAGTTCGGGATGCCCGCCGACTCCGTCGCGAAGGTGGCTTCCGTGCAGCAGAAAGGACGCGAGTCGCTTGAGATCTATGCGAAGGCCGGCGTGAAGATGGGGTTCGGGTCGGATCTGCTGGGCGAGATGCACGCGTTTCAGTCCGGTGAGTTCCGGATTCGGGCGGAGGTGCTCGGGAATCTGGAAGCGCTCAGGTCAGCGACTACGGTGGCGGCGGAGATCGTGAATATGCCGGGGCAGCTTGGGGTGGTGGCCGTGGGTGCGATCGCCGACCTCGCCGTGCTCGATGGGAATCCGCTCGAGGATATCGGGGTTGTGGCCGATGAGGGAGCACGGGTCGAGTATGTATTGCAGCGGGGAACGATCGTGAAGCGGCGTGACAGCGGGCGTTGATGTGGCGCCGTGCGGCTATTTCGGCAAGCGCAGTGCAGCCTCGCGGGCCGTGCGACCGTGACAGTTCTTGAAGGTGGCAGTGGGTGTGAGGCGCGGCGTTCGCGGCTTGGCTTCGCCCTTCTCGTAACCCAAGTGGTGGATCGGTTCACCGCCCAGCGCGCTCGAAGATCGCCTTCTTGAGCGCCGCGAGCTGCTCGTTGATCGTTGCCCGATCCAGCGTTCCGGGCACCAGTTGCTTGATCAGTTCCGAGTCCAGGTTCAAGACTTTGCCCGGCTCAACCCACGGCAGCCGTCCCTCAGAAACGCTCCATTCTAAATCGCGAATCAGCCTTTATTCATCCACCTTGAAAGCCGACACGAGCCTCGTCAATTCCGCCGCCTGCTGCTTCAAACTCTCCGCCGCCGCTGCGCTTTCCTCGACCAAAGCCGCATTCTGCTGCGTCATCTGATCCAAAGACTGCACCGCATCGCCGATCTGATCGATCCCGGCGCTCTGCTCCAGGCTGGCTTCGGCGATCTCGCTCATCATCGCGCTCACGCCCTGCACCTGCGACACGACATCGCTCATCACCTTCCCCGCCTCGCTGACCAGCCGCGATCCGGCATTCACCGTGCCCGCGCTGTGCTCGATCAACGCCTTGATCTCCTTGGCCGCCTGCGCGCTGCGCTGCGCCAGATTCCGCACTTCCGAAGCGACAACAGCAAACCCGCGCCCCTGCTCCCCGGCCCGCGCCGCCTCGACGGCCGCATTCAGCGCGAGAATGTTCGTCTGGAACGAGATGCTGTCGATCATCACGATGATCTCGGAGATCCGCTGCGACGCGTCGCTGATCTGCTCCATCGTCGTCACGACCTCGCCCACCACCTGCCCGCCACGCGCCGCCGTATCCGCCGCGCCATTGATCATCTTCGCCGCGGTAGTCGCTGTCTCGGTGTTGTTGCGCACCACGGCCGTGATCTCTTCCATCGACGAAGCCGTCCGCTCCAGGTTGCTCGACTGCCCTTCGGTGCGTTCGCTGAGATCCGCATTCCCCGAAGCAATCTGCGCCGACCCGGTCGCAATCGAAGCCGAAGCCGAACGAATCCGATGAACGAGCGTCGATAACGACGACACGAACCGGTTGAACGCATCCGACAGCTGCCCGATCTCGTCCTCGTTCTCCACGGTCATGCGGCGCGTCAAATCGCCCTGACCGCTGGCGATCTCCGACAGCAGCGTAGCCGCCCGACGAATCGGAGCAGCAATCGCACGCCCCACCAGCCAGATCACGAGCAGCGCAACCCCGAGCCCCACCACCGCCGCAACCAATGCCGCGCTGCGAATCGCACGCGTCACCGGCCCGAGCAATTCGGCCTCCGGCACCTGAACAACCACATACGCATTCAGCTCCGGAATGAACGACGTCGCGATAAACCGCGCGCCGCCATCACCCTCATAGCTCAGGTACGCATACGGCTTGCCCGCAAGCAGCGTCGACGACGCATCGCCCGGCAGCCCCGGCTCATCCTTCAGAAAATGCTTGCCGTCGATCAGCGACGTATCGCGATGCATCATGATCGCGCCGTCGGGGCGCACGAGGTACGCAAACCCGGTCTCGCCAATCCGGTAAGCCGAGATCCCCTTCGCAAGCGCATCGACAGACAAGCTCATGCTCGCCGCGCCGACCGGCACGCCGTCGAGCTCGACGCGGCTGTTGATGAACATCATGTAGCCGCCGACGGTCACCTCGCGATCCATGTTCACGTCGAACGCCTTGCCGGACGACAGGAAGCCGGTCAGCCACTGATCCTTGTCGGTCACCTTCCGCTGCAGGCCGGATTCGTTGTAGTAGTTGCCGCTCTTCACGGACACCCACTGCACCGACGCGGCCTTCTGCTCGTCCTTCACGTTCTTCGCGAGCTGGATCCAGTTGCGCGTGCCGGCGTCGGGTTCGCCGTCGGCTTCCCATTGCAGCAGGAACGCGTCGCGCGCGAGAATCCGCGACGCGGCGATCGGCCCGGCCATCTGCCGCTGCACGTCGGCGCGGATGCCGTTCACGGCCGTCGGCAGCTCCTCGCGGACGACGCGATCGCGCACCGCGTTGCCGATCAGACGGATGCTGAGTCCGCTCGAGATCGCGACGAACACGAGCAGGCAACTCGTCATGCTGAGAATCAGCTTGTTCTGAATGGAAAGCTTGCGCCAGAAGTGCATGGGGAACCCTCGGTAACCGCTCGGTCTGAGCCAGTTTGGGTTATCGGCACGCACGCGCGGAACCGCATCGCGGATTTCAGATGTTCATCATGCGGGATTCGTTATGTTGTTATCAGGCGGGCATGGCCGGCCGCCTGTCGACTCGCGATCAGCGCAAATCAGTATGCGACGAAGATCGTGACACGCCGGTTTCGCGCCCGCGAAGCCGCATCGTCGCCCGCCACGAGCGGCTGCGTATCGGCTCGCCCGATCGCCGCCAGGCGATGCGGCGCCACGCCGCGCTCGGTCAGGTAGCGCACGACGCTCCCCGCACGCGCCGACGACAGCTCCCAGTTCGATTCGTATTTCGCGTTTGCGATCGGCAGGCTGTCGGTATGCCCTTCGACGAGGATGTCTCCGGTCGCGTGCTCGCTCAGCGCCTGCGCAATCTGGTTCAGCACCGGCGACGAATCAGGCAGCAAGCGCGCGTCGCCGACGTTGAACAGGATCTTCGCGTCGATGCCGATCTCGACACCATGCGGCGCCTTCACCAGCGAAATCCGGCCGTTCGACTTCAACGAATCGAGCAACGCGAGCCACGGCGGCGCACGATCGGGCGTAGCCGCATCGGCAGCGCTCGCGGCACCACCAGCCTGCCGCGCAAGCGTCTGGTACCGCGCGTCGAGCGCGTTGTATTTCGCGAGCTGGAGCACGTACAACGCGAGGAACAGCACCATCAGCGTCGTGATGAGATCCGCGTACGAAATCAGCCAGCGGCCGGACTGCGCGCCTTCGACTTCGTGGTCGTCGCGATCGGCGGCGGAGGCACCGTCAGTTCGAGCAGTCATGCGATTGGAAATCCCGGTTGGTCGTCCGACACACGCTCGTCACGCAAGCGATTCCACCGCGCGCCCGCGCACGTCGCCGGTCAGGCGCGTTTCGATCGTATGCGGCGATTCCTTGCGCGATATCGCCAGGAAACCGTCGAGATACAGCTTGCGAAACCGCAGCTCGCTGTCGATCTGCGCACGCAGCTTGCCGTAAAGCGGCAGGAACACGAGGTTCGCGAACGCCAGCCCGTACAGCGTCGCGATGAACGCGACCGCGATGCCCGGCCCGAGCTGCGCCGGTTCGAGCATGTGGCTCGTCACCTGCACGAGCCCGAGCACCGACCCGAGAATGCCGAACGTCGGCGCATATCCGCCCGCCTGCTGCCACACGCGCGCGGCCGCCAGGCGGCTGCGTTCGTACGCATCGAGTTCGCGCTGCAACGCGTCCTCGAGCACGGCGGTCGACACGCCGTTCGCCAGCAGTTCGAGCCCGCGGCGCGCGAACGGATGGATGCCGCTCACGTCCATCGATTCGAACGCGAGCAGCCCGTCGAGCTTCGCGCGGTCGCCCCATTCGAGCAGGTCGGACAGGTTCTTGCGATCGACCTCGCGCGCCCGCACGAACGCGAGCCGCAACTGTTTCACCGCGTCGAAGAAGCGTGCCCAGGTGTTCTGGATCATCACCGCGCCGAGCGTGCCGCCGAGCACGATGACGAGCGCCTCGAACTGGAACAGCATCGGGAAATGCCCGCCCTCGAGCGCGAAGCCGAACACGATCGCCGCGCCGCCCAGCACCACACCCGCCAGGGTCAACAGATCCATGCGCGCCCCCTTGGTCATGCATCCGATGCCGATGCGACGGGCGCGGTGCCCGCCGCCGGCGCCTTCGCCGCGCGAACGGCATCCAGCACGCGCCGCTCGATGTCCTCGATCTCGACCGGATCGAGCTTGAGCTCGCGACGCATCACCCAAGACACCTCGTTGCGCCGTGCCTCGGTCATCACGGAGAACAGCTTGTCGGCCACCGCGCGATCGTCGAGATTCGCGATCAGCTTCGCGAGATCGTAGGTGTCGAACGCGCTGATGACGTCGAACAGCGTGCGCTGGTCGATCCACACGAGATCCTCCAGCGCGCGCACGTCGCCGCCGCGACGCGCGTTGCGCCGCGAGAAGTACGCGACGCCCTTCTGCTCGACGTAACTGAGCACCTTCGATTTGCGGAACGCGAACACCTCGTCGGCAATCTCGCCGTTCGACAGCTTGTTGAGCAGCATCGTCTTCTCGACGCCGATCAGCGATTCGAGATCGGCGAGCTCGATGAGCTCGAGTTCGCTGTTGATCGACAGGTCGAGGTCATGATCGGCCACCTGTTGCGCGCGATCGATCACGCGCGCGGCGTCGAACGTGACGACCTGGCGCGCATCCGACGACGCCGCGTAATCGGCCGCCCCGCCGGCGTGGTCCGCCTGCGCTGCTTCGATCGTGACGAGATTGAGCTTCTCCATGCGTCGCAGCATCGCGAGCACGTGCGGCCGCGAGTGGCCGGCGATCGCGCGGCATTTGCGGATCACTTCGGCGAGCGGCACCGACGTTTCGGCCGCATGCGCCTGCATCGGCCGGCGCGTCCACGCGTCGCCGGCTTCGCGCGCATCGGCGCCCGCCATCAGCGCCAGCACATGCGCATACGACAGCACGCCCGGCATGAAGTCGGCATGCGTATAGGTCGCGAGCTGGTCGTCCTTGCGCTTCACGCGGCGGATCATCGTGCGCACGATATGACGCAGCAGCGCCGACACACGCTCGATTTCCTCGTCGAGCATGCCGGCCGGCACGACCGTCAGCTGACAGAATGAAAGCGCCTTCGCGGTATGGGCACGCGGCTCGGCCGCGAGCAACGCCGATTCACCGAAGAACTCGCCCCGACCGAGCGTCGCGACGACCACACGCTTGTCGTCGCATCGCGTGGACAGTTCGACCTTGCCGTCGGTGATCAGAAAGATGACGGGCTCGCCCGCAAAACCCTCGGAATAAATGATTTCCCCGGGCGCCGCCGTACGCGTCCACGATTGCTGACGATTCAAGTCGATTCCCCTGCTGCGCTGATTGTTGCGGACTGCGCGTCGCACGTCGGAAGCATGCGATCGCGAGTCGTCCCCGTGACTCGTTTACGTCATCGCGCTCAACATCCTTTAGGGCATTCGTCCTCGCGTCGAACCGAAATCAAGGTAAAACGTTTGCGCGTTACGCCGCCGGATCGAAACGTTCGTTTCGATGCCGGTGCGTGTAGTGCAATTGAAAGCGACGTGCGATCCCGCGCGTCAGAACTCCATGTCGAGTTCGTCGATGTCTTCGTGCTCCGCCTTCGCCGCATCGATCCACTCCGTCACGAACGGATGCGCGAGCACCTGCATGCAGTACTCGGCGATATCGGGCTCCAGCTTCACGTCGTAGGTCAGGAAGCGCGTGACGACCGGCGCATACATCGCGTCGGCGATCCCGATCTCCGCGCCGAACAACCAGGGGCCGCCGTACGCAGCCAGGCACTCGCGCCAGATCGTCACGATCCGCTCGATGTCGTGCTGCGCGCGCGACCAGATCCGGAAGCCGGGGAAATGCGCGCGCAGGTTCATCGGCAACGCGGATCGCAACGCGCTGAAACCGGAATGCATCTCGCCGCAGATCGACCGGCAATGCGCGCGCGCTCGCCGGTCTTCGGGCAGCAGCCGCGCCTGCGGCCGGATCTCGTTCAGGTATTCGGCGATCGCGAGCGTGTCCCACACCGTGTTGCCGTCGTGCGTCAGGCACGGCACGAGAATCGACGGCGACAGCAGCAGCAACTCCGCGCGCGACGTGGCATCGATCGGCACGCTGACCGTCTCGAACACGAGCCCGCTCAGCTTCGCGAGCAGCCAGCCGCGCATCGACCACGACGAGTAATTGCGGCTGCTGATGGTCAGCGTCGTCTGTCCGGTGACTTCCATGTCGCTCCCCTGTCCAAAACCGTTCGTGCCCCTGCACCGAAAACGGACGCCACGCGGCTCACCCGCACCATGCCGGTGCCGCGGATTCGCCGAACCGGCGCGGCAACGCACGCTGTCGCGGCGCCAGACCGGCGCCGCAACGCATCGCACGCGCCTGCCGGTTCTCGCGTGCCGCCTGCGGCGCCGCGCTTCCGAACCGCGTGCAACGCGCGTGCCAGCCGCGGGCTGGCACATGGCTTGCCTCGTTCGATGCAACGCGGCACAACGAGCAACGGCCATGAATCTGCTTGCCTATCCGTTCTATCAATGGTCTGCCGAATGCGTGCGCCCGGCGCGCGCATGGGCCGCGGCCGCCCGCGCGACGATGTCGCTGTGGCCACCCTCCACCGCGACGCCGACCGGCCGCATGCTCGACGCGCTGTGCGAACTGCTCGAATGCTGCGCGTTCTCGCACCGGCGTCCGCCGTTCGGCATCGCGTCGATCGTCGTCGACGGCAAAACGGTGCCGATCGTCGAGGAAGCCGCCGCAGCCAGCCCGTTCGGCACGCTGCTGCATTTCCGCAAGGCGCTGCCGGTCGCGCCCCAGCCGCGCGTGCTGATCGTCGCGCCGATGTCCGGGCATTTCGCGACGCTGCTGCGCGGCACGGTGCGCACGATGCTGGCCGATCACGACGTGTACATCACCGACTGGCACAACCCGCGCGACATCCCGCTGACGGCCGGGCGCTTCGGCTTCGACGAATACGTCATGCACGTGATCGACTTCATCCGCCAGATCGGCCCGGACGCGCACGTGCTCGCGATCTGCCAGCCGACCGTCGCCGCGCTCGCGGCGGTCGCACTGATGGCCGCCGGCGGCGATCCGGCGCAGCCCGCGAGCCTGACGCTGATGGCGGGGCCGATCGACTGCCGCGTGAATCCGACCAAGGTCAACGCGCTCGCGACGAGCCAGCCGATCGAATGGTTCGCGCGGAACCTGATCAGCGTCGTGCCGGCGGGCTTCGTCGGCGCGCAGCGATGCGTGTATCCGGGTTTCGTGCAGGTCGGCGCGTTCATGTCGATGAATCCCGATCGCCACGCGGCGTCGTTTGCCGACCTGTATTACGAGCGCGCGAAAGGCGACCCGGCGAAAGCCGACACGCTGCGGCACTTCTACGACGAATACTTCGCCACCGCCGATCTCACCGCGGAGTTCTATCTGGAAACGGTCGAGAAGGTGTTCCAGCAATACGCGCTCGCGCGCGGCGAGCTGACGGTCGGCGACCGGCTCGTCGAGCCGGCGGCGATTCATCGCACCGCGCTGTTGACGATCGAAGGCGAGAAGGACGATATCTGCGCGGTCGGCCAGACGGTCGCCGCGCAGGAGCTGTGTTCGGGATTGCCGTCGTACCTGAAGACGCACCACGTGCAGACCGGGGCGGGCCACTACGGCGTGTTCAACGGCAGCCGCTGGGAAACGCAGATCTATCCGATCGTGCGCGCGACGATCCATGACAACGAGCCGTACGATCGCACCGCGGGCGCGGAAGGCGACGCGGACGGCACGCACTACGTGACGCTGCGGGCGCTGCTCGATGCACGCGCAGCGGCGCACGATGGCGCGACCGATACGACCGCCGCGGCGTCGGATCAAGCCCGCTGAAACCGGACGGCGCTGAAAACGAATCGCCCCGCCGGGGTTGGCGGGGCGTGAGTGGCCGCAGCGTGCGGACGACGCGCGAGGAAGCGGGCTCGCGCGTCGGCCTGCGTTACGAACAGGCCTTGCCGTGCGACGCGTGGTAGCCCTTCGCCTTCGCATCGGCTTCCGACATGTAGCTGCCGTGCTTCGTCTTGCCGTAATACTTGTCGGTCGAGCAGTGATAGACCTTCGTGCTGTCGTTGACCCACACCTTGCCCGGGCCGCCGCCCGGCGCTGCCGCCGCGGTCGTCGCGGCCGCGCTCTTCGCCGGCGCGATGCCGGATGCGGCGGCAGCGGAGGCCGCCGTTGCCGGCGCCGCGGCCGGTGCGCTCGCGGCTGCCGCCGACGAGGCGCCGTACCAGGTCTTCACGCCCTTATGGCCCGCGCATGCGCCCTTCTTCGACGCGCCCGAGTAGAACGAGCCGTCCTTGCACAGACCGGTCGTGCCGGCCGGCGCGCTGGCCGGCACCTGCGCGTACGCACCGATCGACAACCCCATGCCGGCGACCAGCGCGGCGATCAACATCGTTTTTTTCATGGTCCTCTCCTGATTTGCCTGACTGAAGAATGCGTTCCGGGTCGCCCCGGAAAATCCGCGCTTACCGCACCCAGCGGCACACGCGATGGTGGTGATGATCGACGTGGCACACACGATGCGAATGCGCTTCGGCAAGCGCCGGAACAAGAACCGCACATGCCGCTGCGGTAGCCGTCAGGATCTTCGCGATGCGCTTCATGAAACTCTCCCGGGTAGGTCAACCGGCGATCCGGCTGGTACCTCCTTAACGCCGGTCGTCGGCAGGCCGTGCACCGCCGCCCCGCGCAATTGACGATCTTTGACATCGCGGCGCGGCCAGCGCGTCGAAGCTGACGAATGTCTTTCTTTTCTTTCCGGATCTTCAGCTTCCCGACCGTTCGGAATTCGAAAGAACGTTGCCGGGGAAGGGGAAACGTGCCGCAGGCGTGATCGGTACGCACGGAAGCTTCCAGGCAGCGCGCAACGAAAAAACCGCCCGAAGGCGGTCTGATGCAAGCGTGCGCGTGATGCGCGCCCAGGGGGCAACCGGGCAGCTACGCGCCCGCCTCCCCCCACGGTGTCGGCGGCGGCACGGCGCACGGCCCGTCGACGTCGATCGACTTGAAATCGGCGGGCCCGACGATCTCCAGGTATTCCATGTCAGGCGAGTAGTCGAACAGATAGTGGACGATCCCCGGCGCCTGATGCACGCAGTCGCCGGCCGCCACCAGCGTCTCCCGTTCGCCGTACATGAAGCGCGCCCAGCCCTTCAGCATGATCACGATATGGAACTCGGCCTCGTGACGGTGCCAGCCGGTGCCCGCCTCCGGTGCATGATTCGCCCTGACGAGTTGCGCGACGACCTTGCCGTTCGTCGCGGCCGCGATGCCGAGATCGCGATACAGGAAGAAGTCGCGCAGGCCTTCGCCGCGATACGCGGTGTCCTGCGGCTTCACATGGGAAAAAGCGGTGGTGGTCTGCTCGCTCATCGCAGTGCTCCTTCATCGAAAGGATCCCGCGTGACAAGCATTTAGCGTTCCACCCTGCACCACCGCCCGCCTGCTTACTTCAGCCGCCCCGACAGGAACTGCCCGAGCCGTTCGCTTTTCGGATTCACGAGAATCTCCTGCGGATTCCCTTCCTCCTCGATCTTTCCCTGATGCAGGAAGATCACATGATTCGACACGTTGCGCGCGAAGCCCATCTCGTGCGTGACGACGACCATCGTGCGGCCTTCCTCGGCGAGCTTCTGCATCACCTTCAGCACTTCGCCCACCAGCTCCGGATCGAGCGCCGACGTCGGCTCGTCGAACAGCATCACTTCCGGCTCCATCGCGAGCGCGCGTGCAATGGCCACGCGCTGCTGCTGGCCGCCCGACAGGTGCGACGGATACATGCCCTCGACGCGCGGCGCGAGGCCGACCTTCTCCAGGTACTTGCGCGCCCGCGCGATCGCCTCGTCCCTGCTCACCCCGAGCACGGCCATCGGCGCTTCGATCACGTTCTCGAGCACCGTCATGTGCGCCCACAGGTTGAAGTGCTGGAACACCATCGACAGCTTGGTGCGCATCCGCTGCAGCTGCTTCTGGTCGGCCACGCGCAGCGAGCCGTTGCGGTCGCGCGTGGTCTCGATCGGCTCGCTGCCGATCGTGATCTGCCCCGAGCACGGCTGCTCGAGGAAGTTGATGCAGCGCAGGAACGTGCTCTTGCCGGAGCCGCTCGAGCCGATGATGCTGATCACGTCGCCGGCCTTCGCCTTCATCGACACGCCCTTCAACACCTCGTTGTCGCCGAACTTCTTGTGCAGGTTGTCAACGGTAAGCTTGTACATGCTGGGTCCTTCCTTGCGAATCTTGCGAATGCGTTAATGGCCGCGCGGCGAGAGGTACGCGAGCCAGCGCGTCTCGAGCTTGCGGAACGCCCAGATGAGCGTGAACACGACGACGGCGTACAGCACGGCCGCGATGCCGTAGGCCTGGAACGACATGTACGTCGCCGAATTGACGTCGCGCGTGACCTTCAGGATGTCGGGCACGGTCGCGGTGAACGCGAGCGTCGTCGCGTGCAGCATCAGGATCACTTCGTTGCTGTAGCTCGGCAGCGAGCGGCGCAGCGCGGACGGCAGGATGATCCGCGTATAGAGCTTGAAGCGCGACATCCCGTAGGCCATGCCGGCCTCGATCTCGCCGGCCGACGTCGCCTTGATCGCGCCCGCGAAGATCTCCGTCGCATACGCGCATTCGTTCAGCACGAACGCGAGCAGCGTGCAGTTCATCGCGTTGCGGAAGAACGTGTCGAGCAGCACGTGGTTGTGCACGACCTGCAGGCTGTAGATGCCCGTGTAGCACATCAGCAGCTGCACGTAGAGCGGCGTGCCGCGAAACACGTACGTATAGAGCCACACCGGGCCCGAGATCCAGCGGTTCGACGACGCGCGCGCGATCGCGAGCGGCACGGCGAGCGCGAAGCCCAGCGCAATCGACACGACCAGCAACCACAGCGTGATCGCGAGGCCGCTGAAGCGGTAGCCGTCGGTGTAGAGATAGCTTTGCCAGTACTGGCTGACGAGTTCGATCACAGTGCGAGCCTCCGGACGCCGACGGAATAACGCTTCTCGAGGTGATGCAGCACGACGTTGGACACCGTCGTGATCGCGAGGTAGATCGCGCCTGCCGCAAGCGTGAAGAAGAAGAAATCGAGCGTGCTCTTGCCCGCGTCCTGCGACGCCTTGACGACGTCGGCGAGGCCGATGATCGACACGAGCGCGGTGGCCTTCACGAGCACCTGCCAGTTGTTGCCGATGCCCGGCAGCGCGAAGCGCATCATCTGCGGGAACAGGATGCGGCGGAACACGCGCCAGCCGCTCATCCCGTACGCGAAGCCCGCTTCGAGCTGGCCGCGCGGCACCGACAGGAACGCACCGCGGAACGTCTCGGTGAAGTACGCGCCGTAGATGAAGCCGAGCGTGATGACGCCCGCCACGAACGGGTCGATGTCGATCTGGTCCCAGCCGAGCATGTCGGTGAAGTTGTTCAGCAGGATCTGGATCCCGTAGAACAGCAGCAGCATCAGCACGAGATCCGGCACCGCGCGGATCAGCGTCGTGTAGAAGGTGCCGATCGACTTGAGCACGCGGTTCGTCGACAGCTTGGCGCTCGCACCGATGAGGCCCAGAACGAGCGACGCGGCCAGCGACAGCACCGCGAGCTTCACGGTCTCGACCGTGCCGGCCCACAGAAGCGGGCCAAATCCTTGGAAGATCATAGAAGGGATCCAGAACGAAGTGGCTGGATTGTCAATAGCCATTAACCGCGCATCAAACGATATCTGCGCACTACCTGATGCGACCCGCTCATCAAGCCGGACGCATCCCGTGAAGCGGATTGCACCCGGCACCGGATGCGGCGCGCGCCGCAGGCGATGCGCGCCGCACGGACGGTCAGCCGCCGTAGACGTCGAATGCGAAGTACTTCTTCTCGAGCTTCTTGTACGTGCCGTCCTTGATGATGTCGGCGATCGCGTGGTCGATCTTCGCCTTCAGGTCGGCGTCGTCCTTGCGCAGCCCGATGCCGGCGCCGTTGCCGAGCGTCTTCGGATCGTCGATGTCCTTGCCGGCGAAGTCGAAGCTCGCGCCGCGCGGCGTCTTCAGGAAACCGATGTCGGCCTGCACCGCGTCCTGCAGCGCCGCGTCGAGGCGGCCCGACATCAGGTCCTGGTACACGCCGTCCTGGTTCTGGTAAGGCACGACCCGCACGCCCTTCGGCGCCCAGTACGTCTTCGCGTAGGTTTCCTGGATGGTGCCCTGCTCGACGCCGACCGACTTGCCCTTCAGCGATTCGGCCGTCGGCTGCAGGTTCGCGCCCTTCTTCGCGACGAGGCGCGTCGGCGTGTTGAACAGCTTGTCGGAGAACGCGATCTGCTCGGCACGCGCCGGCGTCATCGACATCGACGACAGCACGCCATCGAACTTCTTCGCCTTCAGCGCGGGAATCATCCCGTCGAAGTCGTTCTCGATCCACACGCACTTCGCCTTCAGGCGGGCGCAGATCTCGTTGCCGAGATCGACGTCGAAGCCGACGACCTTGCCGCTTGTGTCCTTCGATTCGAACGGCGGATAGCTGGCGTCGACGCCGAACCGGATCGTCGACCAATCCTTGGCGTGGGCACCGACCGCGATGCAGGCGAGGGCAATACTGAGCGCGAGTTTCTTCATGACGTTCCTGTCGTGGACGAACTGGGCAAGGGTCCCGTCGGACAGCCCGCACCGGCGCGGCCGGCACGGCGCCCCGCCGTGAACCCTTCCAACCCGGGCATCGCCTCGTCCGGCGACCGCCCAAGTTGTACATACAACTTTGCCCGCGCAGGCGCACCACCAGCAATCCGTGTTTATCTCTAATTGTCGGCGGATTATGGCCGTGGGTCGTAAATTCCCTTCAATTTCAATTAATTACGAATTACATCGAGCTAAACGACAGCTTTCTCCGCGTGCAGGCTGGTGGCCGGGAGCGGGTTTTCACCTGTCTAGACCTGCCGACGCCGCATCACGCTGCCCGTCCGTCATGCCGACCGTTTCCAGACCGACCAGCCGGTAGCCGAACTGCAGTTCCGTCAACAGGTGCCGCGGGTGTGCCGGCACCGGTTCGAGCTTCTGCCGCAGGTTCGTCATGTACACGCGCACGTAGTGCGCGCGTTCCGCGTCGTGGATCCCCCACACCTCGGCCAGCAATTGCCGCGCGGCGACCACGCCGCCGCGCGCGCGAATCAGCGCGGCGAGCAGCCGGAATTCGAGGCGCGTCAGATGAACCGGTTCGCCGCCGCGGGCGACTTCGTGCTTGCCGAGATCGACGGTCACGTCGCCGAAGCGCACGATCGACGACGATTGCCCGTCCGCCGACACGAACGCCGCGCGCCGCAACTGCGCGCGCGCCCGCGCGAGCAGTTCGGGCACGCCGAACGGCTTCGGCAGGTAATCGTCCGCGCCCGCGTCGAGCGCCGCGACCTTCTCCACCTCCTGCTGCCGCGCCGACAGCACGATCACCGGCACCGTCGACCATTCGCGCAGTTCGCGGATGAACGTCTTGCCGTCGTCGTCCGGCAGCCCGAGATCGACGATCACGAGATCGGGCTTGCTGCTCGACGCGTACATCCGCGCCTCGCGGGCCGTCGACGCCTCGCAGGTGTCGAGCCCCTCCTGTTCCAGTGCCATCCGCACGAAACGGCGGATGTCCGATTCGTCCTCGACGATAAGTACGCGCGATCTGATCATGTCCGGCTCTCGTGTTCGATGTCGGGTGGCGCACCCAGTGGCAGGCGAATCTCGAACCGCGCGCCGTGCGGATCGAGCGGCACCGCGCGGATCGAGCCGCCGTGCGCGTTGACGATGCTGCGGCACAGCGCGAGCCCGAGCCCCACGCCGCTGATCGACGATTCCTTGCGCTCGCGCTCGAACGGCTCGAACAGCGGCTCGGTGTTGCGCGCGACGAAGCCGGGCCCGTCGTCCTCGACGAACACGTACAGCGTTTCGCCGAACACGCGTGCGCGCACCGCCACGGCCGCATCCGCGCCCGCGTACTTCGCCGCGTTGTCGAGCAGGTTCATCAGCACGCGCTCGATCAGCAGCGCGTCGACGTCGATCAGCGGCAGGTCGGCCGGCAGGTCGGCACTCACGTCGCGGCCGGCCAGCACGCCGGCCGAATGCGCGAGCGCGCTGCCGACGATCTCGTCGAGCATGTGCCACTCGCGATTCAGCCGCACGCCCTCGCTCTGCATGCGCGCGAGATCGAGCAGGTTCACGACGAGCCCGTGCAGCGCCTCGGCCTGGTTGCGGATGCCGTGCGCGAGCGCGGCCGGCTGCCCGTCGGCCAGCCGCTCGGGCCGCTCCAGCGTTTCTGCGAGCCCGCGGATCGCGGTCAGCGGCGTCTTCAGGTCGTGCGACACGGCGGCGAGCAGCGCGTTGCGCAGCCGCTCGCCCTCGATCCGGACGAGCGTGTGCTGCGCGACGCCGACGTAGTGCACGCGTTCGAGCGCCATCGCGATCGACGAACACAGCGCGTCGATCAGGCGGCGATCGTCAGGGTCCGTGGATACCGGCTGCGCGTCGCCGAACAGCACGAGCACGCCGCGCACGCGCATCGGCGCCTTCAGCGGCAGGTATTGCGCGGCCGCGCGCTCGAACGGCGGCAGCCCGCACCCGGCGCCGCGCGCGCGCTCGTAGGCCCAGCGCGCGATCGGCGCTTCGACGAACGCGGCGTGCGGCGCCGGCATCAGACGGTCGTCCGCGTCGGGCAGCACGAGCGCGACGCGCACGCCGAGCAGCGGCGCGATCGTGCCGGTGCAGATCGACGCGATCTGTTCGGTTCCGATCGCCGCCGACAGATCATGCGCGACACGCGCGAGCGCGGCCGAGCGCTTCTCGTTCGCGCGCGCGGCCCGCGCCTCCGCGCGCAAGCGTGCCGCGAGCTGGCCGATCGCGAGCGCGACGGCGAGCATCAGTGCGAACGTGAACACGTACTGCGTATCGGACACCGCGAACGACAGCCTCGGCTCGACGAAGAAGAAGTCGAAGCAGCCGACGCAGACGAACGCGGCCCACGCGCCGGCCAGCCGGCCGAGCCGCAGCGCGATCAGCACGACGGTCATCAGGAACAGCATCACGACGTTCGACAGGTCGAACACGCGCAGCAGCGCGCTCGCCGCCAGCGTCGCAAGCGCGCACACGAGCGTGGCGAGCAGCAGCGGCACCGCGTACTGCGACATCCACACGTGCGTACGCGGGTGCGCCTCACGCACGGCCAGCGCCGGCCGCGTATCGGGCCCCGCGCCCGCGATGCGGTCGGCCAGCGCCGCGCACGCGCGCAGCACGGCTCGCCAGCGGTCGCGGCGCGCGCCGGCCCCGCTGCGGCGGGCAGCGATGTCCCGCCGCCCCGTTGCCCGTCGATTCGCATCCTTCACGTTCACATTCACATCCATGATCGCTTCCGGCAATTGAAACGCCGAACGGCCCCGCGCACGCCGCGAAGGCGTGAGCGGGGCCGCGACGGCGCGTTCGGTCAGATAAACGGCGTCAACAGCATGTCGATCAGCTTGATGCCGATGAACGGTGCGACGATTCCGCCCACGCCGTAGATCAGCAGGTTGCGCCCCAGCAGCTTCCCGGCAGGTTCCGCGCGATACTTCACGCCCTTCAGCGCGAGCGGGATCAGCGCGACGATGATCAGCGCATTGAAGATCACCGCCGACAGGATCGCCGACGTCGGGCTGTGCAGGCCCATCACGTTCAGCGCGCCGAGCGCCGGATAGGTCGCGACGAACGCGGCCGGGATGATCGCGAAATACTTCGCGAGATCGTTGGCGACGCTGAACGTGGTCAGCGCGCCGCGCGTCATGATCATCTGCTTGCCGACCTCGACCACCTGCATCAGCTTCGTCGGGTTGCTGTCGAGGTCGACCATGTTGGCCGCCTCCTTCGCCGCCTGCGTGCCGCTGTGCATCGCGACGGCCACGTCGGCCTGCGCGAGTGCGGGCGCGTCGTTGGTGCCGTCGCCCGTCATCGCGACGAGATGGCCCTTCGCCTGGTGCTCGCGGATCAGCCGCAGCTTGTCCTCGGGCGTCGCTTCGGCCAGGTAGTCGTCGACGCCGGCTTCCGCCGCGATCGCGGCCGCGGTGAGCCGGTTGTCGCCGGTGATCATCACGGTCTTCACGCCGACCTTGCGCAACTCGGCGAAGCGCGCGGCGATCCCGTGCTTGACGATGTCCTTCAGCTCGATCGCGCCGAGCACGCGGGCGCCGTCGGCGACGACGAGCGGCGTGCCGCCGCGCCGCGCGATTTCGTTGACGGCCGTCTCGACCGCCTGCGGAAACACACCGCCGAGCGCATCGACGTGCGCGCGAATCGCCGACGCCGCGCCCTTGCGCACCTGCCGCCCGCCGATATCGAGGCCGCTCATCCGCGTGCGTGCGCTGAACGGCACGGCAAAACCGCCGTCGATCGTCTTGCCTTCCAGCGAGAACCGCTGTTTCGCGAGCGCGACGATCGAACGCCCTTCGGGCGTCTCGTCGGCAAGCGACGACAGCTGCGCGGCCTCGGCCAGCGCACGCTCGTCCACGCCCGGCGCCGGCCGGAACTGCACGGCCTCGCGGTTGCCGAGCGTGATCGTGCCGGTCTTGTCGAGCAGCAGCACGTCGACGTCGCCGGCCGCCTCGATCGCGCGGCCCGACGTCGCGAGCACGTTCGCGCGCATCATGCGGCTCATCCCCGCGATGCCGATCGCCGACAGCAGGGCGCCGATCGTCGTCGGGATCAGGCAGACGAGCAGCGCGATCAGCACGGTCAGGCTCACCGCTGAACCCGACGCGTTCAGCAGCACGCTGAACTGCGAGAACGGCAGCAGCGTCGCGCACACGAGCAGGAAGATGATCGTCAGCGCGACGAGCAGGATCGTCAGCGCGACTTCGTTCGGCGTCTTGCCGCGCTTCGCGCCCTCGACCATCGCGATCATCCGGTCGAGAAAGGCCTCGCCCGGCTGCGCGGTGATCTTCACGACGATCCAGTCGGACAGCACACGCGTGCCGCCCGTCACCGACGAAAAATCGCCGCCCGACTCGCGGATCACGGGCGCGGATTCGCCGGTAATCGCCGATTCGTCGACCGACGCGACGCCGTCAATCACTTCGCCGTCGGCGGGAATCGTGTCGCCGGCCTCGACGAGCACGATGCTGCCGGCCGCGAGTTCGTCGCTCGGCACGCGATGGCTGGTGCTGCCGTACCGCTTCGGCTCGTCGAGCACCTTCGCATACACGCGCTTGCGCGCCGCGCGCAGCGCGTCGGCCTGCGCCTTGCCGCGCCCTTCGGCCAGCGCCTCGGCCGCGTTCGCGAACAGCACGGTGAACCACAGCCAGCACGCGACCGCGAAGATGAAGCCGGCCGGCGCATCGCCCGCGCCGGTCAGCGCCTGCAGCCACAGCACGGTCGTGACGATGCTGCCGAGATAGACGACGAACATCACGGGATTCTTCAACTGCACGCGCGGCGCGAGCTTGCGGAAGGCCTCGCGCAGCACGGCCGTCCGGCGCATCGGCGGCACGGCGCCGACCGGGAGCGCCGCCGGATTGATCGGGGTTTCGATATGGGACATGAGTGACTCCGTGGTTCCTGCCATTACTTCGCGCCGGCCGCCTGGCCGAATGCGCGATCCAGCGCGAGGTTCAGGTCGAGCACGCGCACGCGCGGTTCGCCGAGCACGCCGAGCTGGCGCGGCGATGCGATGCGTTCGACCAGCGCCGCGACCTGTGCGGCATCGACGCCGCGTGCCTGCGCGACGCGTGCCGCCTGCAGCCGCGCGTTCGCCACCGAGATCTCGGGATCGAGCCCCGATGCCGACGCGGTCACGGCATCCGCCGGCACCGGCGTGCCGGCGGCGAGCGCGTTCTCCTGCCGGTACGCGCGTACCCGCTGCGCGATATCCGCGAGGAGCTTCCTGCTGGTTGCCCCCTGGTTGCTGGCGCCGCTGCCGGCCGCGTTGTACGGCTGTTCGACCGTCTTCGACGGATCGGCCGGATCGGTGCCGGTCGTCGCGCTTGGCCGCCCGTGGAAGTAGCCCGCGCGCGTGAAGGACTGCCCGATCACCGTCGAGCCGATCGTCGTGCCGTTGCGCTCCACGAGACTGCCGCGCGCCTGCGACGGGAACAGCACGTTCGCGACGCCCGTGGTGAGCAGCGGATACGCGATGCCCGTGACGAGCATGAACAGCACCGACGATGCGATCACGGGCCGCACGAGGCCGCGCGTCGCCGCGCCGAACGAAGAACCGGGTGCCGGCGCGGCGGCGGCCGCTGCCCGGCGATTGCCTTGCATCATGATGTTTTCCTCAGAACAGTTGGCCGCCCGACATCAGCAGGTGCTCGACGACCGGGCCGAGCGCGAGCGCGGGCAGGAACGTGAGGCCGCCGACGACCAGGATCACGAAGACCAGCAGGCCGGCGAACAGGCCCGTCGACGTCGACAGCGTGCCCGCGCTTTCCGGCACGCTCTTCTTCGCGGCGAGGCTGCCCGCGACCGCGAGCATCGGCAGCAGCGTCAGGTAGCGGCCGATCAGCATCGCGAAGCCGATCGTCGTGTTGAAGAACGGCGTGTTCGCGTTCAGGCCCGCGAACGCGGAGCCGTTGTTGGCGGTGCCCGACGTGTACGCGTACAGCACCTCGCTGAAGCCGTGCGGGCCGAGGTTCGCGAGGCTGTCCATCGTCGAGTGCAGCATCGCGGCCAGCGCGGTGAAGCCGAGGATGCTGAACGGATGCGCGAGCACCGCGAGCATCACGAGCTTCATCTCGCGCGCCTCGATCTTCTTGCCGAGGAATTCCGGCGTGCGCCCGATCATCATCCCGACCAGGAACACCGTGAGGATCGCGAACGTGAACAGGTTGATCAGCCCGACGCCGTCGCCGCCGAACACGTTGTTCAGCATCATCTGCGCGATCGGCACGAGGCCGCCGAGCGGCGTCAGCGAGTCGTGCATCGCGTCGACCGAGCCGGTGGTCGCGGCGGTCGTGACGGTGGCGAACAGGCTCGTCTGCGCGATGCCGAAGCGCATCTCCTTGCCTTCCATGTTGCCGCCCGGCTGCGCGGCGCTCATCTGCTGGTCGACGCCGAGCCCGGCCACGAGCGGATTGCCGTGCTGCTCGGCCGAATAGATCACGGCCAGGAAGCCGACGAACATCACGACGAACGCGCCGAGGATCACCCAGCCCTGGCGGCGCCGGCCGATCATCGTGCCGAGCGTGTACGTCAGCGCGGACGGAATCAGCAGCATCGACAGCATGTGCAGCGTGTTGGTGAGCGGCGTCGGGTTCTCGAACGGATGCGCGGCGTTCATGCTGAAGAAGCCGCCGCCGTTCGTGCCGATGTGCTTGATCGATTCGAGGCTGGCAACGGGCCCCGTCACGATCTGCTGGCGCGCGCCTTCGAGCGTGGTCGCCCATGCATCGGATGCGAGCGTCTGCGGCATGCCCTGCCACACGTACACGAGCGCCATCGCGAAGCTGAGCGGCAGCAGCACGCGATAGGTCACGCGCGTGAAGTCGACCCAGTAGTTGCCGATGTCCGCCGCGCTCTTGCGGCTCAGCCCGCGGATGAAGCCGCCCGCGGCCGCGATGCCGGTCGCCGCGCTGGCCACCATCAGGAACGTGATGACGGCCATCTGCGAGAAGTTCGACAGGCTGCTCTCGCCCGCATACGCCTGCCAGTTCGTGTTCGTGATGAACGACGCGGCGGTGTTGAACGCGAGGTCCGGGCTTTGCGCGGCGCGCTGCAGTGCATCGAACGGCAGCGTGTCCTGGATGCGCAGCAGCAGATAGCCGAGCAGCATCATCCCGGCATTGCTGAGCAGCAGCACCATGCCGTAGCGCTGCCACGACATCGCTTCGTCGGGATTCACGCCGAGCAGCGCATAGGTACGGCGTTCGACCCACGCGTGGCGCGGGCTCGTAAAGGCGTGCGCGAGCCATTTCCCGACGACGGGCACCAGCGCCAGCATGATCGCGAGAACGATCGCGAATTGAATGAGATTGTTGAACATGTCGACGCTCGCTCAGATCCGGTCAAGGCCGGTGATGAAACCGGCCGTCAAGGCAAAGAACGCGAGCGTGAACAGAATGAAAAGCAGATCGCTCATGACATCCACCGATATTTTTCGAATTCCTGTTGAATCGCGCCGATCAATACCGCTCGGGTTTGATCAAGGCATGAAACAGATAGATAAAGAGCGCGAGCGACAGCGCGCCGGTGATCCACAACATGGCTTTCCCCTTTTTTCATATGCGCGGCGACACCGCGCGCTCGTCGGCGTGGCGAGCCTTGCCTTGCCGGCGCAGGCCCGTTTGACGCCCCCATGCTCGTCTGGCGAATGGGATGCGACAGTGTAGAAATCCGCGTATCAAAGCGGTGTTCAATTTCTTTACAAGGAATAAAAAAGCCGTAAAGACGAAAGCCGGCCGACGGGGCATTTTTATGCGTTCTTTTCAGGGCCCGCGCGAGTCTATACACCGTATCGTCACCGCGATTCCTAGAATGGGCGGCATGTCAAAGACGAGATCTCCGCGGTGCGGAGCACGATGCGACCGGGGTGCCAGCATGAAACCGACCAGAACCGAAACCGCTGCTTCACGCGCTCTGCCGCCCGTTCGTTCGCGGCGCCGGTACCCCGCCGACGAGCGCGTGCTGCTGTCGATCCGCGTCGAATCCGACAACCTCGCCGTCGTGCGGCGCCTGCTGCACCAGGCGGTCGGCGCCGCGCTCAATTTCTACACGGCCGCGATCGACAAGCGCACCGGGCGCGCCTGCATCGAGCTCGAGGTCGCACGGTCGCAGGCATCGCCGGCCGTCCTGTCGATCCTCCGCCTGCTGCCGGCCGCCGAGTTCGGCACGATCCGCCTGTTGCAGCACTAGCGGCGTTCGCCGCGGCCGCGCGTGACACGCGTCACGCGCCGCCTCTCCTTTTCAACGATTCATCGATTCGAACGCGTGTTCCGGCGCGAACGCGCGACGAATCGTCGTTCCCGTCGCGACGGGCCTTTCCAGGAAGCACTCGCAATGAAAAAAGCAGTCGTCGGTACCCTTTCCCTCGTGTTCTTCGGCGCCGCCGCGCATGCGCAAAGCAGCGTCACGCTCTACGGGATGCTGGATGCGGGCATCGCCTATACGAACAACCAGTCGGGCAAAAGCGCGTGGCAGCAAGGCAGCGGCCTGCTGTCGAATACGGTCTTCGGCCTGAGCGGCAACGAGGATCTCGGCGGCGGCCTGCATGCGCTGTTCCGCCTCGAGAACGGCTTCAACCTGAACAACGGCACGCAGTCCTACCGGAACACGATGTTCGGCCGCCGCGCGTACGTCGGCCTGCAGAGCGACCGGTACGGCGCGGTGACGCTCGGCCGCCAATACGATGCCGTGGTCGACTACCTCGGCCCGCTCGCGATGGCGAACAACGGCGACGGCAACAATCTCGCGTCGCATCCGTTCGACAACGACAACATCGACGATTCGTTCTACATCGACAACGCGGTGAAATACACGAGCCCGACGCTCGCCGGCTGGCAGTTCGGCGGCCTGTACGGGTTCAGCAACGCGGCCGGCGGCTTCGCGAACAACCGCGCGTACAGCGCGGGCGTGTCGTATGCGAACGGGCCGGTCAGCCTCGGCGCCGCGTACCTGCAGCTCAACCGCGGCGGGCTGACGGCCGGCGGCGCGCTGTCGACGAACGACGGCCCGAACTTCCCGGCCGTGCGCCAGCGCGTGATGGGCGCGGGCGGCAGCTACGCCTTCGACCGGCTGACGGTCGGCGCGCTGTGGACGCACTCGATGTTCGACGAAACGGCCGCGTCGTCGCTGCCCGGCGCGCTGAACGCGCTGCGCTTCGACAACTTCGAGGTCAACGCGCGCTACACGCTGACGCCGGCCGTCTCGTTCGCGGGCGCCTATACGTTCACCGACGGCCGCTACGACGACGCCACCGGCAGCCACCGGCCGAAATGGCACCAGGTGACGCTGATGGCCGACTACGCGCTGAGCAAGCGCACCGACGTGTATGCGGAGACGGTCTACCAGCACCAGTTCGGCGTGCCGTCGGGCGCGACGCTCGGCTTCGCGAACGTGACGGGGCTCGCAGCTTCGTCGACCAACACGCAGGTGGTCGCAACGGTCGGCATCCGGCATCGGTTCTGACCGCGCGCGGACTGCCGCGGGCCGGCCGCTCTGTGCAATCCCGCATGGACGCGCGCCGGCCGAACAGGGATCATTCGGGAAATCCGGGCCCGCACGCCCGCGAAACCGGTACACTCGGCGCCGGGCGCGCGCCGGATCGGCATTCGGCGGCGGGCCGCCGCCGACTCTGGAATCGTGATCCCATGACCACACCGATCTATCAGGAAATCAAGGACTTCATCCTCGCGCGCATTCATGCCGGCGAATGGGCGGAAGGCGACCAGGTGCCGTCGGAGAACGAACTCGCGCGCGAATTCAACGTCGCGCGGATGACCGTGAACCGCGCACTGCGCGAACTGACCGCCGAGCAGGTGCTCACGCGCACGCGCGGCTCCGGCACGTACGTCGCGTCGCCGAAGTATGAATCGACGCTCGTCGCGATCCGCAGCATCTCGGACGAAGTCGCCGCGCGCGGCCACGGCTATCGCGCGCAGGTGCTGCTGGTCGGCGCGGCCGTTGCCGACGCGAAGCTCGCCGACGAACTGCAGCTCGACACCGGCAGCCCGATCTTCCATTCGCGCGTGCTGCACTTCGAGAACGACACGCCCGTGCAACTCGAGGAACGCTGGGTCAATCCGGCCTGCGCGCCCGAATACGCGTTGCAGGACTTCACGACGACGACGCCGAACCAGTACCTGACGCGCGTCGCGCCGCTGCAGCGCGTCGAATACCGGATCGAGGCCGCGATGCCCGACGCCGAAACACGCCGCCACCTGACGATGGACGACCGCGAGCCGTGCCTGCTGCTGCATCGGCGCACGTGGTCGCAAGGGATGGTCGCGTCGGTCGCCAACCTGTGGCACCCGGGCAGCCGCTATCGCTTCACCGGGCATTTCTGACGTCGACGCGCGGGCTCACCGCGCGCCCGGCCGTCCCCAGCGCTCGATCGCACTGACGGCCAGCGTCAGGCCGTCGTCCTGCGCGATGCGCGCGCCGAGTTCCGTTGCGCGCGCCTTCGTGTCGCCGCGCTCCGCGAACGCGATGGCCCCCGCAAGCGCGGCGGCGTCCACGCGCCGCCCCGCGACCGGCGCATCGGCGACGCCGAGCCGCTGCAGCCGGTTCGCCCAGAAGAACTGATCGCCCGCGAACGGCACGACGACGGACGGAATGCCGGCCCGCGCAGCCGAATGCGTGGTGCCCGACCCGCCATGATGGATCGCCATCGACACACGCGGGAACAGCCGGTCATGCGGCGTATCGCCGATCACATGAACGTGCGCGGGCAGCATCGACGCGTCGATACCGCTCCAGCCCGGATGGAACAGCGCACGCCGGCCGGCGAGCGCACGCACGAGTGCATCGGCCATCCCGGCACGATCGAAGCCGGCCATGCTGCCGAAACCGATGTACACGGGAGGATCGCCCGCATCGAGAAACGCCGCGAGATCAGGCGGCGGTTCCCATGCACGTGCATCGATTCGCCACTGGCCGCAGGCCAGCGCCTGCGACGGCCAGTCGGCCGGGCCCGACAGCAGTGCCGGCGACACGCCGTACAGCATCGGATGATCGGTCCACACCCGCCTGCGCGGCGGCAACCCGCACACGCTCGCGCGCGCCGCGTTCGTCGACTTCCTGAACGCCTGCCACAGCAGCGCGTTCACGAACCGGTGGCTCGCGCGGTTCAGCCAGCGCGGCACCTTCCCCGGCGGCAGGAACGGCGATGCGAATGCCGCGGTGGGCGTAATCGGGATCATGCCGGCGCCGATCGCCGGCACGCCGCGATACTCGGCAACCGACAAGCCGACGAACGATACGAGCCCCGACACGAGGATCGCGTCGCACCCGGCCGACGCATCCGCGACCTGCCGCATCCACGCGGCCGTGTTCGCATTGGCGATCGCCGCGAGCGCCTTCGACGTGTCGTTGAAGCCGCCGCGCCCGCGCACCGCATCGGCCAATGCGCCCTCCGGCGCAATCGCGCGGCGGATATCGCCGGACAACGCCGCCGACGGCACGCCGAGCATGGCGGCCGAGCCGAGCGTCGCCGCGTCGGCCAGCAGCCGGACGTCATGGCCGGCATCGATCAGCGCACGACCGAGCGCCGCGAGCGGGCGCGTGTCGCCTTCGGTGCCGTAGGTGGCGATGACGAGTTTCATGCGTGACTCCTTGCACCCGACGGCGGCAGGTGGATTCATAAAAGTGCACGTCGTATACTAATGCAATTCGTACACTTTTATCCGCTCCCTCGCCATGCCGACTCCGACCGACGATCCGGGCCGCCGCGCGCGCAAGCGCATCCAGATGCTCGCGCACCTCGCCGCCACCGGCGCACGCCTGTTCGACGCGCACGGTTACGATGCCGTCACGATGGAGCAGATCGCCGCGCAGGCCGATGTCGCGAAGCGCACGCTGTACAACCACTTTGCGACGAAGGAAGCCGTGCTTGCGCACTGGCTCGAAGGCGAGCTCGCGCGCGATCTCGCCCATCTGCAGCGCGATGTCGCGCGGCGCAAGACGTTCGTGTCGCGCATCGGCTGCGTGCTCGATGCATCGGCCGCGTGGTGCGAGCAGCATCCCGCGTACCTGCTCGCGTATCTGCGCCATCGCTTCCTGAGCATCGGCGTGGCCGAACCGGAAAGCGACAACGAGAACGGCAGCGATATCGCGCTCGTGTGGCAGCAACTGATCGCAGCCGGGCAGCAATCAGGCGAACTGAACGGCACGCTGCGGGCCGACCAGCTCGCGACGTGGTTCCATCACCTGTATCTCGCGGCGATGCTGCGCTGGCTGACCGTGCCGGGCCTGTCGCTGAAACGGGAATTCCAGGCGGTCGCGAAGCTGTTTGTCGAAGGCGCGGAAGCGAAACGCTGAACGGCGCCGGTGATGCATCGAGCGACGCAGAACCGGCCAGCGCAGCGCCTCCGGTGAATACGGTGCGATAGCCGCGTCGCGCGGCGCATACGCATTTTTACGACGAACGCATGCATCGCATGCCAAATTTCCCGCGCGGCAGTATGCTGGCGACGTACGGCTGCGCACGACGCTTCGGGTAATCCCTGTATCGGCACATCGTCGCGCGGCCGTCGCGACCGCAATCATGCGTTGCAAGGAGGGATTCGTGATGGCAACCACGCATCAGCACTTCCACCTCGAACTACGGCACGCCACCGCGCCGACCTATTTCATCAGCTACCTGTTTCCCGCCTTGCTGTTCGTCTACGAACTGCTGCGCGTCGGCCAATGGATCCGCGATCACGGGATGCAGTTCGCCGCGTTCAAGCAGATGGGTTACGAGTATCTGCTGATGCTGCTGTTCGTCGGACTGCAGATTCTCGTCGAGGCGATCTTCCTGCTCGGCGCCGCGATGCGCCGCGACAATCGCGACTTCGAGCACCGGCTGCCGAACGTGATCCTCGGTATCGGCTGTTCGATCGCGCTGCTCGCGATCGACCTCGCGATCCAGCTCGCCTTCTGACGGCCGGCGGGCCCGCGCCCGCCGACGGCAGCCGCGCTCAGGCGAGCGCGTCGCGCAGGAACGTCGCGATGGCGGCCAGCACGTCGTCGGTCCGCTCGCGGTGCGGCATGTGCCCGCATCGGCCGAGCAACAGATACGACGACGGCCCCGCGACGCGCGCGGCGATCCGCTTCGGATGCACGTCGGATCCGTATTCGTCGTCTTCGCCGTGAATCGCGAGCGTCGCGCATTGCACGCGCGGCAGATCGTCGTCGAGACTCCAGTGGCGAAACGCCGGCGACAGCCACGTGTCGACCCACGCGCGCAGCACCCATTCGGCCTTGTCGCCGTGATAGCGCGCGAGCCGGTCGAGCTGGCCCGGCTCGTCGAACTGCTGCCCCGCGTCGCGAATGCCGGCCAGCGTGCGATCCTCGACGAACGCCTGCGCGGCGATCGTCACGAGCGCACGGCAACGCGCCGGATAGGCGGCGGCACACCCGACCGCCATCCCGCCGCCTACGCTGTGCCCCAACGCGACGAACGCATCGATATCGAGTTGGTCGAGCAATGCCGCGAACGCATGATCGGCCTCGTCGCGCACGAACGTCGTGCCGAGCTTCCCCGGATGCCGATCCGAACGGCCGAAACCGAGGCGGTCGTAGGCGATCACGTCGCGCTGCGTGGCGCTCGCGAGCTGCGCGGGGAAGTCGCGCCACAGGTCGACGCAGCCGAGCGAATCGTGCAGCAGCACGATCGGTGCGGCCGGCTTAGGCGCGGCCGGCTCGCCCGTACCCGCTGCCCGTTGCGCCGGGCCGCCGCGCCAGCGTTTCGCAAAGAGGCGCCCTTGCGGCGTCTCGACGGTTGCCTCCTCGATCGGAATGTCGGTCATGTGCCTGTCGTCTGCATGAAAGCGGCCGCACCTCGGCGGCCTTGTCGGATCCGGCGATGTTGGCCCGCGCCCGCGCCCAGCGTCAAGCAAGCCCCCACCGCCCGCGCGTTCATTCGGGCTGCGGCGGCAGATACTCCATCTGCGCCTCGTCGTACAGCCGGTAGATCAGCGCCTGCATCGCGCGGATGTCCTCCGATTCGTCGAGCATCCGCATGCTCATGATGATCGGCGACACGAGGTTCGGATCGTCGAGCGGCTTGTAGCTGATGTCGTCGCGCTTCAGCCCGTACACGCTGTGCGGCACCACCGACACACCCTCGCCCATCGCGACGAGACCGAGCGCGATCTGCAGTTCGCGCGTCTCGTAGATCTTGCGCGGCTGCAGCGCGCGATCGTGAAAGGCCGCGAGCACCTGGTCCGCATAGCTCGGGCGCGGCGCCTTCGGAAAGATGATCAGCGTGTCGTTCACGAGATCGTGCAGCGACAGCACGGGCTTCGCGCTGTCGAGCACATGGCCGACCGGCAACGCGACGATCATCCGCTCCTCGCGCAGCACGACGCGTCGCACGCTCGGGTCCTCGTGACGGATGCGCCCGAACCCGACGTCGATGCGCCCTTCCTTCAGCGCCTTGATCTGGTCCATCGTCGACATCTCGTGCAGGCTCAGCTCGACGGCCGGATACTCGCTGCGAAAGCGCCGGATGATCTTCGGCAGCATCCCGTACAGCGTCGAGCCGACGAAGCCGACCGACATGCTGCGTTCGATCTTGCCGACCCGCTTCGTCATCGATTCGAGCTCGGTCGTCTGTGCGAGCAGCTGCACCGCGTGCGAATAGAAGAAGCGCCCCGCGTCGGTCAGCTTCAGCGGCCGCGCGTTGCGCTCGAACAGCGGCACGCCGAGCGCTTCCTCGAGCTGCTGGATCTGCCGGCTCAGCGGCGGCTGCGCGATATGCAGCCGTTCGGCCGCCCGCGTGAAATTCCGCTCTTCGGCAACCGCGACGAAGTAGCGGAGGTGTCTCAACTCCATGTTCGATGTCTCCCGGACAGCGATCCGGCGGTCAACCCTGGCCGGACGATGTCGTCACGATACCGCAGGCGGCGCAATCCGCCACGCGCGGCCCCGGCGCCGTGCCGCCCAAAGCAAAACGGGAAGCCCGCGAGCTTCCCGTTGCCTGATCGACGCCGCGGCACGGCGGCGTCACGCGCCGTCCGTCACACCTCGGTCGCGTAGAGCGCGTCGCGCTGCGCGTCGCTCAGCGAGTCGAGCGGCACGTCCGGCAGCTGGTAGCAGATCATCGTGCCGTACAGCTCCGCGAGGCAATTGCTGCCGGCGTCGAGCGCGTAGCCGTCCTCGCCGTCAGGCGCCGGCGGGTACACTTCGCGCCACGCGTTGATCGCGGCTTCGATTCGCACGATGGAAACGGGTCCGGCCTTCCGCTCGGCGGGTGATGCGCTCATGAATTCCTCTGGGTTGCGCGCTCCGCGGGCCGTATCGGCCCGGACGGAACGATGAAAACGCCGGGCATCTCGCCGGCCGCCGCACCGCGCGCGCGCCGGATGCCGATCCGCGCTGCGCGCCTCGCGCCGGCCGGGCCGTGGCCCGGTAGGGTCGGGCAATATAACCGGCTTTGACCCCGTGCAGGCAAAAGCCGGGCAAAAAAACGGGAAGCGCGCGGCTTCCCGTTTCATCGCATGCCGCGCGGCTGTACGCCGCGCCCGCGTCAGCCCGCGGTTTCGCGGTTCGCCACCGGCTGCCGCTGCGCGCCGCGGCTCGCGGCGACCCACGGCGCGATTTCCATGTCCTCGTAGCGCACGAAACGGCTCTTCTTCAGGAACCGGAAGCCGAGCCACACGACGAGGAACAACGGAATGCCGATATAGGTCGCGGCCACGCCGGCCCAGTCGATCCGGTTCGCGAGGAACGCCTGATAGTCCTGCCCGAGCGCGATCACGAGGCACAGCACGAATGCGAACAGCGGGCCGAACGGGAACCACTTCGACTGGTACGGCAGCTGGTCGAGCGCGTAGCCCTGCTTCACGTACCCCTTGCGGAACCGGTAGTGGCTGACCGCGATGCCGAGCCATGCGATGAAGCCCGTCATCCCCGACGTGTTCAGCAGCCACAGGTACACGGTCTTGTCGCCGTACAGCGACGTGAAGAAGCACAGCGCGCCGACGGCCGTCGTCGCGTACAGCGCGTTGCGCGGCACGCCGCCGCGCGACAGCTTCGCGAAGATCCTCGGCGCACGGCCTTCGGTCGCGAGGTTGTAGAGCATCCGCGTGGACGCGTACATGCCCGAGTTGCCGGCCGACAGCACGGCCGTCAGGATCACCGCGTTCATCACGCCGGCCGCGAATGCGAGGCCCGCGTGGCGGAACACGAGCGTGAATGGGCTCACGCCGATGTCGGTCACGTCCGTCTTCAGCAGGTTCGGGTCGGTATAGGGAATCAGCACGCCGATCACGAAGATCGCGAACACGTAGAACAGCAGGATCCGCCAGAACACCTGGCGCACCGCGCGCGGGATCGTCGTGCGCGGGTTTTCCGATTCGCCGGCCGCAACGCCGATCAGCTCGGTGCCCTGGAACGAGAAGCCGGCGATCATCGCGACGCCCATCAACGCCGGCAGGCCGCCCGCGAACGGCGCGTCGCCGATCGTCAGGTTGCCCCAGCCATTGCTCGGCGCGCCCTTCAGAATGCCGAAGATCATCAGCAGGCCGACGCCGATGAACGCGACCACCGTGACGACCTTGATCAGCGCGAACCAGTATTCGGCCTCGCCGAAGCCGCGCACGGTCAGCGCGTTGAGCAGGAACATCACGCCGAGGAACGCCGCGCTCCACCACACGCCCGGGACGTCCGGAAACCAGTAATGCATCACGAGCTGCGCGGCGACGAGTTCCACCGCGATCGTCACGGCCCAGTTGTACCAGTAGTTCCAGCCGAGCGCGAAACCGAAGCCCTCGTCCACGTATTTCGCGCCGTAGGTCGCGAACGAGCCCGACACCGGCATGAACGCGGCCATTTCGCCGAGGCTCGTCATCAGGAAGTAGACCATCAGGCCGATCAGCATGTACGCGACCATCGCGCCGCCGGGGCCGGCCTGCGAGATCGACGCGCCGGACGCGACGAACAGGCCCGTGCCGATCGAGCCGCCGATGGCGATCATCGTCAGGTGGCGCGCCTTCAGCGCGCGATGAAGCTTGGGTGGGTTCGCGGACGAACCGGGTTGGTCGGATTTCGGAAGTGCGGACATAAACGAGACGAACGTTGAGCGGGCCGGCATCCGTAGCCGGCGCATGCGGAATCGGAGCGCGGGGCGCGTCCTGCGATGCATTCGATGCGGCCCCGATACGCGTTGCGCGGCGGGCGCCTGCGGCGAAGCGCGGATTCTACCTGATTCGTCACGGGGACAGCTCGGGTGCCGCCGCCCGCGGCCGCTCCGGAGATTTCGCAGAATCAAGGGGTTGGCCGCGTCGCGACCGGGTCAGGCCGGGCCGGCCGGGCCGTCGCCGCGCTCCGATGCAAAAACCATGCACTCCGGGCGGTCATCCCGTTTTCCTCTCCCAGGTGTTTCTCCACTGCCTTGTCGCAATCCGCCAGCTACCACGCCGGCAGACATAATCGCCGGGTAATTACGGGATTATTCAGACAAAATGACCGATATCGGCAATTGATTCAAATCAAATCACCCGCACCTAAAGCGGTAACGATGCGTAACCGTTTTGAATCACCGCCCCGGCATGCATGTTTTGCATGCGCACACGAATGTCTGGAATTCGCGAGATAATGCGGCCCGATTCGAAATCAACAGCGAGCGGAATCGCCAACGACGCGAAATCCGCCGCCCGCCACCCTCGAGGATGAAGTCATTCACGCTGCCCGCCACGCTGCGCCGCCATACGGCGTCGATCGTGGCACGCATTCTGTCGCCCCGCGGCGTACTCGTTGCGGGGATTTTGCTGCTGATGTTCAGCTGGGGGCTTTCCACGGCGCTTTTAATCGAGGCGCGGCGCGACGCATATGAGCATGCGGTCGAAAATGCACGCAACCTGATGCTGCTGATCGAACGCGATATCGCGCGCAATATCGAGCTCTACGATTTGTCGCTGCAGAACGTCCTCGACGGCGTGGCCGATCCGGAACTGACGACATTACCGCCCCGCCAGCGCCATCGGCTGCTGTTCGACCGCGCCGCCACCGGCGAATATCTCGGGTCGCTGTTCGTGATGGATGCGCACGGCAATATCGTGATCGATTCGAGCGCGTCGCCCGCGCGGCAAGGCAACTTTGCGGATCGCGACTATTTCACCGTGCACCGCAACGATGTCGCGCAGGGCCTCTACATCAGCCGGCCGTACGCATCCCGGCTGCGCGGCGGCGCGCTGACGATCGCGCTCAGCCGCCGGATCACGCTGCCCGACGGCTCGTTCGGCGGCATCGTCGTCGGCACGCTCAGCATCGACTACTTCCGCGCGCTGCTCGACGGCCTCGCGGTCGGCAAGCACGGCAGCGCGGCAATCGCCGAGCTCAACGGCACGCTCGTGAGCCGCCTGCCCTACGACGCGCGCGTGGTCGGCATCGACCTGCGCAGGTCGCCGCTGTTCATCGAGGCGCTGCGCAGGCGGGAAGGCGTGCTGTCGGGCGTCGGCAGCATCGACGGCGTGCGGCGCGTCTATGTTTACAAGCATCTCGCCGGCCTGCCGCTGATCGTCGACGTCGCGCCCGCCGAGGTCGACATCTACGCGTCGTGGCGCCACCGCGCGATCTGGACCGTCGTGCTGATGTGCCTGTTCACCGGGTTCATCGCGTGGGGATCGCTGGCGCTGTCGCGCGAACTGACGCGCCGGCAGGTCGCCGAATCGAAGTTGTACCGGCTCGCGCACACCGATGCGCTGACGGGCCTCGACAACCGCGGCACGTTCGACACGGTGCTCGCGAAGGAGGCGCAGCGGGCGTCACGCAGCGGCCGCCCGCTGTCGGTGCTGTTCGTCGACGTCGATCACTTCAAGGCGTTCAACGACTACTACGGCCACCCGGCCGGCGACGACGTGCTGCGGCGCGTCGCGCAAACCGCGTCGCGCTGCCTGCGTCGCGACGGCGATCACGTCGCGCGCTACGGCGGCGAAGAATTCGTCGTCACGCTGCCCGACACCGATGCGCAAGGCGCGGTGACCGTCGCCGAAGGCATCCGGCGCGCGATCGCGGAGCTCGGCATCGAGCACGTGAAAAGCCCGTACGGGCGTGTCACGGCGAGCATCGGCGCGGCGACCGCCGCCGACGGCCGCCTGAACGCCGCGACGCTGCTGCGGCGTGCCGACGAGGCGCTGTACCGCGCGAAGTCCGGCGGACGCAACCGCGTGCTGGAAGCGCAGCCGGGCACCGCGGACGCATGACATCGCGCTGACGTGACGCGAAACCGCGCGGCGGCCGGCCCCGCTGGACGACCGCGCCGTGGACAGCCCTGCCGCGTTCGGCTAGCGTTACGTCTGCTGCGCACGCGGCGCGGCGCCGGCCCGCGCAGGCCGCGATGCGCGTTCCGGCCACTCCAGCTCCGCCATGACCACCCCGTTCCCTGCCCGGCTGCCGCCGCTCCTGCGCAACGCGCTCCGCCCGCTGCTCGACCCGTACCGCCGCTACCGGCACGCGAAGCTGATCCATGCGGCGCGCGTCGCGCTCGCGATTCTCGTGTCGATCGCGCTGTCCACCGGCCTGAACGTGCCGCACGGCGAGTGGTCGACGATTACCGTGCTGATCGTCGTCGGCGGGCTGCAGCATCACGGCAACATCCGCAAGAAGGCAGCCGAGCGCGCGCTCGGCACGTCGATCGGCGCGCTCGCGGGGCTCGGGCTGATCCTGCTGTATTCCGCCGCGCACGCACCGATCGCGATCTACCTGCTGATGGCGCTCGCGTGCGGCATCTGCGCGTATCACGCGATCGGCAAGGCCGGCTATATCGCGCTGCTGTCGGCGATCACGATGGTGATCGTCGCCGGGCACGGCGACAACGAGATCGTCGACGGCCTGTGGCGCGCGGTGAACGTGCTGATCGGCATCGCGATCGCGCTGGCGTTCTCGTTCGCGCTGCCGCTCTATGCGACCTACTCGTGGCGCTACAAGCTCGCCGACGCGCTGCGCGCGTGCGCGGCCGTGCATGCGCGGGTCGCGGGCGACCGCCAGGTGAGCGACGACGCGCACCTGAAGGAAATGGCCGCGCTGAGCGCGCTGCTCGTGCAGCTGCGTTCGCTGATGCCGTCGGTGTCGAAGGAATGCGAGACGTCGATGACGCAGCTCGAGGCGATCCAGCGCAGCCTGCGCCTGTGCATCGGCTATCTGGAGATCCTGTCGAGCGCGGTGCCGGCCCGCGACGACGTCGCGGCCCGCGAATACATGCGCGTCGACATGAAGGCCGTGAACCGGCGCATCCGCGATACGCTGGTCGGCGCGAGCCGCGCGCTCAAGTTCGGCACGCCGAGCCGGCTCGCGCCGCGCCGCCGGCCGGCCGACCCACCGCACGGCGCACCGCCGCCGCAGCTGTCGGGCTACGTGTCGATCACGGCCAAGCTGGCCGTGGAAGTCGACCAGTTGCGCGAGAAGCTGCTCGACACCGCGCAGTCGTGGAACATCTGACGCTCGCGGGCATCCGGGCGTCACGCCCTACCTTTCATATTCCTTTCGGATCGGCGCACCGGCATCCTGACCGCTGCAGCCCCGCCATTCGGCCGATCCGGCCCCGGAAACACGGCCGGCGTCCGGGCTCATCGGCGCCTGATTTGCCGTGATTTCGCGCCGCCCCGGGCGGCGTTCTCTACCCGGTTAACCGCCCGTCAGGCCCGCCGCGACAGGCCCGGCGACGGTTCCGGATGAAAATCAACCCTTGCCCCAACCTCCCGGACAGCCGATACTCGCATATTCCGCGAAATACGATCCCACCGGCTTCAATCCACGGTAATTCCTATGAGCACGATTCTCGAAAGCCTCCCGACCGGCCAGAAGGTCGGTATCGCCTTCTCCGGCGGCCTGGACACCAGCGCAGCGCTGCACTGGATGAAACTCAAGGGCGCCGTCCCGTACGCATACACGGCGAACCTCGGCCAGCCCGACGAAGACGATTACGACGCGATCCCGAAACGCGCGATCGAATACGGCGCAGCCGGCGCCCGCCTGATCGACTGCCGCGCGCAGCTCGTCGCAGAAGGCATCGCGGCGCTGCAAAGCGGCGCGTTCCACATCACGACGGCCGGCGTCACGTACTTCAACACCACGCCGATCGGCCGCGCCGTGACGGGCACGATGCTCGTCGCCGCGATGAAGGAAGACGGCGTCAACATCTGGGGCGACGGCAGCACGTACAAGGGCAACGACATCGAGCGCTTCTACCGCTACGGCCTGCTCGTGAACCCGGATCTGAAGATCTACAAGCCGTGGCTCGACCAGACGTTCATCGACGAGCTCGGCGGTCGTGCCGAAATGTCCGAATTCATGAACCAGGCCGGCTTCGCGTACAAGATGTCGGCCGAGAAGGCCTACTCGACCGATTCGAACCTGCTCGGCGCGACGCACGAAGCGAAGGATCTCGAAAGCCTCGAGAGCGGCATCAAGATCGTGAACCCGATCATGGGCGTCGCGTTCTGGCGCGACGACGTGAAGATCGCCGCGGAAGAAGTGACGGTGCGCTTCGAAGCCGGCCAGCCGGTCGCGCTGAACGGCGTCGAGTTCACCGACCCGGTCGAGCTGCTGCTGGAAGCGAACCGCATCGGCGGCCGTCACGGCCTCGGCATGAGCGACCAGATCGAAAACCGGATCATCGAGGCGAAGAGCCGCGGCATCTACGAAGCCCCGGGCCTCGCGCTGCTGTACATCGCGTACGAGCGTCTCGTCACCGGCATCCACAACGAAGACACGATCGAGCAGTATCGCGAGAACGGCCGCCGTCTCGGCCGCCTGCTGTACCAGGGCCGCTGGTTCGACCCGCAGGCGATCATGCTGCGTGAAACGGCCCAGCGCTGGGTCGCGCGCGCGATCACCGGCGAAGTGAAGATCGAACTGCGCCGCGGCAACGACTACTCGATCCTGAGCACGAAGTCGCCGAACCTCACGTACCAGCCGGAACGCCTGTCGATGGAGAAGGTGGCATCGACGTTCTCGCCGCGCGACCGGATCGGCCAGCTGACGATGCGCAACCTCGACATCACCGATACGCGCGACAAGCTGCGCGTGTATTCGCAAGTCGGGCTGCTGACGCCGGGCGAAGCATCGGCGCTGCCGCAGATCAAGGGCGACGACAAGTAAGTCGCCTGACGCCGCTCGCGGGCCGGTCGATTTCCGACACACCCGTGAGCGGCCGGCTTGGTCACCGGTCAGACGCTCTGCTCCGGGTTCGGCTGTACCCGTTTGACCGGCAACGGCGCGAGAACATCCCACGCCCGAGGGATCGCGCTCTCCAGATACCATCGCCAATACGATCGGCGACTTGCATCACCTCCCTTCTCCTCCCACACGGCACTGCCGGAAAGCGCCAGCGTCCCGTAATAGCCGACATCCCAATCGTCCGGAAACACGCTTTTTTCGTTTTCGCCGACCACATCGAAATTCGTGTCGTACAAGATCGTATTGATCGCCGCGAAAACGGTCATGTCGGCATAAACCGGGACAAACGCCGCTTCGCCATGCCCAAACAGATCGATGACCTGGGTGTGGTACGCGCCATTGTCTCTTTCCAGACAGACCAGGTCATACTTTCCGGCCAGCGCGTCAGCGCCGTTCGCCAACATGGCCCGTGCTGCCGTCAGCACGCTCGCGTACGGATTCAGCCAGTCGATCGCCTCTTCGGCGCACAGCATCGCCAACCGCGCGCGGCGCAAGTATCCGGCGTCGACATGTTCGTCAGACGACAATGCCTCGATCAACCGAAGCAGTTCCCTTCGCACAGCTGCCGGCAGCTCCCCGTCGGGCGTAATTGCCGACAGGGCCGTCGACAACGCATCTGTCAACGCTTGCGGAATATTCGTCATCTACTCAGATTCACAATAAGGACAATACGGCGCACGTCACTTTCGGCACGCCCGCCTTGAGCGACACGCGTGCGAATTCCCGCACGCGGCCCACCCAGCGCGACACGCATCTTACTGACCAAACGCGCGCCGATCCATCGCGATCACTGGCGCCGTTCGGCACTGCACTGCACCGCCGCGCCAGTCATGGCAAGCTGCGAGTCGTTCGATTTCTTCGTTGACCCATGACCACCCTGACCGTCATCCACCTGAACGGCCCGATCAACAGCGGCAAGACGACGATCGGTCTCGCGCTGGCTCGCGTGCTGCCCGACGCGCGCTTCATCGACGGCGACGATCACGATGCGCCCGAAGACGCACCGTTCGACGTGCAGTGGGCAATTGCGCTCGAGCGTCTCGTCACGCAGATCGCGAACGCGCGCGAGCGTCATCTGGTCATCGCCTATCCGATCGGCGACACGGAATTCGGGCGGCTGCGCGCCGCCTGCGAGGCGCGCGATGCACGGTTGTTCGTCGTGACGCTTGCGCCGCCCGAAGCGATCGCGTCGTCGAATCGCGGCTCGCGCGCGCTGACGGACTGGGAGCGGAGCCGGATCGCCGAGATGTATCGCGAAGGCTATGCGTCGCGGCCATTCAGCCAGATGGTGCTCGATACGTCGGACGCGGCGCCCGACGCCTGTGCGGCGCGTATCGCGCGGCGCATCGCAGCGACGGAGTCGTAGAACGGCACGACCAGGAGCTTCACGATGGATTCGAGCTTCGACGGCGAGCGCTTCTACTTCAAGGCTGGCGACTACGACCAGACGGCCGTGTCCGGCACGCCGCTGACGACGCCCGGCACGGTTGTGAAGTTCCATGCGCCGACGCTCACGCACAGCTGATCGTGCCTCTCGATGCATGAAGCCATGTTGCGCAACGCGCAACATGAAGCCGGGCGTGCTCGCGATACGCGCCTGCCCGGTGTCCCGGCCCACCGGCCGCGCCTACGAGTGATGCCGCACGCCCGGCACGGCCGCTTCCCTCGCACCCTTGCGGCTCAGCATCAGCGTGACGACCGCCGACACCGCGAGCGTGCCCGCCACCACGTAGAGCCCTGCGGCATAGCCGCCCGTCACGTGCTTCAGCCAGCCGATCGCGAACGGCCCGACGAACCCGCCGAGGTTGCCGATCGAGTTGATCATCGCGATGCCGGCCGCCGCGCCGGCGCCCGACAGGAATGCGCTCGGCATCGCCCACAGCGGCGCCTTCGCGGCACTGATCCCGATGTTGACGACGACCAGCGCGAGCACGGTGAGCAGCGCGGTGCCCGCCTGCCCCGCAAACACGAAGCCGATGCACGCGAGCACGCACGGAATCACGACGTGCCAGGTGCGCTCGCCGCCGCGATCCGAATGCCGCGCCCAGGCGATCATCGCGACGACCGCGGCGATGCTCGGAATGCCGGTGAGCAGGCCCGTCTGCAGCGCGGTGAAGCCGAACTGCTTGACCATCAACGGCGCCCACAGGCCGAGCGTGTACAGCCCCGCCGACGTGCCGAAATAGATCAGCGCAAGCGCCAGCACACGCGGATCGCGCAGCGCCTGCCACGCGCCGGCGGTATGCCCGGCATGCGTGTGGCGTGCATCGGCTTCGGCTTTCAGCTTCGCGACCAGCCAGTCGCGCTCGTCCGCCCGCAGCCATGCGGCCTTCGACGGCGAATCGGTCAGGCACCTGAGCACGACGAAGCCGAGCACGACCGCCGGCAGCGCTTCGACGATGTACAGCATCTGCCAGTCGGCGAGCCCGAACATCGGCGGCATCTGCATGATCGCGCCCGACAGCGGCGAACCGATCGCGGTCGAGATCGGCGCGGCCGCCATGAACCACGCGGCGGCCACCGCGCGCTGCTTCGCGGGAAACCACAGGCTCAGGTACAGGATGATGCCGGGGAAGAATCCGGCCTCGGCCATGCCGAGCAGGAAGCGCAGCACGTAGAAGCTCGTCGGCCCGGCCGCGAATGCGGACACCGCCGACACGATCCCCCACGTGATCATCACGCGTGCGATCCAGATGCGCGCGCCGACGCGATGCAGAATCAGGTTGGACGGCACTTCGAACAGGAAGTAGCCGATGAAGAACAGGCCGCCGCCGAACCCGAACGCGGTCGGCGACAGGCCGATCGCCTTGTTCATCGTCATCGCGGCAAAGCCGACGTTGACGCGATCGAGAAAGCTGACGAAATAAAGCAGCATCACGAACGGAATGATGCGCCACATCAGTTTCCGCGCGACGCGGGTTTCCAGATCCGCTTGCATGTGTCTCCTCCTTCGAGGTCGAGCCGTGCGCTGTCCGTGAATGCTCGCCGGCGCCGCCGCGAAACGGGCGCCGGGGCGCCCGGGTGCCCGGCTCGCGTCGGATGCGCGAGTCGCGGGCAGGAAAACGGGGGAACGATGAACGGGAGACAGCCGGTGACCGGTTGCGCACGCGCGCCGCCGCTACGTCGCGGCCCGCCCGCCCATCGCCGCCCGTGTCATCAGGCGGTGATCGCCGCGTTCGCGACACGCTCGCAGACAGCCGCCGTCACCTGCGCGGTCGTCGCGCTGCCGCCGAGATCGCGCGTGTGCAGCGACGGGTCGGACGTCACCGCCTCGATCGCCCGCATCACGCTTGCGGCGGCCTCCGCTTCGCCGAGGTGGTCGAGCAGCATCACGACCGACCAGAACGTGCCGACCGGATTCGCGAGCCCCTTGCCCATGATGTCGAACGCGGAGCCATGGATCGGCTCGAACATCGACGGATAACGGCGCTCGGGATCGATGTTGCCGGTCGGCGCGATGCCGAGGCTGCCGGCGAGCGCGGCCGCGAGATCGCTGAGGATGTCCGCGTGCAGGTTGGTCGCGACGATCGTGTCGAGCGACGCCGGCCGGTTGACCATGCGCGCGGTCGCCGCGTCGACAAGCTCCTTGTCCCACGTCACGTCGGGAAACTCCTGCGCGACCTGCTTCGCGATCTCGTCCCACATCACCATCGCGTGCCGCTGCGCGTTGCTCTTCGTGATCACGGTCAGCAGCTTGCGCGGACGCGACTGCGCGAGCCGGAACGCGAAGCGCATGATGCGTTCGACGCCGGCGCGCGTGAGGATCGACACGTCGGTCGCGGCCTCGATCGGATGGCCCTGGTGCACGCGGCCGCCGACGCCCGCATATTCGCCCTCGGAGTTCTCGCGGACGATCACCCAGTTCAGGTCGCCGGGCCCGCAGCGCTTCAGCGGCGCGTCGATACCGGGCAGGATGCGCGTCGGTCGCACGTTCGCATACTGGTCGAAGCCCTGGCAGATCTTCAGGCGCAGCCCCCACAGCGTCACGTGATCGGGCACGTCGGGGTCACCCGCCGAGCCGAACAGGATCGCGTCCTTGCCGCGCAGCGCGTCGAGGCCGTCGACCGGCATCATCGCGCCGTGCTCGCGGTAATAATCGGCGCCCCAGTCGAAATCCTCGAACTCGAACGCGAAGCGGTCGCTGCCGCGGGCCAGCGCCTCCAGCACCTGCTTGCCGGCCGGCACCACTTCCTTGCCGATCCCGTCGCCGGGAATCGTTGCGATTCGGTAGGTCTTCATGCGCACATCCTCGATTGATCGTCAGCGTGGAGGCACTTTACCGAACCAGGAGTGCAGGAACCGGTGCTAGACTCAAAGCATCTTTAACTTGAATTCATGAATCCCGTCATGGCGGATACCGTCCAGCCGGCCGATCTCGGCTTCTTCTCGACGCTCGCCGCCTCCGGCAGCCTCAGCGCGGCCGCGCGCGAACTCGGGCTGACCGCGGCGGCCGTCAGCAAGCGGCTCACGCAGATGGAACGGCGCGCGGGCGTCACGCTGGTGAACCGCACGACGCGGCGGATGATGCTGACACCGGAAGGCGACGTGTATCTCGACTACGCGCGCCGGATCCTCGACCAGATGGACGAACTCGGCGAGTTGCTCGGCAGCGCGAAGCAGCGCCCGAAGGGGTTGCTGCGCGTGAATGCGACGCTCGGTTTCGGCCGCAGCCACGTCGGCCCGGCGATTTCACGCTTCGTCGCGCGGTATCCGGAAGTGTCGGTGCAACTGCAGTTGTCGGTGATGCCGCCGCCGCTCACCGACGACGCGTTCGACGTGTGCATCCGCTTCGGCGAGCCGCCCGATTCGCGCGTCGTCGCGCGGCGGCTCGCGCCGAACCGCCGACTGCTGTGCGCGGCGCCCGCGTATCTCGCGCGGCACGGCACCCCGGGCACGCCGCACGACCTGACGCGGCACAACTGCATCGGCATCCGCCAGGGGGACGAGGGTTACGGCGTCTGGCGCCTGACGAGCGGGCGCGGCACGGCGCGTTATACGGAAGCCGTGCGGATCAACGGCAACCTGACGACGAACGACGGCGAGATCGCCGTGAAGTGGGCGCTCGACGGGCACGGGATCCTGATGCGCGCGGAATGGGATCTGCGCGACTACCTCGCCGACGGGCGTCTGGTCGTCGTGCTGCCCGATCACGAAACGCCGGGCGCCGACATTTATGCGGTGTATGCGCAGCGTCACCAGATGTCCGCGCGGATTCGGGCGTTCGTGGATTTTCTGGCGGAGGAGCTGGGGCGGTTGAGGACGGTGCAGGAAAAACCGTAAGGCCGAATCGCCCCGCACGTGGCCCCGGTTCGCTCCGCATGCGCACGGGCTTGTCTCGCCAGGGTGGGCATCAAAAGGCAAATATTCTGGCGAAACACGGCGCACGATCGCCAGAATATTTGCATCTCGATGCACCGCCCTCACCCTGCGACGCGGCTCGCGCTGCGCGCCCCTGAGCAGGCGCACATGGCCGCCGCGTTTCGCCTCGCGCACGATTGACCGCCCTTCGTTCAGCGCTCCCCGTTCACGCCACTGCGACCTGACTCCCCTCGCGATCGTTCATCTCGACGACTTCCGGCACCAGCTGTCGTGCCATGGCCCCCGCGACGGCCACGCCCTCCCGATCCCGTTCAAACCGCTCGACGATCCAGTCGACGAACGCGCGCACGCCGGGCGACACATGCGGGCGCTTCACGTACACGGCCGACACCGCGATCGCACCCGGCCGCCAGCGCGGCAGCACTTCCCGCAACCGCCCCGCGTCGATCAGCGGCTGCGCGGCGACGCGCGGCGGCTGGATCAGCCCGAGGCCATGCACGCCGCACGCCAGGTACGCCTGCTCGTCCTCCACACTGACGATCCCGTCGAGCCGCACCTTGCGCACCGCGCCATCGACGAGGAAATCGAGTTCGGCCGTACGCTGCCCCGGAACCGACGACGTGCCGACCGCACGATGCACGGCCAGATCGTCGAGCGTGCGCGGTGCGCCGTGGCGGTCGAGATACGCGGGGCTCGCGCATGTCACGCGCTCGAGCGTGCCGAGCCGGCGCGCAACGAGCGACGAATCGGGCAGTTCGCCAAGCTGGACGCTGCAGTCGATCGCGTCGCCGATGCGATCGGCCGGGCGCCCGGATACGCCCAGCGTCAGCGCCAGATCGGGGTGCCGTGCATGGAACTCGCCGAGCGCCGGCAGCACGATCGCGTCCGCGACCGCCGCCGGCAGCTCGACGCGCAGCGGCCCGCTCGGGTGCAGGGCGGCGCCGCGAATGCTGGCCTCGAGCTCGTCGACGTCGGCCGTGATGCGCACGCAGCGCCGGTAATACGCGTCGCCTTCGGGCGTCGCCCGCAGCGCGCGCGTCGTACGCACCAGCAACGGCATGCCGAGCGCCGTTTCGAGTTCCTGCACGGTCCGCGTCGCGGTGGCGCGCGAAATGCCGAGCGCCTGCGCCGCGCGCGTAAAGCTGTTCATTTCGACGATGCGCGTGAAGATGCGCATCGCGCGGATCGGATTGTCCACCGGACACCCCTGCATGTTTGCCGCATGCCGCGGCGCACGCTTGCGCGCCCGCCGTGCATGCGTATCGAGGAACGCCGCGCCGCCGGCGCGGCAGACGGTTCAGCCGTTCGCCGCCGCGGCGCCGCGCGCCGGGTCGTCGAGCAGCCGTTGCGCCAGCGCGAGTGCGTCGTCGCGGGTGGCGGCCGCGTTCAGCGGATAACCCCAGACCTTCTCGAACGCGCCCGAGAACGCGTCGAGCGCCGCGCGCCGCGCGGCGTCGGGCTCGATCGCGATCATCGCGGGGATCCATTCGTGCGACTGCGCGCGGTTGGCCTTGCTCCACTTCGCGAGCTGCTTGCGCAACTCGTGATCGTCGGCGCCGCGTTCATTGCCGGACGGCGCATCGTCGGTCAGAAGAACGAACGGTTCGCGACGCGCGAGCAATGCGTCGAGTTCGGCGATCAGGCGGGCGGGGTCGGTGTGCGTCGAACCGGTGTAACGCAACCAGACAAACGGGAATTCGGTCGTGGTGATGTGCATGTCGGCCTCCAGATGAGAACGATTCTCATTTTATGGATCGAGGCCCACGGCGTCATTTATCGTCCCGGCCAACCGCTTGCTCGATCCGGCCAATCGCGCCCGAATGGCGCGAGTCGCGCGGTTCAGCGTTGCCGGTCGGTCAGGAATTGCGTCGGCGACTTGCCGGTCGCCTTGCGGAACATCGTCACGAAGCTGCTCGCGCTCTCGTAGCCGAGATCGATCGCGATCTGGTGCACGCGGCGGCCGGTCGTCAGCATCCGCAGCGACAGCGCGACGTGCAGCCGCCGGCGCCAGTCGCCGAGGCTCATCCCGAGCTCCTTCGCCGCGAGCCGCGTCAGGCTGCGCTCGCTGATGCCCGCGCGCCGCGCGAGCTCGGCCAGCGGCGACTTGTCGGCCGGATCGGCGAGCAGATGGTCGATCAGCTTGCGCAGCCGGCGATCGGCGGGCATCGGCAGGTACAGGTCCTCGACCGGTGCGGCGACGAGTTCGTCGAGCAGCGTCGCCATCAGCCGCCCCTGCGGCCCGTCGACGTCGTACAGGTTCGGAAAGCTCGCCGCCTTCAGCAGCAGTTCGCGCAGCAGCGGCGACACCGACAGCGTGCAGCAGCGCGCGGGGAGGTCGAGGGCGGCATCCGGTTCGACCAGCACCGCGTAGAACGTCGCGCCGGCCGAGCCGCGCGCCGCGTGCGGAACGTCGCCCGGAATCCATACCGTGCATTGCGGCGGCGCGCTCCACACGCCGCCGTCGATCTCGCAATAGATGACGCCGCTCAACGTGTAGAGCAACTGCGCCTGCGGATGGCTGTGCCGCTCGAGCCGCCATTCGGGCTCGACGACCGAGCCGCCGAACACGACGAGCGGACGCGGCACGTGGAAGACTTCGTCATCCGCTGCGGGATCGGTGGTCGGAGGAAGCTGGCGCATGAACCGGTGGACGATGGAGGAAGCCGGACGCCCTGCCCGCGCGCCCTTTCGTGCTTATACCAGAAAGGCGCCGGCGCGGCCCTGCCGCCCGGACGGGTGCCCGTGCGGGGCCCGCGCGGCGTCTGCAGCCGCCTGCCGATGCGAATACAATGCCTCGATCCCCGCCGCCGCCGCACCCACCTGCCGGAGCCGTCATGTTCGACCTGACCACGCTGACCACCTTCACGGCCGTCGTCCTGGGCCTGTTCCTGATTCCCGGCCCCGCCGTGCTGCTCGTGCTGAGCCGCACCGTGCAGGGCGGCCGCAAGACCGGCATCCTGACCGGCCTCGGCGTCGCCAGCGGCGACTTCGTGCATACGCTGTTCGCGGCCGTCGGTCTGTCGGCGCTGCTGATGACGTCGGCGCTCGCGTTCAATGTCGTGAAGGTGATCGGCGCCGCGTACCTGATCTATCTCGGCGTGCGTGCGCTGCTGGAGAAGCCGTCCGATCCGTCGCTGCCGAGCGTATCGCCCGTCACCCCGCTCAAGGCGTACCTGCAGGCGATTCCCGCCGAGGTGCTGAATCCGAAGACCGCGCTGTTCTTCCTCGCGTTCATGCCGCAATTCGTGCATCCGGAACGCGGCTCGACGTTCGTGCAGTTCGCGGTGCTCGGGCTGATCTTCGTCGTGCTCAGCTCGCTCTACACGACGCTGATCGCCTGCTCGATCCGTCCGCTCGGCCGCATCGTGAAGCGGCTCACGTGGCTCACGCGCTGGCAGGGGAAGATCATCGGCTCGATCTTCATCGCGCTCGGGCTGCGCGTGGCCGTGCAGCAGCGCTGACACGCGCGGCCGCATGACGTCCGCCGCCACGCCCGCCGGCGAAGCGCTCTACACCGACCCGCGCCTCGTCGCGGTCTACGACCTGTTCAACGCGGGCGATCGGGATTTCGCGTTCTACGCGTCCGTGATCGGCGCCGCACGCCGACGCATCCTCGACCTCGGCTGCGGCACCGGCACGTTCGCGCGCCGGCTCGCGGCAGCCGGGCACGACGTCGTGGCGATCGATCCCGCACCGGCGATGATCGAATACGCCCGACGCCAGCCGGGCGCCGACGCGGTCCACTGGCTTGCGTGCGGGCTGGACGGCCTGCCGCCCGACGCGCCGCCGTTCGACGCGGTCGTGATGACCGGGCATGCGTTCCAGTGCCTGCTGACCGACGCCGAAATCGATACGACGCTGCGCGGCGCGCGGCGCGTGCTCGCCGACGGCGGCCGCTTCCTGTTCGAGACCCGCAATCCGCGCATCGCGCCGTGGCGTGCATGGACGCCGGCACATTCGGCACGCAGCGTCGAATCGCGCGAATCGGGCATCGTCGACCTGCATCATGCGGTGCGCTCCGTGGACGGCGCGATCGTCACGTTCGACACGCACTACCGCTTCCGCCGCGACGACACGGTGCTGACGAACACGAGCCGGCTGCGCTTCATCACTCAACCCGACTTGCGGGAGCGCGTGATCGCGGCCGGATTCTCGTCGGCCGAGTGGTACGGCGACTGGCAGCACGCACCGTTCGACGCTGCGACCAGCGCGGAGATCATCGCGATCTGCCGCGCGTGAGTGCGCGTTCCCGGTCGCGTCAGCCCGCCACCGGCAGCGTGTCCACCGCATACACATGCCGCAGCGTGCGGCCCAGCACCGGATCGTCCAGCTCGACCTCGAACCGCTCGGCCGGCCGGATGCCGCCGATCGCCGCCAGCGTGCCGCACAGCATCGCGGTGCCGTCGACGAAGCGGCCGTCGTGGCGCGCGAACTGCGCGAGCAGGTCGTCCGGTGCGCGCATCGTGCTCACCTTGCCTTCCTGGTACAGCACGCGCTCGCCGTCGATCGTCGCGTAGGCGCGCAGCACGAGCTGATCCCAGTGCCCGGCCACGTCGTCGAGCTTCCACAGCGTGTTCGCGCACGGCTTGCCGCACATCTGCTTCGACACCGTGATCCCGTACGTCTCGACCTCCCGGTCGGTGTGGTCGGACGCGATGCCGACGAACGTCTCGCCGCCGTCGCGCACCAGCACGAATTCCGCTTCGCCGCTGCTCTGCCCGCCCGACACCTGGATTGCGGGCGACGGATCGAGGCGGTCGGCCGCGACGCGGTAGAACACGGGCGTCGTCGCCGGGCGCTTGACGCCCAGTTCCTCCAGCTCGCGGATGTGCTTCTCCATGGCAGCCGTGTCGCGGCCGGTCCAGCCCGCGATCACGAGCGTGTCGATCGCGATCGCGCGCTCGGTGCGGCCGTCGCGACCGTCGATCGCAAACGTGATGGTTTTCATCGAATGCTCCTCGTAGCGGGCAGCGCACGCGCGATGCGGCGCCGCCCGCGATGTGTCGTGAATGGCCGGGCTCAGGCCGGGTCGTAATAGTGGATCTCCAGCAGCACGCAGCCGCCGTTCGACTTGAACGGGCCGTGCCATGCGCCGGGCGGGCGCACCGCATACGTGTAGCCCTTGAACGGCGTGCCGCCGTTACCGTGTTCGTCGTTGCCGACGGTCAGGTCGCCTTCGACGAGAAACACCTCTTCCCAGTAGTCGTGCACGAACGGCTTCTTCGTATGCAGCCCGGCCGGCAGGCGCAGCAAGCGCGTGCGGCTGCCGCGCTTCCGCTCGGTGTCGAGCGCGCCGGACAGGATCAGTTCCTGCGCGCCGGAGGCCGGGTCATAGCCTTCCGGCAGTTGCCAGTCGCGCTGCATGTCCAGCGTATGGAATTCGTCGTGAAGCTTGTTGATGGCCATCTGTCTCTCCTGTGGCGATAGCGGATGAGTCGAACGCGACGCGGCGCGTCAGGCGGCGTGCGGCGTCGACAGCTCCTGGTTCAGCGAATAGCTGCCGAGCATCGAATCGACGAGATGCGACGCACGCTGCCAGTCGTACGTGCGATACGCATGCCCTTTCGTGACGAACGACGCGCCGGCGTAGAACAGTTCGTACTGGTTGTGGCGCGACGCGAATTCGGAGCCGACCGCATCCCACGCGAGCTTGAAGAACTTCACGCGCTCCTCGGACGAGCACACCGGCGACTTCTGCGTCTTCTCGATGATGCGCAGCAGGTCGGGGTTCTCGAAATCGCGCACGCTGGACGGCAGCATGATCATTCCGCCGCCGGCGAGCTCGCGCAGCGTGTTGAGCACCTTCGAATAGAGCTGCTGCGTGACGACCTGCGAGCCGTACAGCATGTTGCGATCGGGCACGTAGAAGCCGTTGACGACGGTGCCCTTCGCTTCCATCCCGTAGACCCACGCCTCGACCATCGACGCTTCGGCCGCGAGCTGGCCCAGCGTTTCGCGCACCTGCGGGAACGCATTCGTGCCGTTGACCTCGGAGATCTTCAGGCCGAGCCCGACGAGGAAGCGCAGCTTCGTCATCAGGCGCACCTGGCATTGGTAGTTCTGGTACACGTGCGCGGGCGTCGCGTGGAATTGCTTCGCGCACATCGCCGTGTTGCCGGCAACGAAGATCCGTTCCCACGGCACCTTCACGTCGTCGAAATACAGCACCGCGTCGTTCTCGTCGAAGCGGCTCGACAGCGGGTTGTCGAACACCGATGTCGCGTTCTCCTCGTACGACTTGCGCGACAGGATCTTCATCCCCTTCGCGTTCATCGGCACCGCGAACGACAGCGCATACATCTCGTCGCCCTCGCGCAGCGGCTGGATGCAGCTGCAGAACACCTCGTTCGCCATGATTCCGCTCGTCGCGAGCATCTTCGCGCCGCGCACCGTGATGCCTTCGGCATCCTGATCGACGATGCCGACCGCGAGGTACTTGTCCTCCTGCTCGTGCGCGGCCTTCGACTGGTTCGCCTGCGGATTCACGATCACGTAGGTCAGGAACAGGTCGTTGTCGCGTGCGTAACGGTAGTAGTCGCGCAGCGCGCCCGCCCGAGCCGGATCGTATTGCTCGAACACGTCGGCGCCCATCACCATGCCGGCAAGACAGGACGCGACGTGATCCGGCGAGCGGCCCATGAAGCCGTAATGCAGTTCCGACCATGCTTCCAGCGCGGCACGGCGTTCGACGAGTTCGTCGTAAGAGGTCGGCAGTTGCCAGATCCGGCTGACGCGGTTGCCCGAGTCGGGCGACACGAACGTCATCTTCTCGACGTTCTCGTCACGCGCCTGGTAGTCGTACAGGCTCGCGTAGCTGCGGATCGAATTGCGGAATGCCGCATGCGCGGTCACGTCGCCGACCGGCTGGCCGTTCAGGTAGACCTGCCGCCCGTCGCGCAGCGACGCGATGTGCTGGGTTCCGTTCTTGATCATGATGTCCTCCTGGGTGGAATGAAACGTGGATTGCATTCAGGCAGACGGCGCGTGCATGCCGTCGAGCGTGCGATAGCGGCCGCCGAAGAAGATCAGCGGGCGCCCTTCCGAGCGCGCGCGGTGCCGCGTCACGCGGCCGACGAAGATCACGTGATCGCCGCCGTCGTACTGCGCGTAGGGCTCGCATTCGAACGTCGCGAGCGCGTCGGGCAGCAGCACCGCGCCGTCGTCATCGGCCGCGCCGGCACGCCAGCCCCATTTGTCGCCGTTCGCTTTCGCGAAGCAGTTCGACAGGTGCTGTTGCGTCTCGTCGAGCACGTTGACCGCATAGCCGCCCGCGCCGGCCAGGTCGCCGAGGCTCAGGCTCCGACGGTCGACCGAAAACAGGATCAGCGGCGGGTCCAGCGACACCGAATTGAACGACGCGACCGTGATACCGATCGGCGCCCCCTCCTTGCGGGGGGCGGTAATCACCGCGACGCCCGTCGCGAACATCGACAGCGCGGCGCGAAAGCGCCGCTGCGCGTCGCCCCCCGCACCGGTTCCGGCATGGTTCTCGCTCATCTCGTCCTCCTTGGGTTGCATCGCCGGATTCCGCAGCGGAATCCGGCCCAACAAAGCACCGTTACTTAGCTTTGTTATTTAGCTTTTATTAAATGTAAACACAGAGGCGGGTTCAAGTTGTCGTAAACCCTGACCTAGAAAGCTTTGTTTGAAAGACAACCCTACTGGCGGGATGGGTGTTGCGCGGCGCCCGCGAATGTCCACGTACACTGCGGCTACCCTGTTCCGCGGTGCTTTCGCGCACCGCGGGAGACACCGCTTTCCGGAGCCGCATCGATGCAATCCCGTCCGATCTACATGGACTACAGCGCGACGACGCCCGTCGATCCGCGCGTGGTCGACAAAATGGTGCCGTTCCTGCACGAGCAGTTCGGCAACCCGGCTTCACGCAGCCACAGCTACGGCTGGGATGCCGAGCAGGCGGTCGAGGAAGCGCGCGCGCACGTCGCCGCGCTGCTCGGCGCCGATCCGCGCGAAATCGTGTGGACCTCCGGCGCGACCGAGGGCAACAACCTCGCGATCAAGGGCGCCGCGCACTTCTACCAGGGCAAGGGCAGGCATCTCGTCACGGTGAAGACCGAGCACAAGGCCGTGCTCGATACGTGCCGCGAGCTCGAACGCCAGGGCTTCGACGTCACGTACCTCGACGTGCGGGAAGACGGCCTGCTCGATCTCGACACGGTGCGGCAGGCGCTGCGCGCCGACACGATCCTGGTGTCGGTGATGCTCGCGAACAATGAAACGGGCGTGATCCAGCCGGTGACGGAGATCGGCGCGCTGTGCCGCGCGCGCGGCATCGTGTTCCACTGCGACGCCGTGCAGGCGGCCGGCAAGATCCCGGTCGACGTGAATGCGTTGAACGTCGACCTGCTGACGGTGACCGCGCACAAGGTCTACGGCCCGAAGGGGATCGGCGCGCTGTACGTGCGCCGCAAGCCGCGCGTGCGGATCGAAGCGCAGATGCACGGCGGCGGCCATGAGCGCGGGATGCGCTCGGGCACGCTGCCCACCCACCAGATCGTCGGGATGGGCGAGGCGTTCCGGCTCGCGAAGGAGGAGATGGCGGAGGAAAGCCGCCGCGTCGGCGCATTGCGCGACCGGTTGCTGGCCGGCCTGTCGACGCTCGACGAGGTTTACGTGAACGGCGATCTCGCCCGCCGGATTCCGCACAACCTGAACGTCAGCTTCAACTTCGTCGAAGGCGAATCGCTGATCATGGGGATCAAGGGTGTCGCGGTATCGTCAGGCTCCGCGTGCACGTCGGCATCGCTGGAGCCGTCGTACGTGCTGCGCGCGCTGGGCCGTAGCGACGAGCTCGCGCACAGCTCGATCCGCTTCACGCTCGGCCGCTTCACGACCGAAGCCGAAGTGGACAGCGTGATTGCGCAGGTGCGCGACACGGTCGGCAAGCTGCGCGCGCTGAGCCCGCTGTGGGACATGCATCTCGAAGGGGTCGACCTGAATACGATCGAGTGGGCCGCGCACTGAGTGCGGTCGAAGCGTCAGCCTTTTTCCTGGCGCGCGATCAGGTGCGCGAGATCGAGCGTCGCGCGGTCGCCGTTGGTGACGAGGCGGTCGATCACCGAGCAGAGCGCCTTGAATTCGGTCTTCGTCACGCCCTCGAACAGCACGTTGTTGATGCGCTGCTGCGTATCGGTGAGCGCCTTCAGCAGCTTCGAGCCGGCCGGCGTGACCGTGAGACGCATCTTGCGCTTGTCGTCGGGGTCCGGGCGCTTGTCGATCAGGCCGAGCTTCTTCAGCTTGCCCGTCTCGATCGTGACGAATGCGCCGCTCAGGTGCAGGTGATCGGCGAGGCGGTTGACGGTCACGACGTCGTCGTGCGAAAGATGCGAAACCGATACGAGCAGCGAATACTGGATGCCGGTGAGGCCGATCAGCGAGCCGAAGCCGTCGCGTACCGACAGCAGGCGGGCCGCAAACGGCAGCAGCCCGTTGATCAGGTGGCGAAATTCCGTGTCCGTGCCGTCGATCAGGCAGGACGGGTTGGTGATGGTCAGAACGGACTCCTCTTGCTGCTTGGCCATGACTTCGACGCTCCGTACGGTCATGCGAATTTAGCTTTGAAACGAAATTATACGGCAAAGGCACATGCGCCCCTGGCCAGGTCGGGCCGGTGCGCGTGGCCCCATTTCCCGCTACAGGAGGCTCGTCCATGCCCTTCCCGCTTCATCCCGCGTCGGTTCGCGCGCTGCTCGAATGCTATCTGCGCGCAAAGGACCTGAACCGGCCCGCGCTGATCGCCGACTGCTTCGCGGCCGATGCCGAGCTGAGCTTTTCGCTCGCGAACGACGACATCGATTTTCCGCCGCGCGTGACAGGCGCGGCCGCGATCGCACGCACCCTGGTCGAGGAATTCGGCGAGCGGTTCGAGCGGTGCCGGACCTATTACGTTTGCACGGAGCCCGAAGTCGACCCACATGGCGTCAGCAGGATGTCGTGGCTCGTCGTGATGCGGCAGAAGGACAACGGCGCGTTGCGGATCGGGCACGGCACGTATCGCTGGCAGTTCACACCCGACAGCGAAGGCGGTGCGCGGATCGCCGCGCTGCACATTTACATCGCGCGCATGGATACGATCGACGATCCGAAGTCGACGAAACTCGACGCGCTGCATGCGGCGTTCGGGTATCCGTGGCTGCCAGCGCACGCGTTCGCGCGCGGGCTGGCGGATGTCGCGGCCGCGCAGCCGGAATGGGCATTCCTGGCGTCGTTTCACGAGGCGGCGGCTGCGACGGCCGGTTGAAACACGGCCGAAGCGCGTCGCCGCATCACGTGCGGGCAAGGAGCTGACGGACCGTCATCACGCGCGGATCGTCGATCGTCAGAACCTCGCCGTAATGGGCAATCGTTGCACGGCGGTCGAGCAACAGCGGAATCGAGACGCGCCCGAGCAGCGTCCGCTCGACCGCTTCGCCGAACGTGAATCCACACAGATACACACCGTCGACCACGCAATTGGTCGAGAACACTCGGCCCTGCGCATCGACATAAAACTCGGCGTACCCGAGATCGTCTTCGGCGAAGCCGATCATCGTCGTCCCGAGCGCCTGTTCCCACGCGTCGATCTGGTGATCCTTGCGCGCCAGCGCATGAAAGACGAGCCCCATTCGCGCGCAGGTTTGCCCGCTGGCAGAGGCGCCCACGATCAGCCCGCCGAATTCGCGCAGGATCGCATCTCCCGGATGCTCGCCGTCGCCGGACGACACACGGCAACCGGAATCGCCACGCCACCCCGAATCGGCAAACAGCGCTTTGACCGACGAAGGAATCACGACCACCACCACCCTCCCGACGTTTGCGTGCACGATACCGCACGCGCTATCCGCCATGCGCGACGCAGGGAATGCATCGCGCATGCCCGTCACCTCGACGCATCGAGCGCGCCCCTCACCCCCTCCCAATCCAGCCCGAACCGCGCGAGATACTTGCGCAGCCTGTCCGCATCGTTCGGCTGCTTCTTGCTCTGCCGCGACACCGCGAACAGCGTGCGCCCCGCTTCCGACAGGCTTGCCGACACGCGGCACACGTCGAGCACGCGTTCGAGCTGCGCACGGTCGAACAGGTCGAGTTCCGCCGCACGCGCGCCGAACACCGCTTCGACGCATGCCTCGGACGATCCCGCGCCGCCCGGCTGCGACCACGTGCGCGTCAGCCGTTCGACTTCCTGTTCGGCAAGCGCTTCGGTAATCCGTCCCGCGTCGGCCAGCGTCGCCATCCGCGTGACCGACGCGGACAGCTCGCGGAAGTTGCCGGCCCACGCCGCACGCGGCGACGCGGCGAACGCGAGGTAGCGCCGCTTCGCCTCGACGTTGAAACGCACCTGCTCGCCCTGCTCGCGGCCGAACCGGTCGAGTTCGAATTCGAGGTTCGGCTCGATGTCCTCGCGGCGCTCGGCCAGCCCCGGCAGTTCGTACGTCCACAGGTTGATCCGCGCATAGAGATCCTCGCGGAAGGTGCCGGCCGCCACCATCTGCCGCAGGTCGCGGTGCGTGCCCGCGATCAGTTCGAAATCGCTGGTCGCCTCGACGTCCGCGCCGACCGGCAGGAAACGCTTCTCCTCGATCGCCTTCAGCAGCATCGCCTGTTCGTCGAGCCCGAGTTCGCCGATCTCGTCGAGAAACAGCAGGCCGCCGTCCGCCGCGCGCAGCAGCCCGGCCCGCGCCGACTGCGCGCCCGTGAACGCGCCCTTCACGTGGCCGAACAGCGTCGACATCGCCGCGTCGCCGCGCAGCGTCGCGCAGTTGATCTCGATGAACGGCCCCGCGAGCCGATGGCGGCCGCGCTTCAGCTCGTACACGCGCTTCGCGAGAAACGACTTGCCGGCGCCCGTCGGCCCGACCAGCAGCATCGGTGCGCGCGACCGCACGGCCACGCGCTCCAGTTGCTCGATCAGCGCATTGAAGCGCGCGTTGCGCGTCGCGATGCCCGCCTTCAGGAACGACACCGTCTCGTCGCGCTCGCGCGTGAAGCGCTGCGCGATCCGGTTGTAGCGCGACAGGTCGAGATCGATCACGGACATCGTGCCGGGCCCGCTCAACCCCTCGTCGGTCTTCTGCGGCGGTGCCGTCTGGGCAAGACGCGCCGGCAGGTAGCGCGCCTCCGCCAGCAGGAACCAGCAGATCTGCGCGACGTGCGTGCCGGTGGTGATGTGGATCAGGTAGTCCTCGCGGTCGAGATCGAACGGGTAGGCACGCGCGAAATCGTGCAGCGCCGCGTAGACCTCCTCGAAATCCCACGGATCGCGAATCTCCATCGGAACGAGCCGCACGTCGGTGTGCGGCGACACGCGCTCCAGGTCCTGCTTCACGCGGTTCGCGAGACGCGCGTAGTTCGGCGCGTGCAGCAGTTCGAGCCGGTCGACCGGCATGTCGCGCTGCTCGCACAGCGAAATCGTCGGCCGCCAGTTGCGCCAGCGACGCTGCGAGCCGCCGCCCTGGTCGAGCACGGTACCGAGAAAACCGATCGCGACGGTCTTGCGCATGTTTATCCCACAAGATAAGAGGCGATCCGATTGTATCGAATATTCGGATCGAGCGACGATCGGATTTTCATGCGCCGCCCGTCACGACAAATAATTTCCCCTTCTATTTCAACGACTTGGAATTTATTTCGCGCATCACGCCGGCCGCTGGCACGCTCCTCGCTAAATAGAAAGCGCCGGATGTCCCGCTGGCCCGCGAGCCAGGGTTCACAAAGCCCTGCTGGTGCGCCGCCGCCGAACCTGGTTCGTCGCGGTCGCGCATGCCGCCATGGGCAGACGAAGGCAAACGGGCGCGTACTGGAACTTCGCCCGGGTTCGAATCCCGGGGCGCCCTCCGTTCGGTAGCTCATTCGGGTAGAGCAGCCGGCGCAAGCCGGTGTGTAGCGGGTTCGAATCCCGCTCGAACGCTGTCCGCAAGGACAGCCTTGTAATGAAAGCAGTACCCGCCGGTGCGGGCCGCAAGGCCCGCCGCGCGTCGGACCGGTTGCGGTTCCGCGCGATCGGCCGGACGGCCGCACGGCCCGCGCGAAGGCGCACGACGACGCGAAGCAGGATGCGTCGCCGCACACTTCGGCGCCGGGCCTGCGCGCCGCCCGCCCGGTTGCGTCGCCCCGCGATCCGCACGATGCGCGTCACCCGGCGGTCATCGAAGAAAAGGACAAGAATATGTGGATGCGACATGTAGTGAAAAAGAACGAACGCGCGCTGCTGATGAACGAGGGCGATTTCGTGAAGGTGCTCGAACCGGGCGTGTTCAAGGCCTTCGATCCGTTCAAGCGCCTGTCGGTGCAGACCGCGCGTCTCGACGCGCCGCTTGCCGACGCGGCACTGGCCGATTACCTGCGTCACGACGCACAGGACGTGCTCGCCCGGCACTTCGTCGCGATGGATCTCGCCGACGACGAAGCCGGCCTGCGCTACGAAGACGACGTGCTCGTCGAGATCCTGGCGCCGGGCACGCGCCGGCTGTACTGGCGCGGCCTGACCGCCCACCGTCTCGAGCGCGTCGATCTCGCGCAGGACAGCATGCTGCCGGCCGCGCTCGTGAAGCGCATCGCGCAACCGGCGCTGCGGGCGCGCGGTGTGGCGGGCCTGGCGGGCGTACTGCTGGCGCAGGTGCCGGCGTACCACGTCGGCGTGCTGAAGATCGACGGCAAGATCGAGCGGCTGCTGGACGCGGGCGTCTCGGCGTTCTGGCGCTTCAACCGCGACATCGCGGTCGAACTCGTCGACCTGCGCGTGCAGGCGCTCGAAGTCGGCGGACAGGAAATCCTGACGCGCGACAAGGTCGCGCTGCGGTTGAACCTGTCGGCGACGTGGTGTTATGCGGACGTGCTGCATGCGTTCGGCCAGCTGCAAAAGCCGGTCGAGCACCTGTATCGCGAGCTGCAGTTCGCCCTGCGCTCGGCCGTCGGCACACGCTCGCTCGACGAACTGCTGGAAGACAAGCAGTCGATCGACGACGTCGTGATCACGCAGGTGCGTGCACGCCTCGGCAACTCGGGCGTGGACGTGCGCAGCGTCGGCGTGAAGGATATCGTGCTGCCGGGCGACATGAAGACGATCCTCGCGCAGGTGGTCGAGGCGGAGAAGTCCGCGCAGGCGAACGTGATTCGCCGCCGCGAGGAAACGGCGGCCACGCGTTCGCTGCTGAACACCGCGAAGGTGATGGAAGAAAACCCGACCGCGCTGCGGCTCAAGGAGCTGGAAACGCTCGAGCGCGTCGCGGAACGGATCGACCGCATCTCGGTGTTCGGCGGTCTCGACCAGGTGCTGAACGGACTCGTCAGCATCAAGGGCGCCTGACGGGCGCAACGGCGCGGCGCAAGTGTGCCGCGCCGCATGAATGAAGGAATCAGGTGAAGCAAATGAGTGCAATGGATTACCAGGTGATGGAACTGGCGAACGGCAAGCCGGTGAAGATGTGGACGCAAGGCGTCGCCGTCGAGGACGAAGCGCGCGCACAGCTGCGCAACACCGCGCAGATGCCGTTCATCTTCAGCCACGTCGCGGTGATGCCGGACGTCCACCTCGGCAAGGGCTCGACGATCGGCAGCGTGATCCCGACGAAGGGCGCGATCATTCCGGCCGCGGTCGGCGTCGACATCGGCTGCGGGATGATGGCCGCGCGCACGACGCTGACGGCAGCCGACCTGCCGGATTCGCTCGCGGGCCTGCGCAGTGCGATCGAACGCGCGGTGCCGCACGGCCGCGCGCCGGGCCGCCGCGATCCGGGCGCGTGGGGCGACCGCACGCCGGCCGCCGTGACCGAATCGTGGAAGTCGCTGCAACCGGGCTTCCAGCGGATCGTCGACAAGTATCCGAAGCTGGAAAAGACGAACCACTACGCGCATCTCGGCACGCTCGGCACCGGCAACCACTTCATCGAAGTGTGCGTCGACGAAGCGGACCACGTGTGGTTCATGCTGCACAGCGGCTCGCGCGGCGTCGGCAATGCGATCGGCAGCCTGTTCATCGAACTCGCGCAGGCCGACATGCGGCAGCACATCGCGAACCTGCCGGATCGCAACCTCGCGTATTTCACCGAGGGCAGCCGCCACTTCGACGACTACGTCGAGGCGGTCGGCTGGGCGCAGGACTACGCGCGGCGCAACCGGCAGGCGATGATGGATGCGGTGATCGGCGCGGCGCGCGGCGTGATCGCGAAGCCGTTCTCGGTCGACGAACACGCGGTGAACTGCCACCACAACTACGTGCAGCGCGAACGCCATTTCGGCGAAGACGTGCTCGTGACGCGCAAGGGTGCGGTGTCCGCGCAGAAGGGGCAGCTCGGGATCATTCCGGGCTCGATGGGTGCGAAAAGCTTCATCGTGCGCGGGCTCGGCAACCCGGAAAGCTTCTGCTCGTGCAGCCACGGCGCGGGCCGGACGATGAGCCGCACCGAAGCGAAGCGCCGCTTCACGGTCGACGACCAGGTGAAGGCGACCCAGGGCGTCGAATGCCGGAAGGATTCGGGCGTCGTCGACGAAATCCCGATGGCCTACAAGGACATCGACGCGGTGATGGCGGCCCAGCGCAGCCTCGTCGAAGTGGTGCATACGCTGCGCCAGGTGGTGTGCGTGAAAGGATAGCGCGGTGCGCGGCCGATGGCCGGCGGCCGCGCGCAACGAGAGAGAAACGACAATCATGAAAACGGAACAACTGACTGCCGTGCGCAGTGCGCACCCGGTCGACCCGGCCGTGCGGGCGCGCGTGATGGCTGAGCTCGCGGAAGTCGAACGCCGCCACGACGTGAGCGTGCTGTTCGCGTGCGAATCGGGCAGCCGCGGCTGGGGGTTCGCCTCGCCGGACAGCGACTACGACGTGCGCTTCGTGTATGCGCACCGGCGCGACTGGTTCCTGAGCGTCGAAGCGCAACGCGACGTGATCGAGCGGCCGCTCGACGACGAGCTGGACGTCAGCGGCTGGGAACTGCGCAAGGCGCTGCAACTGCTGCGCCGCTCGAACCCGACGCTGCTCGAATGGCTCGACTCGCCCGTCGTGTATCGCGAAGACGCGCGCTGGGCGCCGCGGCTCAGGTCGCTGGCGTCGGCATTCTTCTCGCCGGTGCGCGGGCGTCATCACTACCTCGCGATGGCGAAGAAGAACTTTCGCGGCTATCTGCAAGGCGACACGGTGCGTTACAAGAAATACCTGTACGTGCTGCGGCCGCTGCTCGCGGTGCGGTGGATCGACGCGGGGCTCGGAATGCCGCCGATGCGTTTCGCGGCGCTCGTCGACGGCACCGTGCACGAGCCGTCGGTGCGCGCGGAGCTCGACGCGCTGCTCGCGCTGAAGATGAGCGCGAACGAAAGCGAATACGGGCCGCGCCGGCCGGCGATCCACGCGCTCGTCGAGACGATGCTCGCCGATGCCGAACACGATCGCGAATACAAGCGGCCGTGGGGCGACGTGGCGACGCTCGACGCGTTCCTGCGCGACGTGGTCGACGCACGATGAAAAGCGAACGGCGCGGTGCCTGCTGGCATCGCGCCGTTTGCGCATCCGTGCACGTGCGCCCCGTGCCGGCCAGCAACGTACGTGCCCGCACACGACGCGCCGCCGCCGCGATCGGCGCCCATTGCGGCGGTATACTCGAAACCGTTCCGCAAAGCGCGCCCCTGCATGCGCCGCTGCCTTCGACCGCCCCGCTTGCTGACGATGCGCTTGCAGTCCGACGTCTTGCGCCCGCCCATCCACAGTCGATACGAACCGTCATGTCGCACCGCCTTTCGCTCGCCATCGCCGCCCTCCTCGCCGTTTCCCCGATCGTTGCCCTGGCCCGTCCGCTCACGCGGCCGCCGGTCGAGCGCGACTTCAAGAACTGGTCGGTCGTCTGCGACAACGTCAATCGTTGCATTGCCGAAAGCCATGCCGACGACATCGACGACTCGCGCACCAGCCTCATCCTGCGCGTGACGCGCGATGCCGGCCCGGACGCGCAAGCCTCGCTCGCCCTCTATGCGTCGGCGCCGCTGGACCTGCGCACCGCACGCGCGGACGGCCGCCCGTTCGATGCGATGGCGGCCCAGTGGCATGCGTTCGGCGGCAAACCGGACGACGACGAAGCACACCCGTTCCGGATCCGCACCGACGATCCGGCAACGGTTGCCGCATGGCTCACCGCGGCGCGCAACGCGCAACTGCTGAGCTTCGGCGATCCGGCGTCGGCGCAAACCGCCCGGACGCCGTTGACGGGGTTGAACGCCGCGCTGCTGCTGATCGACGACACGCAGGGCCGGGTCGGCACGACGACGGCGCTGCTGCGCCCCGGCAACCGGCCCGCGTCGTCGGTGCCGGCCGCGCCGGCACTGCCGCCCGCCGTCGTGCCGGCGCCGGCCGTCGCGGACCTGCCGGCCGGCGGGCAGCGCCCGCTCGTCGACGCGGTGCTCGCGAAGTTCGGCGACGACATCAAGCAATGCGCGGCCGACGTCGAAGACGAAATGTCGGCCAGCGACCGCCGGAAGGCGTCGCGCGCCGTGGCGATCTCCGCCGACGAGGCGCTCGTCGCGATACCGTGCCAGACCAGCAGCATGTATAACCGCACCGACCTGTGGTATCGCGTGCGAAGGACGGCACCGTTCACGCCGACGGCGATGAATTTCGGCGAGAACGCGAACGCGGGGCTCGACTCGGCGTCGTTCGCGAACGAACTGACGGAGGCGGGCTACGACCGCACCCACGCGACGCTGTCGAGCAAGGTCAGGCTGCGCAGCGCCGGCGATTGCGGCTCGACTGCGTCGTGGATCTTCGACGGCCGGCGCTTCCTGCTCAGCGACATCGCCACGCACGGCACGTGCAACGGCCTGTTCGACGATCAATGGCCACGCCTGTATCGACGCGCCGATGCGCCAGGAAACCGCTGACGCGTGCATCGCACCGCAACACGCCGGCAGTCACACCCATAACAAACCGAGGGGCCGACCCATGCATCTCCCGTTCATCGACGCGTCGCGCAATGCGATCGCGACGCGGCGCACGCGCGGCTGGCGCGGCGCAATTGCGTTCGCACTGCTCGCCGTCACCGCGTTCGCCTTTTCGCCAATGAGTGCGGCGAGTGCGGCGAGTGCGGCGAGTGCGGCAAGCACCGACGATACGGTCGAGATCCCGTTCTGGTCGCGCGACTGGGTCGGCACGATCGGCAACCGGCATGTCGAAGTCTCGCTGTCGCGCGTGGCGGGCACGGTATCGGGCTCGTACTGCTACGCGCCCTGCACGTCCGACAAACGCTACCGGCTCGCGCTGAAGGGGACGCTCGACGCGCACGGCGCCACGCTGTCGGAACGCGACAGCGGCGCGAAAGCCGACGCCGATCGCGTAACGGGCACGTGGCGCGTGGCATCGCTCGACAATGCGGTGGCCGGCACGTGGGCGTCGCCGGACGGCAAACGCACGCTGCCCGTCTCGCTCGCAATGAAACAGGACGGCAGGCCGTTCCCTTACGAGATCCGCCTCGTCGCGGACAAGCTGCCGGACGACGACGGTTCATGCAACGACCCGCCGCACGTCACCGCGATCCGCCTGTACGATCGCGGCCGCCTCGTGCAGACGCTGCAGACCGATTCACGCGGCACCTGCGGCCTGTTCACGCCCGATTTCGCCGACGTGAATTTCGACGGCTGGCCCGACCTGATGCTCGCGCAATCGATGGGCGCGGGCCCGAACATTCCGTACCAGACGTGGATCTTCGACCCGAAGACGCGGCGCTTCGTCGACGCGCCGCAGGGGCTGCAGGGCATCACGTCGCCGGAGTTCGATGCCGTGCACCGGATCATCTGGACGAGCTGGCGCGCGAGCTGCTGCGAGCACGGCGTGACGACCTACCGCTGGCAGGGCAACGACGTGAAGGAGGCCGACTCCGCCAGCAGCTACCTGCTGCCGGTGCTCGACGGGAACACGCGCCGCTATTGCTACGTCATGCCCGGCTACGGCGACGGCTACATCGAGTTTCCGCAGCGCATCGAGCACGCCGGCACGGGGCTGCGCTCGACGCTGGGCGCGCTGAAAGACTGCGAGGTGGACGCGTCACCGTGGATGGCGCGCGTGTACATCGACATCTGGAAGCCGGGCGCGCCCGGCCACGCGCCGACGCTCGTCCGCACCGAAAAGGTCGCGTGGAAGCGCACGTCGACCCGCGCCGGCATGAAATTCTGCCCCGACGTGCCGTTCTACGACAACGGCCGCATCCGCCGCATCGTGCTGCGCGACGATCCCGAGCAGTGCAACGACAGGAATCCCGACCAGAACTAGCGCGCGGGTCGACCGCACGCGCGTGCCGCCCTCACGTCACGCGCCGACGATCGAGATCGAGAACCCGTCCCAGCCCTTCTGCCCGACCGTCTGCACGGCCGTCGTGGTGACGTGCGGCGCGGCCGCGAGACGCGCGAACCCGTCGCGCACGCCGGCCACGTCGGGCTCACGATTGTCGGGATCGGCCACCCGCCCGCCGCGCACGACGTTGTCGACGACGATCACCGTGCCGGGCCGCGACAGCTTCAGCGCCGCGTCGAGATAGACCGGGTTGTTGTCCTTGTCGGCATCGATGAAGATGAAATCGAACGGCGCTTCGCCCGCGTCGACGAGCCGCGCGAGGCTGTCCTTCGCGCTGCCGACCACCACCGTCACGACCTCCGCGAACCCGGCACGCGCGATGTTCCGCGTCGCGACCTTCGCATGTTCGGGGTTCAGCTCGAGCGTCACGAGCGTGCCGCCCGGCGGCAATGCGCGCGCGAGCCAGATCGTGCTGTAGCCGCCGAGCGTGCCGACCTCGAGGATCCGCCGCGCGCCGCGAATCGTCGCGAGCAGTTGCAGCAGCTTGCCCTGGTTCGGCGCGACGTTGATCGCGGGCAGCCCGGCCGCGTGGCTCGCTGCCAGCGCGGCGTCGAGCGCGTCGTCGGACGGCACGAGCGTCGCGGAGAAATACGCATCCACCTGGTTCCAGTGATCCTGATTCATCGCGCACCCCTTGTTTGCGGAAAGGGCATTCTATGCGCCGCACCGCCATAAGCAACAAACCATTCGTTCTAAGGGCCGCCGCGCACGTGCTCCTATAATCGCTCGACCACCACAACAACAGACGGAGCACCCATGACCGATCAGGCCTCTTCGAACTGGCGCCTCGAAACCATCGCCGTGCACGGCGGTTATCGTCCCGACCCGACCACGCGCGCGGTCGCCGTGCCGATCTACCAGACCGTTGCGTACGCATTCGACGACACGCAGCACGGCGCCGACCTGTTCGACCTGAAGGTGCAGGGGAACATCTACACGCGGATCATGAACCCGACGACGGACGTACTCGAGCAGCGTATCGCCGCGCTCGAGGGCGGCATCGGCGCGCTCGCGCTCGCATCGGGACAATCGGCCGTCACGTACGCGATCCAGACGATCGCCGAGGCCGGCGACAACATCGTGTCCGCGAGTTCGCTGTACGGCGGCACCTACAACCTGTTCGCGCATACGCTGCCGCAATACGGGATCACGACGCGCTTCGCCGATCCGCGCGACCCCGCGTCGTTCGAGCCGCTGATCGACGCGCGCACGAAGGCGATCTTCGCGGAATCGGTCGGCAACCCCCTCGGCAACGTCACCGACATCGCCGCGCTCGCGGAAGTCGCGCATCGCCACGGCATCCCGCTGATCGTCGACAACACGGTGCCGTCGCCGTATCTGCTGCGCCCGTTCGAGCACGGCGCGGACATCGTCGTGCATTCGCTGACGAAGTATCTCGGCGGGCACGGCACGAGCCTGGGCGGCGCGATCGTCGATTCGGGCAAGTTCCCGTGGGCCGAGCATGCGGACCGCTTCAAGCGGCTGAACGAGCCCGACGTCAGCTATCACGGCGTCGTCTACACGGAAGCGTTCGGGCCGGCCGCCTATATCGGCCGCGCGCGCGTGGTGCCGCTGCGCAACATGGGCGCGGCCATCTCGCCGTTCAATGCCTTCCAGATCCTGCAGGGCATCGAAACGCTGGCGCTGCGCGTCGAACGGATCAGCGACAACGCGCTGAAGATCGCGCAGCATCTCGCGCGTCACGAGCAGGTCGAATGGGTGAACTATGCGGGCCTGCCCGACCACCCCGACCATCCGCTGGTCGCGCGCTACCTGTCGGGCCGTGCGCCGGGCATCCTGACGTTCGGCGTGAAGGGCGGCCGCGACGGCGGCGCGAAGTTCCAGGACGCGCTGAAGCTGTTCACGCGGCTCGTCAACATCGGCGACACGAAATCGCTCGCAACGCATCCGGCATCGACGACGCACCGGCAACTGTCGCCGGCCGAACTCGCGAAGGCCGGCGTGAAGGAAGAAACGGTGCGGCTGTCGATCGGCATCGAACATATCGACGACCTGCTCGCCGATCTCGACCAGGCGCTCGCGCAGGTGTGACCGGCACGGGCGCGCCGGCTTGCCGGTGCGCCCTGCATCGAATGTGTTGACCTTGAAGCGGCTTCAGGGTGTTCAATCCCCGGTTGATGCCGGGGCAGCGCCCGGCGTGCATGAACCGTACCCTGCGGCCGGGCAGCCGGACGCCGAGCCCGCTGCGGTACGCCAACCGTTCGAGAGGCCTCATGACACCGACCGCGAAGCTTGCGCTACTGACGTTACCGCCCGTGCTGGCGGCCTGTTTCGGCGCACTCTCCGCCGCGTGGCGCGCCCCCGGCCCGACCACGTCGAGCGTCATCCAGCATTTCACCGGCGGCATCGTGTTCGCGGCCGCGGCGCTCGAACTGCTTCCGCAAGATCGCGCGCATGCGCTGTTTCCGGTCGTCGTCGGCTTCGTGCTCGGCATCGCGCTGATGCTCGCGATCCGTGCGCTGTCCGGCGCGATCGAGACGCGCTTCGAGGACGCGCGGCTGCCCGTGAGCCTCGTCATCGTCACCGCGATCGACCTCGTCATCGACGGCCTCGTGCTCGGCATCGCCTTCTCCGCGAGCACCGAAAGCGGCATCATCCTGACCGTCGCGCTGACGCTCGAGGTGCTGTTCCTCGCGCTGTCGGTCAGCGCCGCGCTCGCGGCCGCCGGCATTGCCCGCATGCTGTCGATCGTCGTGCCGGTCGGGCTCGCGGCACTGCTGAGCGTCGCAGCCGTTGCCGGCAACGCGGCGTTCGCAGGGCTTCCCGCCAATATCTACGCGGCGCTGCTCGGGCTCGGCACCGTCGCGCTGCTGTACCTCGTCACCGAGGAGCTGCTGGTCGAAGCGCACGAGGTACCCGAAACGCCGTTTGCGACGGCCGCGTTCTTCATCGGCTTCATCGTGTTCTTCCTGATCGAAGGATCGGTGAAGGCCGGATAAGCCGGCCGCGCGCCGATTACCACGTCGTCGCGCCCGTCGGATACGTGTCGACGATGCGCGTGCCGTTGACCGGCGTCACGCCTTCGTTGCGCAGCGCGGCCCACAGGTCGATCGCGTGTTCGCGCGACTTGCGGCTGCCGTCGTCGGTCAGCACGTTCAGCGCGATCACCTCGTCGCGGGTCGTCAGTTGCAGCTGCTCCTTCAGCTTGCGTGACTGATGCGACGCGGTGCGGATATCGCCGAGCAGAATCCGCTTCTCCGCAACGTCCTGCCCGCCGCCTGCATCGGCCGGCACGAACGTCAGCCGTCCGCTTCCGACCTCGCATTGCCCGCGCGTGAACGTCGCGCTCCACTCGCCGGCCGGCACGGTCGCGAGTTCGCAGCGCATCCGCTCGTTCGCGCGGCGGCCGACCTCGTGCGCCGGCGCGTGCGACAGCGCGCGTTCCGGCCAGCCGGCCGCCATCGCAGCCGTCGACATCAGGCACGCCGCGAGCACGATTCCTTTCGCGAAATGGCGCATGGCACTCTCCTCTTCGTGTGGGGTGCGGCCGGCGGGCACCGTGCCGGCCGGCCGCGCATGAACGATCAACGAACCGCAAGACGGTTGTCGTGCGCATCGACCAGCGGCGCCGCCTCGCCGCGATGTACCGTCGCGCGATGGATTTCCTGGTTGCGCGCGACAGTGGCCGGGCTCGCCGGGTAGTCGTGGTTCGGGCTCGGGATCACGCCGTCGTGGCGGGCACGCACCAGTTCCTGACGGACTTCCTGACGGGTCTTCTGCTGCGCGGCTGCTGCCTGCGAGACGGCCGTAATCGACAGGACGGCAGCGGCGACGACGATCATCGGTCGCGGAATGTTCATGTGGCTCGCTCCTTGCTGGAAAGATGTGACAGGAGCCTTCACTTTGATCCGGCGGCGGTGCGCAATCGTGATCGCAGCATGACGGTTTCGTCACTGCCCCGGCCTCTCCTGTATCGCACTCCCAATGAAAACGGGTCGCAAGTTCCCAGGTCGATGACGCGGCGATGACATTTTTCTCATTTGTCCCTCACCTTCACGATCCGAACGCTTTCCAGAATCGGCAGCGCGATTGCGACATTCCGCGCCTGCCGCACCAACGCGCGGCGCCGGAATCGACCGATGCACGGATCGATCCTCTTGAACCTCAGGGACACACCATGAAAACTCCAGTTCGGCTCGCGATGATGTCGGGTGCGATGCTCACGGCCGCCCACGCGGCACACGCGTCGGAAGTCACGCTGTACGGCCTGTTCGATACGTCGTTGACCTACGTGTGGAATGCCGACGCGAACGGCAGGAATCTCGTCGGCCTCGGCAACGGCAACCTGCTCGGCAACCGCTTCGGCGTGAAGGGCGCGGAAGATCTCGGCGGCGGGCTGAAAGCGGTCTTCACCCTCGAAAACGGCTTCAACCCGAACACCGGCGCGCTCGGGCAAGGCAACCGGATGTTCGGCCGGCAGGCTTTCGTGGGCCTCGAAAGCGCGCGCTGGGGCACGCTGACGCTCGGCCGCCAGTACGACGCGCTCGCGGATGTCGCGTGGCCGGTCACCGGCGATTTCTACTTCGGCAGCGTCTATGCGACACCTGGCGACGTCGACAACTACGACACGTCGTCGCGTACCGACAACGCGGTGAAATACACGTCGCCACTGATCAACGGATTCCAGTTCGTCGGCATGTACGCGCTCGGCGGCGTGGCCGGCAAGAGCGGCGCCGGGCAAACATGGTCGGCCGGCCTGTCGTACAGCAACGGCCCGGTCGACGTGGCCGGCGGCTACTACTACGCGGCCAATCGTTCATCGCTCGCCAACGGCATCCGCACCGGTTGGAACAGCACCTCCGACGGCACGTTCGACGGGTCGCTGGTCAACGGCGGCTACCTCTCCGCGAAATCGATCGGCATCGCGCGCGGCGCGGTGCGCTACAGCTTCGCGCCGTTCGCGGTCGGCATCGACTACAGCAACGCGCAGTACAAGGCCGATGCGATGTCCGCATTTCGGAGCACGCAGAAGTACGACACCGCGCGCGGCTTCTTCAACTACCAGGCGACACCCAGCCTGCTCGTCGGCGTCGGCTACAGCTACACGCGCGCCCGCGGCGATACGGGCGCGACCTATCATCAGGTGTCCGCCGGCGCCGATTACGTGCTGTCGAAGCGCACCGATCTCTACGCGGTCGGTGCATGGCAGCGCGCGAACGGCGAACAGCGCACGCTCGACGGCGGCACGCAAACGGCGCAGGCGTCGATCGGCTCCTATGGTTATGGCGGTACGCGCACGCAGGGCATCGTCAATCTCGGGATGCGCCACCGGTTCTGATCGCGGCGGCAATACGCGCGCCGCGTGACGAAAATTTCATGTCCCGATCAGGTTCGCGAAGCGTCGCTTCGCTACGATCGCAAACGTGACGGGCAGCGCCCGTTCCAGACCACGCAAGCGGGTCGCTGCCGCACGGCACGTCACGCGTTAGGCCCGGACTCGTCGAGTGCCGGGCTTCTTTTTTGCTCGTCGTGGATCGACACCCTGCGTGCTCGGCGACGAACCCGCGACCGACCGCGCGGTATCCCGGACGACTCCCGCCGCATACGCGGCAACCTGAGAGCGCGCAGTCGCGTGCCGTGCGATCGCGGTCAACGCGTGCCGCTGCGCTGCGGGAACAGGCACACGTGTGTCTTGACGTACAGGTTCGGATTGCCGCAGCGATGCCCGGCATAGTCGATCTGCTCGCCGGGCATGAGGTCGGCCGGTACCGGCTTGCGCGCGGCGGCCGGCGCGGTCGATGTGGTCGATGTGGCCGACCCAGCGGGCGTTCGGCCGGAACGCGTCGACGTGCAGCCCGCGAACAACGGGACGATCAGGACTGCGATCAAGGCGAGGCGAATGGCGGGACGATACACTTTTCGGTCCGGGGTAAAAGTCGGAAAGGGCCGCCCGCATTCCGTGCTGCTGTCGCGGACGGCGTGAATGCCGTCGGCCAAGTCGACCATCGGCAGACTTCATGTTCCGCTTCCCGCTCATCGCGCCCATGACGCGAACATGACGATTGCATCATGTCGGCCGCGGTCGAACGGCACATCCCGGCATCACGCAATCTGACGCATTTTTCATCTCGCGATCACGATCACGCACGGCTGCTTTCGCATACTGGGTCCACGGTTCGCCACCCGGCGGCCCTGATCAAGGAGAGCACTCAATGAAAACCGCACAACTCGCAGCACTGTTCGTTACCGCCACGCTGTCGCTCGGCATGGCCACGCAGGCCGCGTTCGCGCAGACGCAAATGCAGGGCAAGACCCGGACGCAGGTCGTCAATGAACTGAAGCAGGCGCAGCATGACGGCGTCGTGCCGACGAGCAAGACGCAGTACCCGCCGAGCAGCGAGCTCATCGCGCGCAACAAGGAGCTTCACGGGATTTCGGTGCATGGCGGCGAGACGAAGCCGCAGACCGACAACCACGACGAACTGACCGCGCGGCAATGACGCCCGGCCGCACGACCGCGGGCAGCGCGCCACGCGCGGCCGCCTCATGGCGAACGCGCGGGCGTGCCCGCCGGCGGTGTCAGGCGCCGGCAGCCGCCAGCCGCTTCGGCTCGGCCGGCTGGTGCGGAAAGCGCAGCCAGAACGTCGTGCGCCGGCCCGGGTCGCTGTCGACGCCGCATTCGCCGCCGTGATTGTCCATGATCGACCGGACGATCGCGAGGCCCAGCCCGGTACCCGACGCCGAATTGTGCCGCGACGGATCGACGCGATAGAAGCGCTCGAAAATCCGCCCGACATGCTCGGCGGCAATGCCGGGCCCCGTGTCCGACACGGCAATCGTCGTCGCACCGCCCTGCTCCACGCAGTCGATCGTCACGACGCTGCCGCGCGGCGCGTACCTCAGCGCATTGGACAGCAGGTTGCTCAGCGCGCGCTGGTACAGCGTCAGGTCCGCATCGACCCACGTGTGACCGTCGACCTTCACCTGCACGCCCGCATCCTCCGCGAGCGCCTCGTAGTAGCCGGCCACGCGCCCGGCCTCCTCCGCCGCATTCAATCGCCGCACGTCGATCGACGTGCCGGCCTGTTCCGAGCGCGCGAGAAACAGCATGTCCTCGATCATCCGCGACAGCCGCTGGTATTCGTCGATGCTCGACTCGATCACGTTCCGGTATTCATCCGCGCTGCGCGGCTGCGACAGCACGACCTGTGCGGCCGCCTGCAGGTTCGTGAGCGGCGTGCGCATGTCGTGCGCGAGATTCGACGAGAACTGGCTCAGCCGCGTGAACGATTCGTTCAGCCGCCCGAGCATCCCGTTGAACGCGTGTTCGAGCTCCTTCAGCTCGCCCGCGGTATCGAGTTCCGGCAGCGGATGGGCGAGCCGGCTCGTCGACATCTGCTCGGCGCGCGCCGCGAACCGCCTCAGCGGGCTCAAGCCCAGCGCCGCGATGCCGTACGCGATCGCGGCCGCGAGCACCACGCCGAACACCTCGATCACGACGATCGTATAAGCGTGCGTGCGCAGCAGCAGCACGTCGGCGCTGCGGTCGTACTGCACCGCCACGCGTACCACCGGTGCGCCTGCGCCGGCGAGCGGCACGGTCGTCACGAGATACTGCTGCCGCGTGCCGGGCGGCGCGACGCCGACCGGCACGCGCCCCGCGTCGAGCGTCAGCAGCGGTGCAACCAGGCGGAATCCGGGCGTGCCGACGAGGCGCGTGCCCGCCGCGTCGTAGATCGCGAGATCCATGTTCGGATGTCCGTGCAACTGGTCGATCCAGATATCGACGTTGCGCGCGACGTCCGCCGTCGAGCGCGCTTCGGCCAGGTGCGCGCCCAGCGCGGCGGAAATCCCGGCCATCTGCTCGGCGGCCGTCGTTTCGACGCGATTGCCGAGCGCCTCGTAAAGCGCGACCCCGCTCGACGCGAGGATCACCGACGTCGACAGGATGATCAGCGCGGTCAGGCGTCCGCGCAGCGTGCGCGGCAGCAGTCGCGCGATCATGCGGCCGCGCCGCCGCGCGCTTCGAGCACGTAGCCCATCCCGCGCACGGTGTGGATCAGCTTCGGGTCGTACGCATCGTCGATCTTCGAGCGCAGGCGCCGGATCGCCGAATCGACGACGTTCGTGTCGCTGTTGAAATTCATGTCCCACACCTGCGACGCGATCGTCGCGCGCGGCAGGATTTCGCCTTCGCGGCGCATCAGCAGCCACAGCAGCGCGAATTCCTTCGCGGTCAGCAGGATCGTGTCGCCCTGCCGCGTGGCCTTGCGGCGCGTCAGGTCGAGTTCGAGGTCGGCCACGCGCAGCGTGTTCGAATCGCGCGGCTGGCCGCGCCGCAGGATCGACTTGATGCGCGCGGTCAGCTCGACGAAGTCGAACGGCTTCGCGAGATAGTCGTCGGCACCGAGCTCGAGCCCCTTCACGCGATCGCCGACATCGTCGCGCGCGGTCAGGAACAGGACGGGCGTCGACTTGCTGCGCCGCAGGTTCTGCAGCAGCGTCCAGCCGTCCTGCCCGGGCAGCATCACGTCGAGCACGAGCAGGTCGTATTCCTCGGTCTCGGCCTGGTGCTGGCCCGTGATACCGTCCTCGACCCAGTCGACGACATAACCCGCTTCCGTCAGGCCCTTGCGCAGATATGCGCCCGTCTTCGGTTCATCTTCGACAATCAGAATTCGCATCACGCATTACCCTTGAAGAAACCCAGCCGGCGCAGCACGCCCGACACGAAGCCGCCGCCGAAGCCGCCCGCCAGCGCGGCACGCCACGACACCGCATGGCTGACGCGGTACAGCACGGGCAGCACCAGCAGCGTCAGCGCCGTGGACGACAGGATACCGCCGATCACGACCGTCGCGAGCGGGCGCTGCACCTCGGCGCCGGTGCCGGTGGCGAACGCCATCGGCAGGAAACCGAGCGACGCGACGAGCGCCGTCATCAGCACCGGCCGCAGCCGCGTGAGCGCGCCTTCGCGCACGGCGGCCTCGAGCGGCGTCCCGTCGTCGCGCAGGTTGCGGATAAACGAGATCATCACGAGCCCGTTGAGCACGGCCACGCCCGACAGCGCGATGAAGCCGACCGCCGCCGTGATCGACAGCGGAATCCCGCGCAGCCACAGCGACACGACGCCGCCGCTCAACGCGAACGGAATGCCGGTGAACACGAGCAGCCCGTCCTTCACGTTGTTGAACATCACGAACAGCAGCACGAACACCATGAACAGCGCGAGCGGCACGACGAGCTTCAGGCGCTCGCTCGCACTCTGCAGCTGCTCGAACTGCCCGCCCCACGACACCCAGTAGCCGGCCGGCACGCGCACGTCCTGCTGAAGCTGCTCGCGCGCGTCGGCGACGAACGAGCCGACGTCGCGCCCGCGCACGTTCGCGCTGACGACCACCCGCCGTTTGCCGTCCTCGCGGCTGATCTGGTTCGGGCCGGGTGCGACGTCGATCGTCGCGAGCTCCGCGAGCGGCACGTATGGCGCCGCCGCGAGCGGCGCGCTGGCGCCGGCCGCCGGCGCGGGCAATGCGATCGGCAGCCGCTTGATCGCCTCGATGTCCGAGCGCAGCTCGTCGGGCAGCCGCACGACGATGTCGAAACGGCGGTCGCCCTGGAACAGCGTGCCGGCCTTCTGCCCGCCGACGGCCGCGGCCACCGTATCCTGCAGGTCGGCCACGCTCACGCCGTAGCGCGCGAGTTTGTCGCGGTCGAGATTGACGGTCAGCACGGGCAGCCCCGTGGTCTGCTCGACCTTCACTTCGGACGCGCCCGGCACCTTCTGCAATGCCGCCGCGATCTGCTCGCCGGTCTGGTTCAGCACGGCCATGTCGTCGCCGAAGATCTTCACGGCGACGTCGCTGCGCACGCCCGAGATCAGTTCGTTGAAGCGCAGCTGGATCGGCTGCGAGAACTCGTACGCGTTGCCCGGCAGCTCGGCGAGCGCTTCCTCGATCTCCCGCACGAGCCGGTCGCGCGGCTTCTTCGGGTCGGGCCACCGGTCGGCGGGCTTCAGCATGATGTAGCCGTCCGACAGGTTCGGCGGCATCGGGTCGGCCGCGATCTCGGCCGTGCCGGTGCGCGCGAACACGCGCTCGATCTCGGGGAAGCGCGCCTTCAGTGTCTTCTCGATCGACTTCTGCATCTCGACCGACTGCGACAGGCTCGTGCCGGGAATCCGCAGCGCGGCGACCGCCAGGTCGCCTTCGTTCAGGCTCGGGATGAACTCGCTGCCGAGCCGCGTGGCAAGCCCGAGCGTGACGAGCACGATCGCGCCCGCGCCGAGCATCACGCGCACCGGTCGCGTCATGAATGCCGCGAGGACCGGCTCGTATGCGCGCCGCGCCCAGCCCATCAGCCGGTTCTCCTTCTCCTCGACGCGCTCGCCGATGAACAGCGCGACGGCCGCCGGAATGAACGTGACGGTCAGCACCATCGCGGCTGCGAGCGCCATCACGACGGTGATGGCCATCGGATGGAACATCTTGCCTTCGACACCCGTCAGCGCAAAGATCGGCAGGTACACGACCATGATGATCAGTTGCCCGAAGATCAGCGCGCGCCGCGCTTCCTGCGACGCGCCGAATACTTCCGCGAAGCGCTCGTCGCGCGTGAGCGGCCGGCCGGCGGCAGCCTGCGCATGCGCGAGCCGCCGCACGCAGTTCTCGACGATCACCACCGCGCCGTCGACGATGATCCCGAAGTCGAGCGCGCCGAGGCTCATCAGGTTCGCACTCACCTTCGCGTTGACCATCCCGGTGAAGGTCATCAGCATCGACAGCGGGATCACGAGCGCGGTGATCAGCGCCGCGCGCATGTTGCCGAGGAACAGGAACAGCACGGCGATCACGAGGATCGCGCCTTCGAGCAGGTTCTTCTTCACCGTCGCGACGGCCTTCTCGACAAGCACCGTGCGGTCGTACACGGGAATCGCCTTCACGCCGGACGGCAGCGTGCGGTTCACATCCGCCATCTTCGCGGCGACGGCCTTCGCGACCGTGCGGCTGTTCTCGCCCATCAGCATGAAGACCGTGCCGAGCACGACTTCCTCGCCGTTCGACGTCGCGGCGCCGGTACGCAGTTCGCGGCCGATGTCGACCACGCCGACGTCCTTCATCCGCACCGGCACGCCGCCGACGTTGGTCAGCACGATGTTCGCGATGTCGTCGACCGTGCGCGCCTGGCCCGGCACGCGCACGAGATACTGCTCGCCGCGTTTCTCGATGTAGCCGGCGCCGACGTTGTCGTTGTTGCGTTCGAGCGCGCGCACGACGTCGGCGAGCGTCAGCCCGTACGACATCAGCTTCGCCGGATTCGGCGCGACACGGTATTCCTTCACGTAGCCGCCGATCGAGTTGACCTCGGTCACGCCGCGCACGTTCCGGAGCTGCGGCCGCACGACCCAGTCCTGCAGTTCGCGCAGGTCGGCCGCCGTATAACGCGTGCCGTCGGGCTTGCGCGCGGCGGCATCGGCCTCGACGGTCCACAGGTAGATCTCGCCGAGGCCCGTCGACGTCGGCCCCATCGCGGGCGCGATGCCGGGCGGCAGCTTGTCCTTCGCTTCCTGGATGCGCTCGTTGACGAGTTGCCGCGCGAAGTAGATGTCGGTGCCGTCCTTGAAGATCACGGTGACCTGCGACAGCCCGTAGCGCGAGATCGAGCGCGTCTGCTCGAGGCCCGGCAGCCCGGCCATCACGGTCTCGACCGGATAGGTGATGCGCTGCTCGGCCTCGAGCGGCGAATAGCCGGGCGCGGCCGTGTTGATCTGGACCTGCACGTTGGTGATGTCGGGCACCGCGTCGATCGGCAGCTTCTGGTAGCTGAACACGCCCAGCGCGGCCACGGCCGCGATCGCCAGCATCACGAGCCAGCGGTGCGCAATCGCAAAGCGGATCAGGCGTTCAAACATGGCGAGGTTCCTTGAAGCGGGGCACGGTCACCCTCGACGGACGGGCCGCCCGGCCGGCCACCCGGCGGGCCGGGAATCTGGCCGCGAACCGGGCCGCAGACTGGGTCGCAAACCGGGCCGTGATTAGCACGACGGCGCACACGTGACGCTCATTCATGTTCCGCGCTCCCCTTGCCGAGTTCGGCCTTCAGCACGAAGCTGTTCGACGCCGCGTATTCCTGGCCCGGCTTCAGCCCCTTCAGCACTTCGGTCGCACGTTCGTCGCGCCGCCCCGTCTCGACGGCCTGCGCGACGAAGCCCTTCGGTGAACGCACGAAGACGGACGGGGCGCCATCGACGTCCTGCAGCGCGTCGCTCGCGACCGCGAGCGGCACGCCCTGCCTGCCCGCGTCGACCGACACGTTCACGAACATCCCGGGCCGCCACACGCCGTCCGGGTTCGGCAGCACGACGCGCGCGGGCGCGGTGCGCGTCTGTTCGCCGAGCAGCGAACCCACGTACGCGATCGGGCCGCTCGAACGCGATTCGAACGCGGTCGCGACGACCGTCGCGTCGCGGCCCACCCGCACGTCGTTGAGCCGCTGCGCCGGCACGGCCATCTCGGCCCATACCGTCGACAGGTCGGAGATCACGAACATGCTGGCATCGGCGGCGATCGCTTCGCCGGGCGTCGCATGCTTCTCGACGATCGTGCCCGCGAACGGCGCACGCAGTTCGTAGCGGTTCAGCGCGCCCGCGCCGGCGGGCGCATTCAGCGCGGCGAGCTTCTGCCGCGCGTTCTGCACGGCGATCTCGGCTTCGCGCAACTGCACCTGCGCCTGCTGGTAGTCCTGCTCGGCCGAAATGCGCTCCTGCCACAGCGTGCGTTCGCGCTCGTAGGTCGCGCGTGCGCCCGACAACCGGCGTTCGGCCGTCAGCAGCTCGCTGCGCCGGTCGGCGAGATCGGTGCTCGCGATCACGGCCAGCACCTGCCCCTTCGCGACGTTCTGCCCGAGCGACACCGACACCTGCTCGACGATGCCGGCCACGCGCGGCACCACGTGCGCGGTGCGATCCTCGTTGAACTTGATCTCGCCAGGGAGCTGGAACGGTGTCGCGATCTGCGCGGGGCCGGCCTTCGCGAGTGCGATCTTCGAGGTCGCCAGCTGCGCGTCGGTCAACACGATCGCGCCGTCGGCGCGTGCGAACGGGAACGAGGCGGCGTCATTGCCCGCCTTCACGTCGATCGTCGCATCGAACACGTGCGGCTTGGCGATCGACTGCGCAGACACGAACTTCCGGCCGGCCGCGTCGAAACGCAACGGCTCGTGCGTGCGGTCGTAACGGACCAGCGTGCCGGACACGGTGACGCCCTTGCCGGCCGGCTTGCCGTCGACGAACGGATAGACGACGAGGCGCGCGTCGCCGGGCTTCTCCGTCATCACGATTTCGACGGACAGCTTGCCGCGCCTGAGCACGACACCGCCGCGCTCGCCGGCGGCTTCGGCGGATGAAGCGGCTTCGGGCGCCGCCGACACGGAGGTGGCGCCGCCGCCATTGCGCGTGACGCCGAGTGCGCCGAGGACGATCCCGGCGCTGCCGAGCACGACCGCCGCGATGATCAGGATTCTGCTGCGTGACATGATGATCCTTCAGGTAATGGAGGCGTCTGTGGCGCTATTGCGTGACAGGTGCGAACGGTGCAAGCGGCGTACCGACGAGCCGGCCGATGTCGGCACGCGCGGTATGGGCGTCGGCGAGCGCGCGCACGTATTGCGACTGGCCCTGGAACAGCGTGCGCTGCGCGTCGAGCACGTCGAGGAAGCTGAACTTCCCGAGTTCGTAGCCGCGCGACATCGCGTCGAGCGCGACGCGCGCGGCCGGCAGGATGTCGTCCTTCAGCCGCTGCGCTTCCTGCGCGGCGGCTTCGAAATTCGCGTAGGCCTGCGTGAGCTCCAGCCGCAGGCGTGTGCGTTCGCGATCGAGATCGGCGTTCGCCCGAGCGGCCTTGTGCGTCGCCTCGAGCAGCGCGCCCTTGTTCGTGTTGAACAGCGGAATCGGGATCGACACGCCGACCACGGCCTGGTTGTCCGGCACGCCGCCCGTGGTCACGCGCTTCACGCCCGCGCTGATCGTCACGTCCGGAATGCGCCGCGCGCGTTCGAGCGATACGGCCGCGTTCGAGCGCAGCATCTCGGCGCGCGCGATCCGCGCGAGCGGCGCGTCGTCGAGCTGCGCGGTGAGCGCGGGCAGCGACTCGACCGGCGGCACGGCTTCGAGGTCGCCGAGCACCACCAGCCGGCCGTCGCGCGCCTCGCCCATCACCGCGTTCAGCTTCTCGCGTGCGACCTCGACGCGGCCGCGCGCCGTCACGACTTCGATCTGCACGCCGGCCGCCGCCACGTGCGCCTTGGTCGCCTCGACCGGCGACACCTTGCCGGCCTGTGCACGACGGCTCGCGAGATCCGCGGAGCGCGCGGCGATCGCGGCCGATTCCTCGGTGACCTGAAGCTGGCGCTGCGCGGCGAGCAGCCCGTAGAACGCGGCGATCACGTCGGCGCGCACGACGGCGCCCTGTTCGTCGAGAGACGCATTGGCCGCTTCCCTGCCGTACGATGCGACGTCGAGCCGCGCGCCGCGTTTGTCGCCGAGTTCGATCGTCTGGTTGATCAGCGCGGTCGACGTGCGTTCGGCGCGACGGAAGCCTTCCTGCAGGAACGACACTTCCGGATTGGGGCGCGCACCGGCCTGCATCAGCGCGCCGGCCGACGCATCGACGTCCGCGCGCGCGCCGCGCAGCGCCGGATTGTTCCGGGCCGCGACCGCGAGCGCATCGGCGAGCGTCAACGAGGTGGAAGGGCGTGCGTCGGGTGGCGGTGCGCCGATCGGCGCGGCGCCGCCGGAGATAGCCGGAGCCGGCCCCGGCGACAGCGACAGCTGCGCATGGGCCGTCGCGGCCATCGCGAAGACGACGGCCGCGGCGAGGTTGAGCTTGAGCATGTTCGGTTCTGCGGTAACGGTTTGCGACCGATGCTACGGTCCGGCCGCAGTGCGAACATGAGGCGAAGATGACATTTCCGTCATCTTGGGTGTGGCCGCGCGCAAGCGTGCGGTGCCCTGCGGGAATGGCATCCCGCGTGGACGATCAGGAAGATTGGGTGAACGTGCAGCGCGACGGCTGCGAGGAAAACTGCGGAGGGTCGGAGGATCGGGGAATCGGCGCGCGTGCGCCGAAACCCCGGCACGCGAATCAGGCTGTCCCTTGCTTCGCGCGCCGGCGCTGCACGAGCCAGTCGAGCAACTGCCGCCCGTCGCGTTCGCCGAACCACCGCGCGTGCCCGATCAGATACCCGTCGTACGCGATATCGACGATGGCCGGCGCATCGATGATGCAGCCGAAATACGCCACTTCCGACAGCGCGAACTCCGTATGCACGATCGGCAGCATCGCGACCAGCGCCGCATAGGCTTCGTCGCCCAGCGGTTCGAGTGACTCATACCCGTCGAGCAGCGCGTCGATCTGTGCGTACTCGACGCGGCGCGCCTCGGCCGGCGCCATCCAGTCGACCGTATTGCGCTCGATCGCGAGCGCGAGGTCCATGACGGCGCACGTGCGATCCGACAGCCCGAAATCGAGCACCGTCCGCACCTGCGCGCCGGGCCCCGCCTCGGTCCACAGCAGGTTCGACGCGTGCCAGTCGCCGTGCGTCCACAGCGGCGGCAGCGCGGCCAGCAGCGGCACGAGGCGCGCGTGATACGGGCCGATCGCGTCGGCCACGTCGCCGCGCCAGTCGCGCGCGCCGAGTGCGCGCACGAGCAGCGGCTGCGCCTCGACCCAGCGTTCGAGCGCGCCCGCCAGATCGTCGGACGACAGCACGCGGAAGCTCGACAGCAGCGTGCGCACGGGCCGTGCCGGCGCATCGTAGCCGGCCGACGCGCGATGCAGCTCGGCCAGCGCGCGACCGGCCGCGTAAGCGTGCGACGCATGCGTGAACGGCTGCCACGACATCACGCCGCGATACGGGTCGACGCCGGGCGCGAGCACATGCACTTCGTAGGTCCAGTCGCCGGACGCGAATGCGGTCGCACCGTTGCGATCCGCGAGCACGTCGACCACCGGCATGCCGCGTTCGCGCAGGTGCGCGATGAAGCGATGCTCTTCCTCGAGCCCCGCGACATCGCGCAGGCTCGCGTGATGACGCTTGACGAACAGCCCGCGCCCGTCCGCCATCCGCACGAGCACGGCCGCCGCGAACTGTCGCGGGCTGTGCCACGTGAGCCGCTCGGGCTCGCCGGCGCCGTCGATGCGCGCGAGCACCGCCGCCACCTCGTCGTGCGTCATCAGCGGCCAGTCGCGTTCGGCCTGCTCGCCGTCGACACCGAATTGCGGCGGCGCGACGTCACGCGGCAGGGCGCCGTCCGGCTCGAGTGGGAATGACATGAACGACGTTGCTCCGTAGTTGAATCGGCGCGTGAATCAGCGCGCGCCGCCGCCCGTTGCCAGCGCACCGCCGGCCGCCGCGCGCAGCGCCGCGGCCGTGCGGCTCCAGTCGCGCCAGCCGACGACGGCCAGCCCGATGAACAGCGCGTAGAGGCCGGCCGTCAGATACAGTTCCTTGAACACGAACATCCCGACGTACACGACGTTCACGACGATCCACAGCCCCCACGATGCAATGTAGCGCCGCGCGGTCCAGTATTGCGCGACGAGGCTGAACGCGGTCAGCGAGGCATCGACGAACGGCAGCGCCGCATCGGTCCAGCGCGCCATCATGCCGCCGAGCAGCGCGCTGCCGACGACGGCCGCGATCAGGTCGGGCAGCATCTGCATCGGCCGCACGCCCGTGACGGGCGCGACATCGCCTGCCGGCGCCGCATTGCCGTCGGCCTCGCTCGCGCGCTGCGCGAGCCAGCGTTGCCAGCCGTACACCTGCAGCACCGCGAACGCGCCTTGCAGCAGCATGTCCGAATACAGCTTCGCGTCGAAGAAGATCCAGCCGTACAACGCAACCGACACGAGCCCGACCGGCCAGCACAGCATGCGCCGCTTCGCGGTCAGCCAGATCGCGAGCGCGCTGACGATCACGCCGGCGATTTCGAGTGGGGACATCGTCTGTGCTCTCCAGGTTAGCTGCCGGGGCCGCGCGTCACGCGGCCGGTTCCGGACGGTCAGAAATCATAGGTCAACGACACGCGGGCGGTGCGCGGCGCCCCCGGGAACAGGTACGCATCGCCCTGCTGCTCGCCCGCGTCGCGCCAGTAGAACTTGTTGAACAGGTTGTCCACCGACACGCGCAACACCGTGCGATGGCCGCCGATCTTCGTCGTATAACGCGCGCCGAGATTGAACACGAACCACGCCGGCACCTGCGCGGTGCCCTCCTCGTTCGCGTTGCGGGCCGCGCTGTACTCGACGCCGCCCAGCACGTTCAGCCCCGCGACGCCCGGCACCGCGTAGTCCGCATACAGCGATGCGCGCAGCGCGGGCACGTTGATGATCTGGTGGCCTTCGTACGCCGGCGAACCCGAATCGTACGCCCGCGCGCGAATCGCCGCGACGCTGGCCGTCAGCCCCAGACGCTCGGTCACGCGCCCGGCCGCGCCGAGCTCGATCCCCTGGTGCCGCTGCGTGCCGCGCTGCACGAACGTGTAGCGCTCGCCCGATGCGTCCGGATCGGCGAACTGGAACGGCTTGCTGATCGAGAACACGGCGGCCGTGAGGCTCAGCCGGTCGAGCCAGTCGTATTTCGCGCCGACTTCGATCTGGTGCGATTCGACGGGCGGCAGGAACGCATACGCGTTGGTCGCGCGCACGGGCGCCTGGTCGCCGAGCGACAGTGCCTTGCTGTACGACGCGTACAGCGACAGCACGTTCACCGGCTTGTAGACGAGCGCGACCTGCGGCAGGAACACCGAGCGGTCGGTGTGCGTCGCGTCGCCGTCGACGCTGCTCCAGCTGCGCTGGCGCAGCAGCACCTCCTTGCCGCCCGCGAGCACCTGCCAGTGTTCGCCGATGCTGATGCGGTCGAGCCCGAACACGCCGTATTGCCACGCATCGAGGCGCGGGTACGACGGCCCGGGCGAATTCGACGACGGCGAGAAGGTCGTGTCGGGCCCGTAGATGTTCTCGCTGCCGACGTAGTCGTACACGGCATCGGCCATGTGCACGACGCGGCGCTGCACGCTCACGCCGAGCGTCAGCTCGTGCCGCAGCGGCCCCGTCGCGAACTTGCCGGTCGTGACGGCACGCAGGTCGTCGTTGCGCCGGTATTCGCCGGGGCTGCGGAAGTCGTACACGTCGTAGTCGCCGTTCGCGCCGAAGAAGAACGGCGAGGTCCCTCCAACCTTGCAGTTGGCCGACGGCGAGCAACCGTAAGCGAACGCGCTGTTGTCGTCGATCATCGTGCGGCTGCGGCCGGCGGCGATATACGCCTTCCAGTCGTCGTTGAACTGGTAGTCGAAGCGCGCGTTCAGGTTCAGCGCGTCGGTCGTCACCGGCTTCGCCCACGGCTGCGTGCCGAGCGCCTTCGACGTCGTCTTGACCGACGGCACGACGGTGCCGCCGAGCAGCTGGTAGCCGGGGGCGGAACGCTGGATCCACTGCTGGAATTCGGCGTTGAGCTGCAGGCTCGCGCGCGGGCTGATGTCCCAGTCGGCAGCGATCGAGCCGAACGTGCGCCGTCCGTTCGTGCCGTCGATGTAGGAGTGCATGTTCTCCTTCGCGGCATTGATCCGGAAGCCGAACTGATTGTCGGGGCCGAAGCGGCGGCCGAGATCGACGGCCGCCGACGTCGAGCCGCGGCTGTCGACGCCACCCGTCACGCTCGCGACGTTCGCCGAGCGCTTGGTCACGAAGTTGATCACCCCGCCGGGCGCGACGACGCCGCTGTCGATGCCGGCAAGCCCCTTCAGGATCTCGACGCGTTCCTTGTTCTCGAGCGGCACATTCTGCTCGCCGGACACCGTCAGCCCGTCGATGCGGATCGCGCTCGCAAGATCGACCGGAAAACCTCGGATCGCGAAGCCTTCGAAATAACCGACCGGCGCATAGTCGTTGACGACCGACGCGTCGTTGCGCACGACGTCGCTCAGCCGCTTCGCCTGCTGGTCGTCGAGCTGCGCGCGCGTGACGACGCTCACCGACGCCGGCGTGTCGCGCAGCGGTGCGTCGTCGAGCCCCGCGACGGATGCCGTGCGTGCGCGCAGCGCGTTGCCGCGCTCGCCGCTCACCGTGATCGTCGGCAGCGTCGCGCTGGCGACCGCCCCGGCGTCCGGCGCCGGCGTGTCGCCCTGCACCGCGGCGGCCTGGGCCGCGAAAAGCGTGATGCCGAAGCCGACACCAAGCCCGACCTTCGCGCGCCGCCGCCGTGCGGGCGACGCTGTTGTTCTATTCACCGTCATTGCTCTGGATGGAAAACTCGCCACTCGACCCTGTCGAAACCCGTTACGAAGCTGCGAAGCGTGCCCGCGACCGGATCTGCCTCCGCCGGACGCACGCGCCGGCACGACATTCGTCAGACGAACCGGGCGAACCAGACGATCCGGCACGCAAGCGGGCCGCTCGGTCGGGAAGACGCAGGATGGGACATCGGATTCAGGTGACGCACCGGGAACCGACGCTGCCGTCGACCGGTTCGTCGGGGCGTGTCGGGCGGCCGGCTGCATCGCGCGGTCTTGTCATGCGGGGGGACGCTTCGAACGCCCCGGTACGGGCGCGACGGTCTGGCGCGCGCCGTTCGCTGGAACGGCGGCATGCCCGTCGCGCACGACATCGCGGCGCGGCGCGCATTTTACCCCGGGCGGGGCGAGCTGCCCTGGAATCGGGCGAATCGGGAGAATCGGGTGGGTGGGGAAAGCGGGAACGGGAACCGCGCGCTTCGTGCGGCACGGCGACGGTGCCAATGTGCGCATGACTGGCGTCGTGCGCGGCCACCTCGATGACCGGCATCGTCATGCGCCGGTCAAGCGGCCGGAAACCGGAGCGGGAACGTTCGCCCGCTCGCGATTCGGCGGCCGGTCAGAATCCCTGCATCGTCGCGGTCGGGTCGACGACCAGGTGCACGACGCCGTAGATCACCGCGCCGACGAGCAGCGCGAGCACGATCGCCACGAACGGCAGCAACGTGTAGTTGACGTTCGCGAGATCGGCCGCGTGCGCCTTGCTGTTGCGTACGCCGAAGAAACTCCACAGGACCAGCTTGATCATGCCGAGCAGTTTCATGGTTGTGCTCCTTTCATCGAATCGGTTGACGCTATCGTCGATCCGACCGGCATCCGAAAAAAGAAGCAGTTGCGCGCGCTTTTCGCGCAGCAGGCCGTCTGCGGCCGCATGTCGCAGGGTGCGTCAGCGGTCGAGCACGAGCGGCTCCGACCCTTGCGCGGGCCGCGCGACGCACAGCAGCGCGCAGCCGGGTTCGACCGGCGCATCGGGCGCCTGCTCGTAGCCGACCGCGCCTGACAGCACGCGCGTCGCGCACGTGCCGCACGACCCGGAGCGGCATTCGGACGGCACGGCCACGCGCTGCCCTTCCGCGAATTCCAGCAACGTGCCGTCGGCGGGCGTCCACGCGGCATCGCGGCCCGTGCGCCGGAATACCACCGGCACGCCCGCCGCCGGCGCCCCGGTCGTGCGGGTCGCGCTGCGCGCCACGCTCGACGGCCCGAACGCCTCGAAGCGGATGCGTTCGTCCGGCACGTTCAGCGCGCGCAGCCCGTCATACAGGTCGCGCATGAACGCCGACGGCCCGCACAGGTAGAAGTCGTAATCGTCGAACGTCAGGAGCCGCTTCAGTCGCGCGATGTCGATGCGGCCTGCGTGCGCCGCCGACCCGTCGTGAGGATGGCTGTCGAACCAGTGGAGCGACAGCCGTGCGTCGGCGGCCGCGATGCGCGCCAGCTCCGCCGCGAACGGCCGGTCGGCCGCGTCGCGCGCGCCATGCACGAACACCACGCGGCGCGATGGCCGATCGTCCGCCAGCGCGCGGCGCAGCATCGCGGTCATCGGCGTGATGCCGATGCCGGCCGACACGAGCACGGCCGGGCGCGGGCTCGCGAGATCGAACGTGAAGCGCCCGCGCGGCATCTGCGCGTCGAGCGCCATGCCCGCCTGCGCGTGATCGTGCAGCCACGCCGACACGCGCCCTTCGCGCTTCACGGTGATCCGGTAATGCGTGCCGCCCGGCGCATCGGAGAGCGTGTAGCTGCGGAGCGACGGCGCGTCGCTTCCCGGCAGCGCGATGCGCAGCGTCAGGTGCTGCCCGGCTTCGTAGGCGGGCAATGCACCGCCGTCCGCCGGTTCGAAATGGAACGAGCGAATCGCGCGCGCTTCGTCGACGATCTTCGCGATGCGCAGCGGCCGCCATGCGGGTGCCGATGCCGATGCCGATGCCGATGCCGATGCCGATGCCGATGCCGATGCCGATGCCGATGCCGATAGTGATTCTGATGCGGGTGCGGTGACCGACGCGGTTGAAGTCTGCACCAACCCGCCCGCCGCCATCGCCGCGAACTGCGGCGCACGTTCGACCGCCGACCACCGGAACGGCAGCACCGCGCGCATGCGCCGCACTTCCCGCACATGGAACCGCACGACCCGCTGCGCGCCGTCGAACGATGCGACGAGCGGCCCGTCCCACACGATCTCGGCGCGCGCGGCCACATACAGCAGGTCGCCGTTGTCGAAATCGACGAACAGCAGCCCCGCACGCGGATCGTGCTGCAGGTTGCCGAGCGTGTTGAAGAAGCGGTTGCCGCTGAAATCCGGCGTCGTCAGCGTGTGCGCATCGTCGACGCGCACGAAGCCCGGCATCCCGCCGCGATGCGACACATCCGCGCCACGCGCAGCGCCCGCGTCGGTCGACGTGTTCGCGCTCGCGACGAAGAACGTATCGGCCTGCGCAAGCAGCGCTCGATCGGCCTCGTTCAACGCGTCCGATACGTCGGGCCCGGCGAACGCGCCGGCTTCCCGGGCGACGAACGTCGGCTTGCGTCCCTGGATGTACTTCGCGCAGTTGCCGAAGCTCTGCTCGACCGCGATCGTCAGCGCATCGCCGTCGACCGCGCGCACGACGCCGTTGACACGATTGCGCCGCCGCGTATCGAATTCGATCCCGAGGCCGCCGAGCGGCGCGCCCGGCTGCCACGCGCCGTCCAGCGGATCGCCCGGCAACGCGCGCGCCGCGATGCGCAGCGTACGCGGGCCCGGCGACGTCACGAACCCCGGCGCGCCGGCGCGCAGCGTCGCCCACGGCTGGCCGTTCGCATCGACGCCGCCAAGCACGAAGAATGGCAGTTGCGCGAAAAACGTCCGGTGCTGGTCCGGCATGAAACGCCGGATCCCGCGCCGGCCGGCCGAACCCGCGGCCGCCGTCACGCCCGCGCGCTGCTGCACGGCAAGCTCTCCCGCGTGAAACGGCGCGGTATCGAGTTCCCAGCCCGGTACGACGGTGGTCGGGGTGTTCATCGCGTTCTCCGTGGGCAGGCGCGGCGTCGGTGGGCGTTACGCGGCAAGCAGGCCGGCGCGCGTCGTCGGCATCGCAACGAAGCCCGGCAGTGCCTCGACGCGTGCCAGCCACGCACGCACGTGCGGATACGGTTCGAGCGACACGCCGCCTTCCGGCGCGTGCGCGATGTACGAGTAGGCGGCGACGTCCGCAATCGTCGGCTGCGCACCGGCCGCGAACGGCTTGCCGGCCAGCTCGCGATCGATCACGTCGAGCACTTTCGCGGCCGTACGCTTGGCCGCTTCGTGGTCGAGCTTCGCGCCGAACACGGTCACGAGCCGCGCGGCGGCCGGCCCCGATGCGATCGGCCCGGCCGCATACGAGAGCCAGCGCTGCACGACGGCCGCGCTGGCCGGGTCGTCGGGCAGCCAGTGCGCGTCGCCGTAGCGCTTCGCGAGGTACACGAGGATCGCATTCGAATCGGCGATCACCGTGCCGCCGTCGTCGATCACGGGCACCTGCCCGAGCGGATTGAGCGCGAGGAACGCCGGTTCGCGCTGTGCGCCGGCCGCGAGATCGACGTCGACGGTCTCCGAAGGCAGGCCGAGCAGCGACAGGAACAACCGGACGCGATGCGCATGCCCGGAGAGCAGGAACGAGTAGACGCGAATCGGCGAAGCAGGCTTGCGGACGGCAGACATGGAAAACACTCCGGAATCTCGCGCCGCCGGGAATCGGCGACGAACACCTGCAGCGTAGCGCTCGCCGTTCGTCTCCAGAAGATGGATAATCGCGGAAACATTATCCGCTCCCATAGGACAATCGACGATGGCCGATCTGCGCGACGTGAACCTGAACCGGCTGGCGGTCTTCGTCGCGGTGGTCGACGCCGGCTCGCTGACGGCCGCGGCCGAGCGGCTCGGCCTGGCGAAGACGGTCGTCAGCACGCACATGCAGCGCCTCGAATCCGAGGTCGGCGCGAACCTGCTGGTGCGCACCACGCGGCGGCTGAGCGTGACCGACGCGGGGCGGGCGTTCTACGACGCGTGCCGCGACATCGTGCGCGCCGCGGAAAGCGCGCTCGACGCGGTGTCGTCCGACGCGGGGCCGCTGCGCGGCACGCTGCGCGTGAGCGTGCCGATCGACTACGGCGCGCTGGTCGTCGCGCCTGCCGTCGTCGCGTTGCGCGACCGGCATCCGGGCCTCGACGTCGAACTCGTCGCGAACGACCGCGTCGTCGATCTCGTCGCGGACAACCTCGACGTCGCGATCCGCATCGGCCGCCTCGCCGATTCGAACTATCGCGCGGTGCAGCTCGGCACCTACGAGAAATGGCTGGTCGCGAGCCCCGCGTTCGTCGCGCGCCACGGGCGGCCGCAGGATACCGATGCGCTCGCCGCGCTGCCGTTCGTGATGCTGTCGACGCTGCCGCGCCCGCATACGCTCGAACTCGAAGACGCGAACGGCGGCACCGCTTCGGTGCGCTGTGTCGCGCACGTCGTGTCGAACACCGCCACCGCGTGCCGCGCGATCGTGCTCGCGGGCGGCGGCTTCGGGCTGCTGACGGACTTTTCGACCGCCGACGACCTCACGGCCGGCCGGCTCGTGCGGCTGCTGCCCGCGTGGCGCTCGGCGCCGGCCGGGATCCATGCGGTGTATCCGTCGACGCGGCTGCCTTCGCCGAAGGTGCGGGCGTTTATTGATGCGATGAAGCAGAGGATCGACGACACGCGGCCGGCACGCAAGACGAAACGCGAACGCTAGCGCACGCCGAATTCCGTTGCGGCTGCGCGCCGCGCCGTTGCCGGCCCGCGCATTCCATTCCTCCGATGTATCGCGACATCCTCGCGACCACGCATCGCCATGCAAGGCGCTCATGCGCGGCATGAAAACTAATCGATTGTTGGCGCCCCGGATCGACGCCGACAATCCGCTGCATGCCCCCTCGTTTGCGGTACGGGCCACTCCCCCTCCCAATCGGCACGTCACGATCCATGAACCATCCAGTCCCCCTCTCCTGCATCGCCGAGGCCCGCACGGCCGCGCCGGCACCGTTCCTTGCCCGTCCCCGCACCTGCGGCGAAGCACTCGTCGACCTGCTCGAACGTTATGGCGTCGAATGCGTGTTCGGCATTCCCGGCGTGCATACCGTCGAGCTGTATCGCGGGCTCGCAGAGTCGTCGATCCGCCATGTGACGCCGCGCCACGAACAGGGGGCCGGCTTCATGGCCGACGGCTACGCGCGCGTCACGGGCCGGCCGGGCGTCTGCTTCATCATCACCGGGCCGGGCATGACCAATATCGCGACCGCGATGGCACAGGCCTACGCGGATTCGATCCCGATGCTGGTGATCTCGAGCGTCAACGCACGGCGCGAGCTCGGCAGCGGCGACGGCCGCCTGCACGAGCTGCCGTCGCAGCGTGAAGTCTTCGCGGGACTCACCGCGTTCTCGCACACGCTGCTCGACGCGGCCGACCTGCCGCAGGTGCTCGCGCGCGCGTTCGCGGTCTTCGAAAGCGCACGGCCGCGGCCCGTGCACATCGAGATTCCGCTCGACGTGATCGTGATGCCGGCGCCCGCGCTGCCCGCCGCGCCACCCGTGCTGCCCGCCCGCCCCGCACCGGACGCCGGCGCGCTCGCGGCGGCCGCGGACCTGCTCGCCCATGCGTGCCGGCCGCTGATCCTGGCGGGCGGCGGCGCCGTGCATGCGGCGGCCGAATTGCGCGAGCTCGCCGAACGCCTGCACGCGCCGGTCGCGCTGACGATCAACGCGAAGGGTCTGCTGCCGGCCGGCCATCCGTTGCTGATCGGCTCCACGCAATCGCTGCCCGCCACCCGCGCGACGATCCGCGACGCCGACGTGGTGCTCGCCGTCGGCACCGAGCTCGGCGAAACGGATTACGACGTCACGTTCGACGGCGGCTTCGCGATCGATGGCCGGCTGATTCGCATCGACATCGACGCGCAGCAGCTGATGCGCAATGCCCGCGCGGAGATCGCCATCGCCGGCGATTCGCGGCTGGCGCTCGGCGCGCTGTCGACCCGCCTGCACGAAAAACCGACGACGCCCCCCGAAGCCGGCTGGGGCGCGCCGCGCGTGGCCGCCGTGCGCGCCGCGATCGCGTCGGGCCACGACGGCCCGGCGCGCGCGCAGGCGCGGCTGATCGACACGATCGTCGCGGCGCTGCCTGGCGTAATCGTCGCCGGCGATTCGACGAGCCCCGTGTACGTCGGTAATTTCACCCACGACGCGCACGCACCGCGCAGCTGGTTCAACTCGTCTACCGGCTACGGCACGCTCGGCTACGGGCTGCCCGCCGCGATCGGCGCGAAACTCGCCGCGCCCGCACGCCCCGTCGTCTGCCTGATCGGCGACGGCGGCCTGCAGTTCACGTTGCCGGAGCTCGCGAGCGCGGTCGAGGCCCGCGTGCCGGTGATCGTGATCATCTGGAACAACCGCGGCTACGGCGAGATCCGCAAATACATGGTCGCGCGCGACATCACGCCGATCGGCGTCGATCCGTACACGCCCGATTTCCTGGCGCTCGCGCGCGGCTTCGGCTGCGCGGCGCACGCGGCCGCGACGCCCGACGCACTGGCTGCCACGTTGCGCGACGCCGTCGCGCGCGCGATCCCGACCGTGATCGAGATCGACGAAGCGACATGGTTCGAGCAGGTGCAGCAATGAGTCAGGTCCCCGATTTCCATTTTGATCCGCCGCTGCGTACCGGGCTTTTCATCGCCGGCGCGTGGGGGTCCGGCGCCGACGGCGCCACGTTGCCGATCGTCGATCCGTCGACTGAAGCGGTCCTCGCGCATGTGGCTGCCGGCGGCAGCGCGGACGTCGAGCGCGCCGTCCAGGCCGCGGCCCGCGCGTTTCCCGGCTGGAAACGCACGACGGGTGCCGCGCGCGCGGCCCTGCTCCGCGCGATCGCGCGCGGCGTCGACACGCACCGCACACGGCTCGCGACGCTGCAGTCGTTCAATAACGGCAAGCCGTTCGCCGAAGCGGAGATCGACGTCGCCGACGTGATCGCCACGTTCGACTACTACGCCAGCCTCGCGGAACGCGTCGACACCGACGGCGAAACCGAGGTCGCGCTGCCCGGCGACGACCACCGCGCATGGATCCGGCGCGAACCGGCCGGCGTCGCCGCGCTGATCGTGCCGTGGAATTTCCCGATGGTGACGACCGCGTGGAAGCTCGCGCCGGCGCTCGCGGCCGGCTGTACCGTCGTGCTGAAGCCGTCCGAGATCACGCCGCTGCCGGAACTCGAACTCGTCGCGATCGCCGCCGCAGCGGGCCTGCCGCCAGGCGTGCTGAACGTCGTGACGGGCACCGGCCCCGACGTCGGTGCCCGGCTGTGCGCGCATCCGCTCGTCGCGAAGGTGTCGTTTACCGGCAGCACGGCGGTCGGCGCGCAGGTCATGAAAACGGCCGCGGACACGATCAAGGGCGTCGGCCTCGAACTCGGCGGCAAGTCGTCGATCGTCGTGTTCGACGACGCCGATCCCGACCACGCGGTCGAGCTGATCGCGGGCGGCGGCCTGTTCAACGCGGGGCAGATGTGTTCGGCGACCTCGCGCGTGCTCGTCGCCGCGCCGCTCGCCGACGACCTGATCGCACGCCTCGCGCGGCGGATCGACGCGACCGTCGTCGGCCCGCCGTTCGCGCCCGGCGTGCAGATGGGCCCGCTGACGAACCGCGCGCAATACGAACGCGTGAAGCGCCACATCGCGCAAGGCCGCGCCGACGGCGCGCGGCTCGTGACGGGCGGCGACGTGCCCGCCGGCCCCGGTTATTTCATCCGGCCCGCGCTGTTCGCCGACGTGCCGGCCGACAGCCCGCTATGGCGCGACGAAATCTTCGGGCCGGTGCTGTGCGTCCGCACGTTCGATACCGAGTACGACGCGATCGCTGCCGCCAACGATACCGAATACGGGCTCGTCGCGACCGTCGTCACGCGCGACGCGGCACGCGGCAAGCGGGTCGCCGACGCGCTCGAAGCAGGCGTCGTGTGGATCAACACGCCGCAACTGATCTATCCGCAAACCTCATGGGGCGGCTACAAGCGCAGCAGCGTCGGACGCGAGCTCGGCCCGTTCGGGCTGGCCGCATTCCAGGAGATCAAGCAGGTCATGATGCCGGCCCGCTGAGGCCGTCCGGGCCATGCGTTTATCTCATGCCGCGCATGCGGATATTTCGTTTGTTGCGGAAATTTGACGTCCCTACAGTGCATCCACACCCCGCGCCGCCATTCGGCGACCGGCATCGAACCACCCGGCATCGTTCATCAGGAGACGGCCATGCAACACTTCAAGGCGGGCAGAAGGCAGGTGATCAAAACCCTCGGCACGGCACTCGCCGCATCCGCCCTTCCGATGCCGTTCATCAGTACTGCGAAGGCACAGACGAGCAGCTTCGCGGGCAAGACGCTGCGCATCCTCACGTGGTCTGACGATACCGGTGCGGCCGCGCTCCGCAATATCGCGGAAACGTTCAGCAAGCAGACCGGCGCACGCGTGATCGCCGACCGCGCGGACGGCACGTCGGGCATGGTCGCGAAGGTCAAGGCCGCCGGCGAGCGGCCGACCTACGACGTGATCACGCTGGCCGGCGTCGGTGCGGCCGGCCTCGCCGATGCAGGCCTGCTCGCGAAGCCTGACCTGAACCGGCTGCCGAACCTGAAGGACGTCGCGCCGCAGTACCGCACGGGCGCAAACGGGTTCGGTGTCGGCTACCTGCTGTGGTCGGACGGGCTGATCTACAACACGTCGACCATCAAGACCGCACCGGCGAGCTACGAAGCGCTGTGGGATCCGAAATATGCGGGGCGCCTGTTTCTTCCGCCGCCGGAGTGGGCCGAGGCGGTCGATCTCGCGATCGTCGCCGCGAAGCTGGCCGGCGGTTCGCAGCAGAACATCGAACCGGGCTTCCGCAAGCTCGCGGCGCTCAAGGATCGTGTGATGACGCTCGGCGAAAACCCGAACCAGGTCGCCGACCTGTTCCGCACCGGCTCGCTCGACATCGGCGGCATCTATTCGCCCGCGTTCTTCCCGGACCAGATCCGCAAGCCCGACTACAAGATGGGCGTGACGTACGGGATGAAGGAAGGCTTCGCGACGCAACTGATGTTCACGGTGATTCCGAAAGCGCACCCGGGCGACCTCGACCTGATCCATGCGTTCATCAACCACACGCTCGACGCGGGCGTGCAGGGCCGGATGGCGGCGGACGTGCTGAACGGGCCGGTGAATTCGAAGGCCGTGATCCCGGCGGAAAGCCGCGCATTCGTGCCGTCGCCGCAGCAGATCGCGGAAAAGGCCATCCTCCACGACGACAAGGCGCTCGCCGCCGTTCAGCCGGCGTGGATCAAGCGCTATACCAGCCTCTTCGCGGCCTGACGACATGGCCTCGCTGCCTTCCTCCCGTCACGCGGAACCCGTCGCCGCCGGCCCGGCCGGCGGCGCTTCGGCCGCCGCTGCCGCGCGGCCCGGCGTGCCGCCGTGGCTGCTGCTTGCGCCGATCCTCGCATTCCTCGCGGTGCTCGCGGCGGCGACGCTCACCGTGCTGCGGATGAGCGTCGGTACGCCGGGCGACGAATGGCGCACGTTCACGCTGCAGAACTACGCCGATCTCGCCGACCCGTACTTCATGCACTCGCTGTGGCTCACGCTGCGCCTCGCGTTCCAGAGCATGGTATGCGCGGTGCTGCTCGCGATCCCGGTCGCGCTGGCGATGGCGCGCGCCGAATCGCGGCTCGCGCGGCGACTCATGCTTGCCGGCGTGCTGCTGCCGCTGCTCGTCAACCTGCTGCTGCAGGGTTACGGCTGGCTCGTGATGCTCGGCCCGGCGGGCCTGCTCAACCGCTCGCTGCTGGCGGCCGGCGTCATCGAACGGCCACTGCAGCTGCTGTACCGCGAACACGGCGTGCTGCTCGGGCTGATCCAGACCGCATTCCCGCTCGCCGTGCTGCCGCTGTCGAGCGCGCTGCGTGCCGTGTCCCGCGCGTACGACGAAGCCGCCGCGACGCTCGGCGCGACGCGCTGGCAGACGCTGCGGCACGTGACGCTGCCGCTCGCGATGCCGGGGCTCGTATCGGGTGCGCTGCTCGTGTTCGCCTACAACGCGAGTGCATTCGCGGTGCCGCTGCTGCTCGGCGGCCGGCGCGTGCCGATGCTCGCGGTGCTCGTGCATGACCAGGTCGCGCCGCTGCTGAACTGGCCGGCCGCGTCGGCCTCGGGTGTCGTGCTGATGGGCGCGACGCTCGTCGTGATGGCGGTTTCCCAGCGCCTCGTGCGCGCGCTGCAACGTGACGAGGTGAACCGATGAATGCCCTTCTGCCGCGAGCACCGCTGCCCGGCCGTCTGAGCCGCGCGACCGGCACCCTCGCGACGCTCGTGCTGTGCCTCGCCGCACTGCCGATCGTGACGATGATCACGATGTCGTTCGGCTCGTCGGGCACGCTCGAATTCCCGCCGCGCGATTTCAGCCTGCACTGGTACCGCGCCGCCTGGCAGACCTTCGTGACCGCCGATGCCGGCAGTGCGCAATCGATGGGTGCCGCGCTGACGACGAGCCTCGTCGTCGCGATCGCGACGATGCTGGTCGCGACTGCGGTTTCGGTACCCGCCGCCTACGCGCTGTCGCGTTATCGCTTCCGCGGCAAGACGTTCGTCGAGCAGCTCGTCGCGCTGCCGATCGTCTATCCGCTCGTCATGCTCGGCCTCGCGCTGCTGCTCGTGTTCAACGCGCTGCCGGTCGAACTCGGGCTCGTGCGGCTCGTCGTCGCGCACGTGATCCTGACGCTGCCGTTTACCGTGAAGAACTGCGCGGCATCGGTCGCGTCGATCGGCCCGGAATTCGAGGAAGCCGCGTGCCTGATGGGCGCGAGCCCGCGCCGCGCGTTCGTCGATGTCGTCCTGCCGCTGATGCGGCCGGGCGTCCTCGCCGGCATGCTGTTCGCGTTCATCGTGTCGTTCAACGAGTTCACGGTGACGTTCTTCCTGTACAGCGTCGACACGATGACGCTGCCGGTCTGGCTCTACAGCCGCACCGTGTCGTCGCTCGACCCGACCGTGTTCTGTTTCGCGGTGTTCACCGTCGCGATCGATTTCGCGCTGATCTGGATGCTCGAAAAACTCGTCGGCGACAAGGGCGTTGCGCTCTGATACGCGCACGACTCCGCCCTCGCCCATCCAAGGACTCCCCATGACCCAGCTCACCCTTCAGAGCGTGACGAAGCGCTTCCAGCACGCGTATGCCGTGGATCACGTCGACCTGTCCGTGCCGGACGGCAAGCTCGTCTGCTTTCTCGGCCCGTCGGGCTGCGGCAAGACCACGCTGATGCGGATCATCGCCGGCCTCGAGACGCCGACGTCGGGCACGATCACGTTCGCCGGCCGCGACCTCACGCACGTGCCGGCCAACCGGCGCGACTTCGGCATGGTGTTCCAGTCGCTCGCGCTGTTCCCGCACATGACGGTCGCGCAAAACATCGCGTATCCGCTGCGGCTGCGCAAGACGGCCAGGACGGCTCAAACGCAGCGTGTCGCGGAGCTGCTGGAACTCATCCAGCTTCCGCACCTGGCCGACCGGCTCGTCACGCAACTGTCGGGCGGGCAGCGCCAGCGCGTCGCGATCGCACGCGCGATCGCTTCGTCTCCGCGTCTGCTGCTGCTCGACGAGCCGCTGTCGGCGCTCGACGCGAAGCTGCGCGAGGCGATGCAGGTCGAGATCCGGCTGCTCCAGCAACGGCTCGGCATCACGACGATCATGGTCACGCACGACCAGCGCGAAGCGATGACGATGGCCGACGAGATCGTCGTAATGGAGAAAGGCCGCATCCAGCAGGTCGGCCGGCCGCTCGACATCTATCGCGATCCGGTCAACGAATTCGTCGCGGATTTCATCGGCCTCGGCAACATCCTGCCGGTCGCGTGCGACGGCGACGACGCGATCGTGCTGCCGGGCGGACAACGGCTCGCGATCCGGCGCGCGCCCGACGCGCCGCGCGCGGACGACGCCGTGCGCCTGCTGATTCGCCCCGAGGACGTGTGCGTGCGCGCGGCCTCGGGCTCGCCGTCCGCGCCGAACACGCTCGCCGGCACGGTCACGTTCGTGCGCGACGTCGGCGCGTCGATCGAGGCGACGATCGATTGCCGCGGCTTCACGCTGACGGCAGCGACGACGCCGCGCGAAACGCCCGACCTGCACGTCGGCATGCCGGTCGCCGCCGAGCTACCCGCGCATGCATGCAAGCTGATCGCCGCACGCGGCGCCTGATTTCCGGTTCTTTCCCCAGCGCAGCAACAAGGACTCCATCATGAACGCATCGACCCAAGCCCACCGTCTCGTGCGACGCCTGCTCGCCCGCACCGCCCTCGTCTGCACCTGCGCGGCGGATCTCGCCGCCATCGCGCCGCTCGCACATGCCGACGCACTCGACACGATCGCGAAATCCGGCGTCGTGCGCATCGGCGTGTTCGAGGACTACCCGCCGTTCGGCTCGATCGGCCCCGACATGAAGCCGCAAGGTTACGACATCGACATGGCGGCGCTGATCGGCAAGGCGCTCAACGCGAAGGTCGAGCTCGTGCAGGTCACCGGCGACAACCGAATGGCGTATCTCGCCGACCGCAAGACCGACATGCTGCTGTCGGTCGGCCAGACGCCGGAGCGCGCGAAGGTGATCGATTTCTCGAACGCGTATGCGCCGTACTATCTCGCGGTATTCGGCCCGAAATCGCTCGCCGTGAAAGGCACCGCCGATCTCGCCGGCAAGTCGGTCGCGGTCGCGCGCGGCACGCTCGAGGACCTGAGCGTGAGCAAGGTCGCGCCGCCGAACGCGACGATCAAGCGCTTCGACGATCCGAACGGCGCGATCGCGGCGTTCCTGTCGGGGCAGGCGCAACTGCTCGTGATCGGCAACGACGTCGGCGCGACGATCATCGCGCGCCATCCGTCGATCGATCCGGAGCAGAAGTTCTCGCTGTTCAGCTCGCCCGATCACGTCGGCCTGAACAAGAACGAGCCGCGCCTGATGCAGAAGGTCAATGACGCGATCGCCGGCGCGAAGAAAAGCGGCACGCTGAACACCCTGTCGCAGAAGTGGCTGCACGCGGCACTGCCGGCCGACCTGTGATGCGCGTCGCGCCCGCCCCGCATTCACGACGGAAGGTATCGTTATGACCTACGTGTTCGACTTCAGCGATTTCGGCCTCTACGCCGGCATGCTCGCGCGCGGGATCGGCGTGACGCTCGGCCTCACCGCGGCCTCCACCGCGCTCGGCGGCCTGATCGGCACCGCCGGCGCGTGGGCCGCGCTCGCCGGCCCGCGCTGGGCACGCACGCTGGTCGCGGCCTATGTCGAGCTGATCCGCAATACGCCGTTCCTGGTCCAGCTGTTCTTCATCTTCTTCGGGCTGCCCGGGATCGGCGTGCACATCGACGAAGCGCAGGCGGCCGTGCTGGCGATGACGGTCAACCTGGGCGCGTATGCGGTCGAGATCCTGCGGGCCGGCATCGAATCGGTTCCGCACGGGCAAACGCAGGCCGCACGTGCGCTCGGGCTGCACGGCCGGCAGGTGTTCGGTCAGGTCGTGCTGCCGCAGGCGCTCGCGAACGTGTACCCCGCGCTGCTCGGGCAGGTGCTGATCGTGATGCTCGGTTCGGCCGTCGTGTCGCAGATCTCGGTGCCCGACCTGACCTATGCGGCGAACTTCATCCAGTCGCGCAATTTCCGTGCGTTCGAGATCTACATCGTCGTGACTGCGATCTACCTACTGCTGTCGATCGCGCTGCGCATGCTGCTCAATCGCGTCGGCCGCCGTCTGTTCGCGGGCCGCGCGCCGCACGGTGCGGCCGCCGCACCGCGCCGCTCGTGCGTTGCCCGCTTTACATGGCGCGCGCGCTCCCCTGAAACCGGCCTCCCGACGGAGCGTGCCCGATGATCGAATTCACCTTCCAGGATATTGCGTGGAACCTGCTACTGGCCGCGCGCTGGACCATGCTGCTGTCGCTGATCACGTTCGTCGGCGGCAGCGTCGCCGGGTTTGCGCTGCTCGCGATGCGCATCTCGCCGGTGCCGGCGCTGCGCCGCTTCGTGAGCCTGTACGTCGAGCTGTTTCAGGGCACGCCGTTGCTGATGCAGCTGTTCCTCGGTTTCTTCGGGCTGCCGCTGATCGGCATCGACGTGACGCCGTGGACCGCCGCATCGGTCGTATTGACGTTGAACGCGAGCGCATACCTGGCCGACATCTGGCGCGGCTGCGTCGACGCCGTGCCGCGCGGCCAGTGGAGTGCGGCGGCCAGCCTCGGCATGACGTGGACGCAACAACTCCGTTACGCGGTGTGGCCGCAGGCATGGAAAATCGCGCTGCCGCCGACCGTCGGCTTTCTCGTGCAGGCGGTGAAGAGCACGGCGCTGACGTCGATCATCGGGCTGACCGAACTCACGAAGACCGGCAACATCATCACCAATGCGGTGTTCAAGCCGTTTCCGATCTACGCGATGGTCGCGCTGCTCTACTTCGCGATGTGCTTCCCGTTGACGTGGTACGCCCGCGTGCTCGAACGCCGCTACCGCGTCGCGAAGGCACGCTGAACCGGCGCCGCGCGCGCCTCATTACGATGCAGGTATCCCCCATGATTTCCATCAGCAACGTTTCGAAGTGGTACGGCCCGTTTCAGGTCCTCACCGATTGCACGACCGAGGTCAGGAAAGGCGAAGTGGTCGTCGTGTGCGGCCCGTCGGGCTCGGGCAAGTCGACGCTGATCAAGACCGTCAACGGCCTCGAGCCGTTCCAGCAGGGCGAGATCCTCGTGAACGGCCAGTCGGTCGGCGACAAGAAGACGAACCTGTCGAAGCTGCGCTCGAAGGTCGGGATGGTGTTCCAGCATTTCGAGCTGTTCCCGCACCTGTCGATCACCGAGAACCTGACGCTCGCGCAGATCAAGGTGCTCGGCCGCGGCAAGGACGAGGCGAACGAGAAGGGCCTGAAGCTGCTCGATCGGGTCGGCCTGAAGGCGCATGCGCACAAGTTCCCGGGCCAGCTGTCGGGCGGCCAGCAGCAGCGTGTCGCGATCGCGCGCGCGCTGTCGATGGATCCGATCGCGATGCTGTTCGACGAGCCGACGTCCGCGCTCGACCCCGAGATGATCAACGAAGTGCTCGACGTGATGGTCGAACTCGCGCAGGAGGGGATGACGATGATGGTCGTCACGCACGAGATGGGCTTCGCGAAGAAGGTCGCGCATCGCGTGATCTTCATGGACAAGGGCGCGATCGTCGAGGACGACCGCAAGGACGATTTCTTCTCGCATCCGAAATCGGAACGCGCGAAGGACTTCCTCGCGAAGATCCTGCACTGAACGCTGCCGCGACGCGACGCGACGCGCCGCACCCGCCCCTTCCGATCGCCCGTTCCATGCCGGCCTTTCCGATGAAACGACTGCCTTCCCTCAACGCGCTGCAGATCTTCGACATCGTCGCCCGCCACGGCAGCTTCACGCGCGCCGCCGAGCAGCTGTGCCTGACGCAGGGTGCGGTGAGCCGGCAGGTCCTCGCGCTGGAGGCGTTCTACCAGTTCCCGCTATTCAAGCGCACGCCAAAGGGACTGACGCTGACGGCGGAAGGCGAGCTGCTGTTACCGACGGTGCGCGAGAGCTTTGCGCGCATCGAAGAGGTATCGATGCGCCTGTCGCGCCGGCGCACCGAGCTCGCGCTGAAGGTGCCGACCTGCATGATGCAGTGGATGTTGCCGCGGATCATGCGGTTTCAGTCCGAGCACCCGGAACTCCAGGTGCAGATCACGACGACCTGGGGCCATCACGTCGATTTCCGCATGGAGCCGTTCGACGCCGCGGTGATCTACGCCCCCGGCGCCGGCCCCGACATGCATGCGATCCCGCTGTTCGAAGAGCGGCTCACGCCGGTATGCTCGCCGGACCTGCTGAACCGGCATCCGCTCGCAAGCGTCGACGACCTGGCCGACCATACGCTGCTGCATCCGACCCGCGATCACCGCGACTGGAAACGGTGGCTCGACCATGCGGGCGCACCGCACGTCGACTCGACGCGCGGATTGAGCTTCGAGACGCTCGACCTCGCCACCCACGCGGCGATCGACGGCTACGGCATCGCGATCGGCGACCGGACGCTCGTCGACGAAAGCGTGGCGGCGCACCGGCTCGTGACGCCGTTCGACGTGTCGATGCCGACCGGGATGGGCTATTACTTCGTGTATCCGGGCGGCGCCGAGCAGCAGCAGAAGATCCAGCTGTTCGGCGACTGGATCACGGGCGAACGCGAGCGCCAGACCTCCGTTTTCAATCGGCGCGCGTGAGCCGGCTCATCGGCACGGCACGCAAGCGCTTGCGTGCCGCATACGGCCGCCCGGCGCGCCCGACCGGACCCGGCCCGCGCAATGCCGGCAGGCGGCGATTTCCCCTCGCTTCCAGTTCGCTTTCGAACCGCTCCGCAACCGTGAATAAACGAGATTATTGAATCCAAAAAATTCGATATTTTATTTTCGGCTTATCCACTAAACTTTTTCATGGCAATTCATTGACCTGCGTTTGCCGAAGCACTTCAATTCTCCGACTCATTAAATCAATCAAGGAGTTTGAAATGTAAGCTGCCGCAATTTCATCGGGAACCACACCGTCGATTCGTGTCGACGCGGCCAACGGCAACCGGATCACCGAGCACTGCTGCTACGGCCAGGGCCGGCACACGGGCGCGTTCAGCCGGGCAGGCGGCAACGTGTCGGCGACGTGCCGGCGGGTCGGCAGCGCCGGCCAGACCAGTGGCGGCACGACGACCGCGTATCGCCGGGACGGTGAAGGCCGAACCGGGGGGATACACGGGTTCCTGATCGAGGTGCCTGGGCGCTGAGGGTTTCGCGCCATGAACGGCGCAATGCGAACTGCCTTTTTGCATTGCGCCGCCTTTTTAATTTGATCCGGATTGTTTTAACCCACTCATCGTCACACGCAAACCGAATCAAATCAAAAAAGAGACAACCCGACGTGCCGTGCGCCGTGTATTAGCTTCTTTATTTTGACTTTGAACCTGCAATTTGCCGGCGGACATGCCGGGAACAACGCGACACCATCCGGTCAGCTTGTCTCCCGCAACGTCCCCAGCAGCACCTTCCTGCAACTCGCGACCATCTGCGCTTCCGGATCGCGATATTCCGTGAGCAGCCACGCCGCGCCGACGTTCGTCATCGCGCCGACGAGCGCGAGCCCGATCAGCCGCTGCTCGGTGCGTTCCGCGGGCGTCGCCGCTTCGCGCGGCGCGCCGATCGCCATGATCAGCTTGCCGAAGTCGATCAGCATGCGCTGGTAGGTCATGTCGGTGTCCGCGCTCACGCCCATCACCTCGAGCAGCAGCACGCGCGCCGCGCACGGGTCGCGCAGGAACGCGAAGAACGCGGCGAGCCCGGCATCGATGCTCTCGCGCAGATCGCCGCCGCGCTCGGCCACTGCCCGCTCGACTGCCTCGTGCAACTGCTGCGCGTGATGCAGGTAGGTGCAGCGCAGCAAATCCTCGGTGCTGTCGAACGCCGCATAAAAATAGCGATCGTTCAGCTTCGCTTCCTGGCAGATCGACCGTACCGTCGCCTTGCGGAACCCGACCGTGCCGAACACACGCGTCGCCGCGCGGATCAGCGCGTCGCGCCGCTCGGCGGCCCGCACCTCGGGCGCCACGCCGCCATACGAGCGGCCCCGTTTTTCCGTTTCGAGTGCTTTCTCCATTCCGCTATTTGACATCAGGACACCCGAAAACTAAAGTGGTGACGACTAACACCACATTAGACGCGCCGCCGGCACGGGGCAAGCGGAACGGGAGGAGCAACGGATGAACGGGTTTTCCGGCAAGGTCGCCGCGATCACGGGCGCCGGTTCGGGCATGGGCCGCAGCCTCGCGGTCGAGCTTGCGCGGCGTGGCTGCGAGGTCGCGCTCGCCGACGTCAACGAAACCGGGCTCGCCGGCACGGCGGCCGCCTGCGCTCAGCATGGCGTGCGCGTGAGCACGCGGCGGCTCGACGTCGCCGACCGCGATGCGGTGTTCGCGTGGGCCGATTTCGTGCGCGCCGGGCATGGCAAGGTCAACCTGATCTTCAACAACGCGGGCGTGTCGCTGGCCGCCAGCGCCGAGACCGCGGACATCGCCGATCTCGAATGGATCGTCGGCATCAACTTCTGGGGCGTCGTGCACGGCACGCAGGCATTCCTGCCGCACCTGCGCGCGTCGGGCGACGGTCACGTCGTCAATACGTCGAGCCTGTTCGGGCTCGTCGCGATGCCCACACAAAGCGCTTACAACGCGACCAAGTTCGCGGTGCGCGGCTTTACCGAGGCGCTGCGGATGGAGCTCGAACTCGACGGCGCACCGGTGAGCGCGACCTGCGTGCATCCGGGCGGCGTCGCGACGAACATCGTCGACGCGGGCCGCGTCGATACCAGCATCCACGCACTCACGGGCCAGGACGAAGCGACCCATCGCCGCCAGGCGAACCGGCTGATCAACGCGACGACGGCCGACGAGGCCGCGCGGCAAATCCTCGCGGGTGTCGAGCGCAATGCGCGCCGCGTGCTCGTCGGCGCCGACGCACGCCGGCTCGACAGGATCGCGCGCCTGCTCGGCGCGGGTTACCAGTGGCTGATGCTGCGCCACGTGCGCCGCGCCCGGGCCCGCAACCTCCGCCCGAAGGAAGCCCCGGCCGCGCTCCCGACCACGCCCACCAAGGACCCGGCATGACCTCGACGACAACCGACCGGCGCGACGCGCCGCCCGCCCCCGGCGACAGCCGCGACCTCGACGTGCTGATCGTCGGTGCCGGCCTGTCCGGCATCGGCGCGGCGTATCACCTGAAGCAGCGCTGCCCGTATGCAAGCGTGGCCATCGTCGAGGCGCGCGACGCGATCGGCGGTACCTGGGACCTGTTCCGCTATCCGGGCGTCCGTTCGGATTCCGACATGTTCACGCTCGGCTACAGCTTCCGCCCGTGGCACAGCGACAAGGCGATCTCCGACGGCCAGACGATCCTCGACTACATCCGCGACACCGCGCGCACCTACGGCATCGACAAGACGATCCGTTACGGCCAGAAAGTCGTCGCGGCCGACTGGGATTCGAACCGCGCGCGCTGGACGGTGCGCATCGAGCGCACGCAGGGCGGCAAGACCGACACGCTCGTCTACACCTGCCGCTTCCTGTTCATGTGCAGCGGCTACTACGACTACGACGCCGGCTACCTGCCCGACTGGGCCGGGATGGACACGTTCGAAGGCAAGCTCGTGCATCCGCAGCACTGGCCGAAGGACCTGTCGTACGCGAACCGGCGCGTCGTCGTGATCGGCAGCGGCGCGACGGCCGTCACGCTCGTGCCGTCGATGGCGGCCGACGCGCAGCACGTGACGATGCTGCAGCGCTCGCCGACCTACATCGTGTCGCTGCCCGCGCGCGACAAGATCGCGAATGCGTTGCGACGCGTGCTGCCGTCCCGGCTCGCGCACCGGCTCGTGCGCGTGAAGAACGTGCTGCTGACGATTTACCTGTACAACGTGTCGCGCCGCAAGCCCGACCAGACGAAGAAGTTCATCATCCGCGCGGCCAGCAAGCAGCTCGGCCCCGACTTCGACGTCGCGAAGCACCTGACGCCGCGCTACATGCCGTGGGACCAGCGCGTGTGCCTCGTGCCGAACGGCGACCTGTTCAAGTCGATCCGCGCGGGCCGCGCGTCGATCGTCACCGACGAGATCGAGCGCTTCACGCCGACCGGCCTCAAGCTGAAGAGCGGCCAGCAGCTCGACGCGGACGTGATCGTCACCGCGACCGGGCTGAAGGTGAAGATGCTCGGCGGCGCGCGCGTCACGGTCGACGGCCGCGCGGTCGACCTGCCGGAGACCGTGTCGTACAAGGGAATGATGTACAGCGACGTGCCGAACCTCGCGTCGTCGTTCGGCTACACGAACGCGTCGTGGACGCTGAAGGCCGAGCTGATCGCGCGCTACGTGTGCCGGCTGCTCAACCACATGCGCGCGAACGACTACGACACGTGCGTGCCGCGGCTCGGCGCCGGCGAGCTCGGCGACGTGCCGGCCGTCAACCTGAGCTCGGGCTACATCCAGCGCGCGGCCGGCATCCTGCCGAAGCAGGGCCATCGCAAGCCGTGGAAATTCCACCAGAACTACGTGCGCGATCTCGCGTCGCTGAAGTTCAGCGCGCTCGCCGATTCGGCGATGCATTTCGAACGCCGCGCGAAAGCCGGCGCGGCCGCCGCGGCGCCGGTTGCCGAACCCGCACTCGAACCCCGTTGAGGCCGACATGACCCCTACGCTCCATCTGATTCAGAACGTATTGTTCGGCGTCGTCGCGGCGCTCGCCGCGCTCGCGCTGTTTACCGGTTATGTGGCCCGTCGCGTGACGCGTGCGTTTCCGCCCGAAGGCCGCTTCGTCGACGTCGGCGGCGACCGCATCCACTACGTCGAATACGGTAACGGCCCGCCGATCGTGTTCGTCCACGGGCTCGCCGGGCAACTGCGCAATTTCGCGTACCTGCCGCTCGCACGGCTCGCGCAGCGGCATCGCGTGATCCTCATCGACCGCCCGGGCGCCGGCCGCTCGCTGCGCGGCGCGGCTTCGCAGGCGAACGTGTTCGCGCAGGCCCGCACGGTCGCCGCGTTCATCGACGCGCTGCGGCTCGACAAGCCCGTGCTGGTCGGCCACTCGCTCGGCGGCGCGATCGCGCTTGCCGTCGGCCTCAACCATGCGGACCGCGTGAGCCGGCTCGCGCTGATCGCGCCGCTGTCGCACCAGCAGACCGAGCCGCCGGCGCCGTTCAAGCCGCTGATGCTGCCCTCGCCGCTCGTGCGCCGCTTCGTGTCGTGGACCTTCGCGATCCCGCTGACGATCCTGACCGGCCGCAAGGCCGTGCGCCAGGTGTTCGCGCCGGAAGACGTGCCGCGCGACTTCCCGGTCAAGGGCGGCGGCCTGCTCGGGATGCGCCCGCACGTGTTCTACGCGACGGCGACCGACCTGCTGTCGGCACCCGTCGACCTGCCCGCGATGGAACGCCGCTACGCGGATCTCGCGCTGCCGGTCGACGTGCTGTACGGCCGCGCCGATCCGATCCTGAACTGGCGCGAGCACGGCGACGCGCTCGCGAAGAAATCGGCGCGCGTGCGGCTGAAGGTCGTCGAGGGCGGGCACATGCTGCCGGTCACGATTCCGGAGGCCACCGCCGACTGGCTGCTCGAAGTCGCCGCCGCGCCGGCCGAGGCGGCACCGCAGGCAGCGCGCGTCGCGCACTGAGCCTGGAACCAGAGAAACCAGCGAAACCAGCGAAACCGCGCCTGATTCCGCGCCCGCCGTGCAGCCGAAGCGGCGGCGGAATCAGGCTTCGTCGTCGGGCACCGACAGCCCGAGATCCGAGATCACCTCCCGCGCGCTGCGGAATGCCTCGACCGCGGCCGGCGCGCCCGCGTACAGCGCGCTGTGCAGCAACACCTCGCGGATCTCGACGAGGCTCGCGCCGTTGTTGAGCGCGCCGCGAATGTGACCCTTCAGTTCCGTGCCGCGGCCGAGCGCCGCCAGCATCGCGCACGTGCACAGGCTGCGCGTCTTCAGGTCGATCCCGTCGCGCTGCCACGTGCTGCCCCACGCGTGCTCGTTCAGCCAGTTCTGCAGCGGGCGCGAAAAACCGTCGAGGTCGCGCATCGCACGCTCGACGAACGCCTCGCCCATCACGTCGATTCGTCGCGCCTTGCCGTTTTCCCTGTCCTGTTCGCTCATGTCCGGTTCCTGTATGGAGTCGTGGCCGCTTCGGCATCGTCGGCAGCCGGGGATTTCGCGCCATGTTCATCGGGCCGGCGCGTTTCGTCAAAGATGCGGCCCTCGGTTCGTGGCCATCCGCGCAACGCGATATCGAACGCTACGTAACATCGCGCCGCGCGTTACGGCGGCTTACGGGAACATCGCAACCGCCGCGCCCGCGCACCGAGCATGCCCGTCGCGCGAAAGCGCCGTTACTCCGTTTAAATCGCGCCGATCTTCCCGATTCCTGCAATAAAGCGCGACACCGTTTCGCGAATGCTGTCGTGGCGCGGAATTTGCAGAGGAGGCTTGGACACACTTCCAATGTCGAGGCCAACATGCACACACTCTTCAAGAAGACGACGGTAACGATGGCCGTCTCGTCGCTGCTCGCACTATATGGTTGCGGCTCGGTCGATGGACCGACGACCCCGCCGACGATCAAACCGAGCACGTCAGGGACGGGCGGCAGCTCGGGGACTTCGGGTACGTCGGGCGGTGGGACTTCGGGTGGCGGGACTTCGGGTAGTTCGGGGACTTCGGGGACTTCGGGGACTTCGGGGACTTCCGGTACGTCGGGCACTTCCGGTACGTCGGGTACTTCCGGCACCTCGGGCACTTCCGGTACCTCGGGTACTTCCGGTACGTCGGGCACTTCCGGCACCTCGGGTACCTCCGGCACGTCGGGTACTTCCGGCACCTCGGGCACTTCCGGCACCTCGGGCACCTCCGGTACGTCGGGCACTTCCGGTACGTCGGGTACTTCCGGTACGTCGGGTACTTCCGGTACGTCGGGTACTTCCGGTACGTCGGGTACCTCCGGCACGTCGGGCACTTCCGGTACGTCGGGTACCTCCGGCACGTCGGGTACCTCCGGCACGTCGGGCACTTCCGGTACGTCGGGTACTTCCGGTACGTCAGGCACCTCCGGTACGTCGGGCACTTCCGGTACGTCGGGCACTTCCGGCACCTCGGGTACCTCCGGCACGTCGGGTACTTCCGGCACCTCGGGCACTTCCGGCACCTCGGGCACCTCCGGTACGTCGGGCACTTCCGGTACGTCGGGCACTTCCGGTACGTCGGGTACTTCCGGTACGTCGGGTACTTCCGGTACGTCGGGTACTTCCGGTACGTCGGGTACTTCCGGTACCTCAGGTACTTCCGGTACGTCGGGTACCTCCGGTACGTCGGGCACTTCCGGCACCTCGGGTACCTCCGGCACGTCGGGTACTTCCGGCACCTCGGGTACCTCCGGCACGTCGGGAACTTCCGGCACCTCGGGCACCTCCGGTACGTCGGGCACTTCCGGTACGTCGGGTACGTCCGGTACCTCGGGTACGTCGGGCACCTCGGGCACTTCCGGCACCTCCGGCACCGGCGTCACCCCGCTCGGCAATGTCCTCCAGAAATCCGGCAACCTCGTGACGGCAGTCGGTACGACGGTCGCGAACGGCGGCGGCGTGATCGGCGGCGTGCAGATCCCCGGCACGAACCCGACGACGGCCAACAGCGTCGGCAACGCGGTCACGAGCCTCGGCAACGGCGTGCAGGCGCTCGGCAACGGCGTCGCGGCCGGCCTCGGCTCGATCGGCGTGTCGGCGAACCCGCTCGGGCCGACGCTGACGTCGACCACCGGCCTGCTGACCGGCGCCGGCGGCGCGGTCAACAACCTCGGCAACGCGGTGAAGAGCCTCGGCTCCGGCCCGCTGTCGCCGCTGTCGCCGGTCACGACGCTCGTCGGCGATCTCGTCAACACCGTGGGCGGCACCGTCAACTCGACCGCGTCGGGCCTCAACACGGCGCTGAACAGCTCGCCGGTCCAGCAGCTCGAGACGCAGGTCGGCAAGGTGATCAACCCGATCACGAACACGCTGACCGGCGGTGTCACGACGCCGGGCGCCACGCAGACGCTCGGCGGCGTCACGCTGCTCGGCACGCCGCTCAACGGCCTGCTGAGCGCGCTCGGCAACGGCCTCGCCCTCGCCGGCACGAAGGTCGGCGGCGCAACCGGCAACCCGGTCGGCACCGGCCTCGGCGGCGTCGTGGCACAGCTCGGCAACACGGTGACGTCCACCGGCGGCCTCGTCCACGACAACAACGCGGGCAGCTCCAGCAGCGGCACGGGCGGCAGCAACCCGCTCGCCCCGATCACGGGCCTGCTCGGCACGCTGACGGGCGGCCTGGGCGGCGGCAGCTCGAGCGGTTCGGGCGGCACGAGCGGCACGAGCAGCGGCGGCCCGCTCGGACCGGTCACGGGCCTGCTCGGCTCGCTGACGGGTGCGCTCGGCGGCCTCGGTTCGAGCGGCACGAGCGGCACCGGCGGAACGAGTGGCACCAGCGGCACCGGTGGCGCGGGTGTCGGCGGCCTGCTGGCGCCGGTCACCAACCTCGTCAATTCGCTGACGCCGCTCGGCGCCAGCCTTACGGGCACGGTCACGACGCCGGGCGGCAACGTGACGGGCACGCTCGGCGGCCTGCTGTCGAGCGGCCCGGTCGGCACGGTGACGGGTGCGCTGACGACGCCGGCAGGCGCCGCGGGCGCCATCGGCACCGCGAGCCCGGGCGGCGCGGCCGGCACGGCCACGACGCCTGCCGGCGGCGGCTCCGTGGCGGCCGGCCTGACCGGCAGCTCGAACGGCGGTGCTGCGGGCGGCGCCGGCAACCTGCTGTCGCCGGTGACGAACCTCCTCGGCGGTCTGCTGGGCGGCGGCACCAAGAAGTAACGCTTTACCTATCAGAACCACAGGCCAATGGCCGGGCGCGCATCCATACAAAGCCCGGCCGACGGCCGGCGTCACCCGCCAAGCGGGGGCACCGGCCTTCACCCGTACGAGGATCCGCTCATGAACTCCACGCTTGACGGCATCGCCGCGGTCCAGGACCGCCCGCCCCGTTCCGCCACGCCCCTGCGCGCCGGCCTGCTCGGCATCGCCGCCGGACTGTTCGCGCTGTGGATCACGCGCGGCCAGCCGACTTTCGATGCGGCCACGCGCGCGGTCATCGCCAGCCTCGCGATCATCGGCACGATCGCGCTGCACGAAATCTTCATCTCGCGCGTCTACCTGCGTCCGAGCGCGGGCCTGTCGCGGCAGGCCGTCCGCCCGCTCGGCATCGCGCGCGTCGCGACGCGGCTCGGCGCGCTGGCGTCGATCTATGCGGGCATCGGCGCGATCTACTGGCTGCTGCCCGAATACCACGGCGCGTTCTACCGGCCGTTCTGGTCGCTGCTGCGCTCGCTCGCGCCGTACGTGATCGTCGCCGCGCCGTTCTACTTCGCGTGGATGGACCGCCACCAGCGCGAGACCGACGATGCCTACCTGCTGTGGGGCCGCTTCCTGTTCCGCCGCGAGCAGCCCGCGAGCTGGAAGCCGGTGCGCGAAATGCTGGCCGGCTGGGGCGTGAAGGCGTTCTTCCTGCCGCTGATGACCGTCTACCTGTCGAAGGACGCCGATCACCTGACCGCGTCGCTCGCGAACGCGATGCACGCGCCGGCGACGATCGCGACCTTCATGTTCATGTACGACCTGTCGTTCACGATGGACCTGATGTTCGGCACCGTCGGCTACCTGTGCACGTTCCGCATCCTCGACAGCCACGTGCGCACCGTCGAGCCGACGACGCTCGGCTGGGTAGCCGCGCTGATGTGCTACCAGCCGTTCTGGTCGCTGTTCTCGAACAACTACATCCGCTACGAAGGCACGTTGTTCTGGGACAACTGGCTGCTGTCGGCCCCGACGCTGCGCGTGATCTGGGGCGCGGTGATCATCCTGCTGCTGCTGACCTACGCGCTGTGCACGATCTCGTTCGGGCTGCGTTTCTCGAACCTCACCAACCGCGGGATCATCACGTCGGGCCCGTACCGCTTCACGAAGCATCCGGCGTACATCACGAAGAACCTGTCGTACTGGATGGTGTCGGTACCGTTCGTCGAGCCGCTCGGCTGGCAGGTCGGGCTCATGCACTGCGCGGGGCTCGTCGCGGTCAACCTGATCTACTACACGCGGGCGAAGACCGAGGAACGGCACCTGATGCGCGACCCCGACTATCGCGCGTATGCCGAATGGATCGCGCAGCACGGGTTGTTCGCGCGGATGAGGCAGGCGTTCGGGCAGCGCGCGCCGGCCTGACACGGCGGCACAAGGCGGGGCCTGCTGGCCCGCCCATGGTTGACGGCACCGGCCGCGCGCCCGCGACTCCGCCGGAGCGCCGCGCCGCCGGAAATCGCCGTGCTTCGCCGCGCGCGCTCAGTCGAAACCGACGCCACGAGCGCGCCCGTCATGCAGATGGCCGGTCGCACGCGTCAGCCTCCTGATCGAGACGAAGCTCGCGAAGCCCATGCCGAAGCAGCAAGCCGCCAGCGGCCACGCGGTAGCCCCGTCGAACACCAGCGTCGCAAGCGTGCCCACGCCGGTGACGATCACGCTCTGCACCGCGTAATAAAGCGCCACTGCCTTGCCGGCGACATCGCCGAAATCGCGCAGCGCACCGTTTGCCGTCACCGCCGACATCAGCACGATGCCGACCGCAACCAGCCACATCGGCATCACGAACGTCGCAAACGACGGCTTCGTCAGGATCGTGCCGAGCGCCAGCACGATCGCGCCCGCCATCATCGCGACCGCGCCTCGCGCCACGCAGCCCGCCTCGCCCCACTTCGACACGAACCTCCCGGCGAAGCGCGAGACGACGACCATGACGATCGCGACAGTCGCAAAGGCCACGCTGAACGACACGCGCGAGTAACCGGCCGCACCGACCAGCACGCGCGGCGCGGTCGAGAAGAACACGAAGAACGCGCCCATCGAGGCCGCAAACGCGAGCGTGTGAACCCGGAACGGCCGGCTGCCGAGAATCGATGCGACGGACGGCCCCTGCCGGTTTGCCGTCCGCGGACGCGTTTCGTGCCAGCGCGGCCACGCGCGCCCGCATGCCAGCAGCCCCAGCACGCCGAGCATCGCGAAGATCGCGCGCCATCCGCAGGCCGTCGCGATGGCCGCGCCCAGCAGCGGGCCCAACGCCGGCACGAACGCCAGCATCGCGCCGAACTGGCTGTAGATGATGCGGCCTTCGGGGCGGTCGGCATAGACATCGCGAACGGTCGCGAACGTGGCGACGAGCGCCGCCGCGGCGCCCAGCGCCTGCAGCACGCGCAACACGACGAACGGGACGCCGCCGGTGGTGACCGCAAGCGCCAGGGAAGCCGCCGAAAAACACAGCGCGCCGCCCAGCATCACCGGCCGTCTGCCGATGCGATCCGACAACGGGCCGAAGATCATCTGGCCCAGGCCGAGGACGACCATGTAGACGCTCAGCGTCAACTGGACGACGGCCGGCGACGTGCCGAGCGCGGACGGCATGTCCGGGATCACCGGCAGGTACACGTCCATCGCCAGCGAAGCGAGGAGATCGAAAGGGGCCATCAGCAGGAGCGCCGACGGCAACGAATGGGCCCACACGGGCGTGGATTGTTCAGGCATGACAAGGCATCCGCTCAGAAAGGGAAATCTGGCGGCGATCTGCCTGGTCAGCGATGGACAACGGGAGATCGCCGCAACGACCGGTTGACGAAGGTCGTTGCGGCTCAGCGATCCGTGGACGGGCCAGCTCCCATGGAGGAATCCTTGCGTGGTGCGTTTTGCGTTGACCGTGCAGTGTAGTCGGTTCGCCAGGCCGGCACCAGCCGGGCGCGCGGTGCACGGCAGCGACTGTCCAGCCGGCCCGCCGCTCAGGCTACGGCGCGCTCCCATGCGGCCAATTGTCGCGAAACGATGCGATTCTCCGCGTTTCGTCACTTTTCTCCACCGATACGATTGCCCGCTCCCGGCGCCTCGCGTATGGTGCTGGCCGTCCGCGCCCGATCGGTCGCCCGGACACCCGACCGTCGTCGCGCACGACGGCCGCGCGGGCCGTGCCCGCCGTCACCGTCTCCGCGGCACCGCCCTTCGGCGCCGCGCATTCATGAGGAGAGAGACGTGATTCACAAAGTCCTGATCCTGTTCGCACTCTGCATCGCGGGCCTCGCCGCGATCGCCGCCGGTTTCCAGCACATCCCCAGCTGATTCGCGGCCCCGGCTCGCTTCGCCGGGCCCGGGGGCCGCACCCATTCCTCTCCCCTCTTGCGATGAACCACTTTCTCGGACCGCCCGGGACGGGCGCCTTTTGCCATGCGCATCGACGTACAGCATTCCCAGCACGACATCGACGATGAACTCGACTCGCTCTACGCACGCCTGCACCAGCCGGGCCATCGCCTGCACGGCCTGCCGGCCGTCGCGCTCGGCCGCTCCGGCCTGATCGTCCGCCACCGCGAGGCCGACGGCGAATACTTCCTGTACGTCGAGGATCCGGCCGCGCGCCAGCTCGCCGGCTATACGGTGTTCAACCGCCTGCCCGAAATCCCGCGTCGCGCCGACCGCTACCTGCGCGCGCCGCACACGCGGCTGCGCGGATCCGCGCAACGCAAGGGCCTCGCGACGACGCTGTATCGCTGGGGACTCGACGCCGGCCTGTGCCTGATCAGCGGCGCACGTCAGTCGATCGGCGCGGCGCAGCTGTGGACCGCGCTGGCCCATGACTATCGACACGGCTTCGTCGACATCGAAGGCCGCGCGCTGCGCTATCTCGGCGAAGCCGTTGCCGACGACGTGCACGGCGCGCTGCATACGCGTCGTCTGCTGCTCGGCAACGGGTGGGAAATCGGCGCATTCGCGCGCGCGGCCGGGATGGCCGACGTCGTTGCCGCAGAATGTCGCCACCCGGGATTTCCGCGGGAAAGGCGCGAACCGCACCGCTTGCACGGGGGCGCCCAAGCGCGTCACTCCGCCCGTGCACCGATGCGATAATCCGTCGGGCCGGCGCGCCCCTATCGCGCAAACCACCCAACGACACGCTCCTCGATGGCTACCGAACTCCAACCCGATTCCGAGCGCCGCATCGACCTCGTCGCGTTATGCGGCAGCCTGCGTGCGCAGTCGTATAACGCGGCGCTGCTGGATGCGGCGGCACGCGTCGCGCCGCCCGGGACGCACATCACGCGCTTCGATCGCCTCGGCGAATTTCCGCTGTTCAACCCCGACGCGGAATATCCGTCGCCCGCCGCGGTGCGCGACCTGATCGATCGCCTGAACGCCGCCGACGGCGTGCTGATCGCGAGCCCGGAATACGCGCACGGCGTGACCGGCGTGATGAAGAACGCGCTCGACTGGGTCGTGGGATGCGAAGCGTTCGTGTACAAGCCGGTCGCGGTGCTGAACGCATCGCCGCGCGCGACGCATGCGGACGCGGCGCTGCGGGAAACGCTGTCGGTGATGTCGGCGCGCATCGTCGAGCGCGCGTCGATCTCGCTCCCGATCCTCGGCAGCCAGCTCGACGCGGCCGGCATCGCCGCGCATCCGCCGTTCGCGGCGGCGCTGGTCGAGGCGTTGCACGCGCTCGGCGCGGAGATCGCCGAAGGCACGCCAGCACGCTGATGTTGCGTAACCGGAAGTCCATCGCAGTCCGGATTAATCGGACGCCGCGCCCGTCGACGGGCGCAACGTCCGGCACGGATCATCGTCCGCGATAGATCGGTCTGTCGGCCGCCATCGAACCCGATTCGCTCGCGGCCGGTGCTGCCATTCCGTATCCGCTGGTATCGGCCGCCGACGTGCCGGTCGAACCGACCTTCTTCAACGCCTCCGCCAGCCGCGCCGGATAGTACGGGTCTTCGCCGTTCTGGCGGTAGCCGGCCGCACGCAGGGCGGCCAGTTCGGCCTTCACCTCCGCGCGTGTCACGGTGGACTGCGGCGCGGCCCACGCGGACACGGAAACGGAAACGGAAACGGTCGCGGCAACCGTCGCGAGAACATACAGAGCAAGCTTGTTCATCTGATCTCTCCTGAGCATCGACGATGTTGTCGACGGAGAGTGAGTCGCGCCGCGTGCGCAAAGATGACACTCGCCGAAGAAGAAATCCGGCGTCGCGTCACGGTGCAGGTCCCACGCGGCACGCCGGCAGGAACGGCCTGTAACGGCGTGTTGAACGAAAACCCGATCGGCTGTCAGATTCCGCCGGCCCGCGCGACTACCGGCATGTGGCCCGGCGCCACCCTCCGTTTTCGTTCAAAGGGTCCGACATGAAAACCAGAATCTGGATACTGATCGCGTCGCATCTCGCGACGGGGCTCGCGGCGTTCGCCGCGGGCATCTACGTGCTGCCGATCCTCACGGCGACGGAAGGCGCAAGCGCCGTCGAACTGCAAGTGGCCGCGGAAAACGCGCGCCATACCGGCCGCTTCGAACGCAACCTGCCGGGCAGCGACGCGCTGCACTGGGCGGACGGCAAGCTGACCGTCACCGATTCGTCGATCGCGTTCGAGGGCGACATCGCACCGGGCCCCGACTACAAGCTCTATCTCGTGCCGGCCTTCGTCGACACGCGAGCGTCGTTCCTCGCGATCAAGGCGCGCGCCGTACGCGTGGGCGACCTGAAGACATTCGGCAATTTCGTCATGGCGCTTCCTGACGACGTGAATCCCGCGCAATACACGTCGGTCGTGATCTGGTGCGAACGCTTCTCGAAATTCATCAGCGCGGCCCGCTATCAAAGCGCGCCGGCGTCGGGCCTGACGTCGATGTGACCGGCGCGCGGCGGCAACGGTGCGTGCTCGCGCGCTACCGGGTCTTGGCGCGCGCGCTCTTCTTCACGGTCTTCGCGCGCGGTGCTTCCTTCTCGGGCTGCGCGCCGCCGCCGGCGAGATCCTCGAGCCACGCGAGCGCATCGACGTACGACAGGAACTGCTGCAGATATTCCGGCGACAGCTCGCGCATCGTCGCGAGCGACCGGTGCACGAGACTGTTCGAATTGAGCGGCCCCGCGTTGCGCGGCACCTGGTCGAGCGACTGGCGGTACTGCTGTTCGGTGCGGACCTTCGACCACATCGTGCGGAAGTAGTCGACCAGCTCCGGATCGAGCCCGCGCCGGTCGGCCTGCGCATCGCGGCCGAGCCGCTCGACGAGCGCCGCCAGCGACGGGCCGCGTCCGGCCGCACCATCGGCGGCTTGCGCGGTGTCGCCCGCGGCGGCCTTCGCTTCGTCGGCCCGCGCGACGACCGCCGCGAAGCCTTCGATCAGCGTGGCGAGCCGCGCGTCGAGCAGCCCGCGCGCGTTGCCTTCGAGCGCAGCCGCACGCCGCTCGAGCGCGTCGATCCGGAGAAAGCGCACGGGGTCGAGCCGGTCGGCGCCCTGCTCGCGCCATGCGTCGAGTGTCGCGCGAACATGCGTCGCGTCGTCGGTCACTTCGCGTTCCCTCCGTTCGATGCCGACTTGCGCGGCACCGGCGCGATCTCCACGCGACGGTTCTTCGCGCGGCCTTCATCGTCCGCATTCGAGCTGACCGGCTGTTCCGAGCCGAACGCGGCCGCGAACACCGACGACGCCGGCACGCCGGCGTCGATCATCGCGCGCGTGACCGTCAACGCGCGCTTGGCCGACAGTTCCCAGTTGTCCGCGAACTGGCGGTTGCCGGCATGCACCTGCTGGTCGTCAGCGAAGCCGCTGATCATCAGGATCTCGTCGCGTGTCTTCAGGTAGGCGGCGAGCGGTGCGGCCAGCGTCTTCAGCAGGTCGCGGCCGGCGGGCTGCAACTGGTCGGAGTTCAGCGCGAACAGCACGTTGCCGCTGATGCCGATGCGTCCGTTCACGAGCGTCACGCGGCCGGCCGCGAGCGGCCCGGCGAGCGCCTGCTCGAGCGACTTGCGCTGCTGCGCTTCCTGCTGGCGCGCGCGCACGGCTTCCTCGAGCTTCGACGTGAGCTGCAACTGCATGCCGATCACGCCGACGAGGATCAGCACGAACGCGCCGAGCAGCACCGACATCAGGTCGGCGAACGCGGGCCACACCGGCGCGGAGGACGCGCCGCCGTCGATTTCGTCGTGCATGCGTTACGCTCCGACGGACGCCCGCCGACCGGCGAGCTGCTGCAGGTCTTCGACGATCTGCTTCTGCGACATCATGCTCAGGTCGATCACCTCGCGCGCCTGCGCGACGTAGTACTCGAGCTGCTCGTCGCTGCGCGCGAGCGACTTCTCGAGCGCGGCCTCGATGCGTTGCAGATGGGTCAGCAGCTTGTCGTTCGACTCGCCGAATACCTGCACGGCCATCCCGAACGCATCGCCGAGGCTCGCGACTTCGACCGCGCCCGCCGTGACTTGCGCGGCCACCGAGTCGAGCTTGCGCGTTTCGGCGTCGACGGTGTCGTTGAAGCGCGCCCCGACGCGGTCGAGCAGGTCGGCCGACGTGCTGACGAGCGCGTCGATCGCGGTGCGCTGTTCGGTCGACGCGTGATTGACCGCGCCGAGCAGCGTTTCGAGCGTCGCGAGCAGGCGGCTGCGTTCCTCGAGCATCGCGGTGTCGTGCACCAGGCTGTCGGACAGGCGCTGGCGCAGTTCGGCGACGACGTCGGCCGCGGCCTTCGGCGCCTCCGACGCAGCCTGCACGAGGCGCGCGATCTCGTTGATCGTGTCGCTCGCATGCACCTGCGCCTGCGCGGTGATGTCGTTCGCGGTGCGGGCCAGCGTGTCGCAGATGTCCTGCTGGCGCGTCGCGGCCTGCGCGCTCGTGTGCGCCCATTCGTCGCGCAGCGCGGCCGCCATCGCGGCGAGCGAGTCGTTCCACGCGGCGAGGCGTTGTTCGTCGCGGGCGGCCAGTTGCGTCTGCAAGCCCGTGTGCGACTCGCGGATCGTCGACAGCAGGTCGTTCGAGCGTTGTTCGAACGTTGCAGCCTGTGCGGTCAGGTCGCGCGTCGTTTGCGCGAGTGCGTCGCAGATTTCCTGCTGACGGCCTGCGCTGTGCACGCCTGCACGCTGCCATTCGTCGCCGAGCTTCGCGGCCATCGCGGCCAGCGATTCGTTCCACGCGGTGAGGCGTTCTTCGTCGCGCGCGGCCAGTTGCGTCTGCAGGCCCGTGTGCGAATCGCGGATCGTCGACAGCAGGTCGTTCGAGCGTTGTTCGAACGTTGCAGCCTGTGCGGTCAGGTCGCGTGTCGTTTGCGCGAGTGCATCGCAGATTTCCTCCTGACGGCCCGCGCTGTGTACACCCGCACGCTGCCATTCGTCGCCGAGCTTCGCGGCCATCGCGGCCAGCGATTCGTTCCACGCGGTGAGGCGTTGTTCGTCGCGGGCGGCCAGTTGTGTCTGCAAACCCGTGTGCGACTCGCGAATCGTCGACAGCAGGTCGTTCGAGCGCTGTTCGAAAGCCGAAGCCTGTGCAGTCAGGTCGCGCGTCGTTTGCGCGAGTGCATCGCAGATTTCCTGCTGACGGCCCGCGCTGTGCTCGCCTGCGCGTTGCCATTCGTCGCCGAGCTTCGCGGCCATCGCGGCCAGCGATTCGTTCCACGCGGTGAGGCGCCGTTCGTCGCGCGCGGCCAGCTCGGTCTGTAGCCCCGCGTGCGACTCGCGCATCGCGGCAAGCGTCGCGCCCGAATGGCGTTCGAACGTCGCGGCGGCCTCGCCCAGCGCACGCGCATGCTGGCCGGCCAGCGTCTCGCCGACCTGCTCCTGGCGCGCCAGCGCATCGCGCCAGGCATCCGACAGGCGGCTTTCGGTCGATTCGAGGCGCGTCGCGACGCCGTCGAGCAGGTCCGTCGAACGCTGCGCGAAGGTCTCGGTGAACTGGCCGAGCGTCGTCTGCAACTGCTGCGCGACGGCATCGCCCGCACGGCGCTGTTCGTCGAGCGCGCGGCTCCAGACGGCCGTCACGTTGCCGGTGGTCTTCTCGAAGCCGTCCGTCAGCCCGTCGAGCTGACGCTGCACGGCGCCCGTCACGGTGTCGCGCAGCGCGGCCATCTCCTGCGCGAGCCCCGTCATCGTCGCGGCGACGACCGGCTGCAGCGCGGCACCGGCCACGCGCGCGCTTTCGGCGGCGCTTTCCTTCAGCGCGTCCCCGACATTCGACGCGAGGCCCGCATACGCGCGCTCGGTCCGATCGAAGAACGCTTGCTGGCTTTCGATCTGGCGATCGTGCAGCGCGACGCTGCGCGCCTCGAGCGACGTCATCATCGTCTGCAGGCGGTCGACCAGCGCCGGCATCACGTCGGCCTGGCGCTGCAGCAGCCGGAACGATTCGTCGCGCTGGTGCGCGGACGAGTGCACACGCAGCGTCGTCGCGATCTTCGCGTCGAGCTGCTGGGCCGCGTCGATCCGCTCGCGGCGCACGAGCGCGGACAGCAGGCCGAGCATCGCGGACGCCGCGACGCCGGCAATCGACGTGCCGAATGCGAAGCCGAGGCCCTTCACCGGCGCGATCAGCGACGCGCGGATCGCGTCGAGATCGGTCGCGCTTTCGAGCGCGGCGCCCGTGCCCTTCAGCGTGACGACCATCCCGAGCAGCGTGCCGAGCATGCCGAGCAGCACGAGCAGGCCGACGAGATAAGGCGTGAGCGACGGGCCCGGCAGCGCGACGCGCGCGCCTTCGACCCGCGCGCGCACGGCGCCGCGCAGGCCCGGGTGCAGCGTGTCGAGCCACGTGTCGAGCTTCGCGGGCGGCTCGGTCAGGCCGGCGACCGCGTGCGACAGCGTGGCGGTGGCCTGCCGGTAGCGCAGCAGTTCCCATGCGCCGGCGACGTAGCACGCGGCGATCAGCAGCGTGACGGCCGACGCCAGCGGGTTCGACGCGACATAGCCGACGCCGATCCAGCCCACAGCGAGCAGACCGGCGACGAAGACAACGAGATCAAGGCGAATTCTGGACATAGCGTGTTGATTAGCAGGTGCGAAGGGCCGCGAGCAGCCCGTCTACCGTTTGAAACCGGACTTCGAGTTCGGCAAGCAGGATGCTTTGCATCTCGTCGCGAAACGTATCGAGCCATGCGCCGGGCACGATCGCCGCGACGGCCGGGCTGTTGACGATCGCCGCGCCGTCATCGGCGGGATCAACCGCGGCCGCGGATTCCGCTGCGGCTGCGGCTGCCGATTCGGCATCGGCCAGCGCCTGCCGCTCCGCGTCGCGCAGCCGCCCGAAGCGCGCACCGAGCAGCGCGGGCACGGCCGACAGCAGGCTGCGCTCGCGCGCGCCGAGCACGCGCTCCATGATCGCGTCGAGCGTCGCGAGCCGCGCCATCCCGGACGAGCACGCGGCGAGCGCGACCCGCAGGCGGCCACGCAACTGGCCGATCGCCGTTTCCATGTCCTGCTGCAGGGACAGGTAACGCTGGCGGAAGTCCGCGAAATCGGCCGTGTCGGCGGCCGGCGGCGGCGGATCGCCGGGCCGGCGCCGCGCACGCGGCCGGTTGGCGGCCGTGATCGCCTGCGCGAGCTCGTGGCGCACGCGTGCGCAGTCGCGCTCGGCGTCGTAGCCGCGCACGCCGGCCGCGACGCCGGGCGGGCTCGCATTCAGCGCGGACGACAGCGTGATCGCGTCGGTCCAGCCGAGCCACTGGCTCAGCCGGTCGGACAGCGTCTGCCGGGATTCCGCGACGTCGGCGTCGGCCAGGCGCGCGAGCAGCCGGACGAGCGCCGGGCCGCTCAGCGCCGGGCGCGGAGGTGCTTGCACCATGCTGCAAACCGTCAAAAAAGGCAGCAGTTTACACGTCGCCGGGAGGTCGACCGCCAGAATCGGGGAAGCGCCACCGCCCGGTGGCGCGTGCGGCACTCGCGAACGCCCGCCACACAAGGCTTGGCAGGCAGCCGAGGGCTGCTGCCGCGACGGTTCTGCCGCCCTTGCCCGCCGCCGCATCGCCCGCCGGTTGCGAATTCGGGCCGCCGAGACCCGCCGCGTTGCGCTACCATCGCAGCACCCGTCGGGCCACGCGTGCCGGCCGCGGGCTGCGCCCCCGAGACCGGGTGCCACCGACCCACAACGAACAACAAACGGGCCCGGCCCGACCGCACACGATGCTTGCCAACCTCGTCACGCGCCTGCGCGACCGTTTCGGCAAACCGCCGACCCCGCAGGCCTTCGCCGAACGCCTGATCGCCACGCTCCGCGCATCGGGCGACACGCGCACCTGGCGCCACGAGGACGAGAAAGGCTGTCTCGTCCAGTCGGATGCTCCGTCGACCATCATCAACCTGCACAACCTGTTCCGCGACTACGCGGCCGCGAAGCCGTCCGAGCGCGACACCGTGCTGAAACGGCAGGCGAACGCGATGATGCAGCACGAGATCCCCGAGGATTTCGCAGCCGCACGCGCGCAGCTGCGGCCCATAATCCGCAGCGCGACCGAGCGCGGCGTGACCGCGCTGCAACTGGCCGGGCAGCCCGGCGTAACGGAACTCGCATTCCGGCCGCTGTGCGAGAACATCGAAATCGGCATCGCGTACGACGGCGAGTTCAACATCGCGCGCCTGCCGACCTCGACGCTCGACAAATGGGGCGTCTCGTTCGACGACGCATGCGAGATCGCGATCGACAACCTGCGGGCCGAATCGTCGGCGCCGTGGGCCGCGCTGCCGAACGGGGTGTTCCTGTCGCAATTCAACGATTACTACGACGCGGCGCGGCTGCTGCTGACCGACCTGCTCCACCGGCAGCCGATCGCCGGCGCGCCGGTCGTGATGGCACCGAACCGCGCGGTGCTGCTGCTCACCGGCGACCGCAATCCGGCCGGGCTCGCCGCCATGGTCGACCTCGCCGAACAGGCGCAGGCGCAGCCGCGCCCGCTGCCGCCGCTGATGCTGCGCTGGGACGGCACCGCGTGGCGGCGTTTCGTGCCGGAAGGGCTCGACACGAAGCTGGCCGCGCTGCGCATCGGCGAGCTCGCGGGCGACTACCAGGATCAGCGGATGCTCCTCGACGACGCGCATGAACGCGACGGCACCGACGTTTTCGTGGCGACCTACTCGGTGTACAAGCGCCAGGACGGCAGCCTGTTCAGCGTCGGCGTATGGAGCGACGGCGTGCACACGCTGCTGCCCGAGACGGATATCGTCGCGCTCCATCGCGAGTCGACCGGACAGTCGGCCTACGTGCCGATGGCCGAGCTGCTGAACACGTGCGGCGACCTGATGACGGCCACCGGGCATCGCCCGGTGCGTTATGAAGTGAAGGTGTTTCCCGACGACGCGCGGTTCGCGGCGCTGCTGGAGCGGTTCAGCGAAGCCTGATGCCGACGCGCGGTGCGCGCCGGCGGCCGGCCGCTGGAATGGCCGGCCGCCGTGCGATGCAGATCAGGAATGGAAGCGCTCAGATTCCTGCTTTCGGCGCGGTCAGGATCAGCCGCAGCCCGAGCAGCGTGATCGCGCCGGCCGCGACGCGGTCGACCCACTTCTTCGCGCGCAGGTAGAGCTCGCGCGGCCGACGCGTGGAGAAACACAGCGCGACGATCGTGTACCAGCCGAACTCGACGCCGAACACGAGCGGCGGCAGCGCCAGATAGCACCACAGCGGCGGATGCTGCGGGAGCAGCGCCGCGAAGATGCTGCCGTACCAGATCGCCGTCTTCGGGTTGCTGAGCTGGGTCGTGAGGCCCGTCCAGAACGACTTGCGCGCGCTGCCGCCGCCCATCGCCCGCGGATCGTCCATCGCGATCGGCCGGTCGGCGCCGCGCCAGATCTTCGACGCCATGTAGATCAGGTACGCGCCGCCCGCCACCTTGAGGCCCACGTACAGCCATTCGACGGCCTGCAGCAGCGTATAGAGCCCGGCCAGCGCGACGCCGCCGAACACGATGCCGCCGATGCCCATGCCGAGCGCGGTGGCCAGCCCGTCGCGGCGCGACAGCCCGATCGCATTGCGGGCAACCAGCACGAAGCTCGGGCCCGGAATCATCGCGCCGAGAAACAGCGCAGCCAGGATGGCGAGTACGGCAGCCGATGCGGTCATCGAAATCTCCTTGGTGAGCGACGCCGAAGCGCCGGCGCCTGCGTGTCGTGTCCGACGGTCGAGCCGCCGATTCTGGCACGCCTCGCGCATGGCCGAAAGCCGCCTTGCGCTGCTATGCTGGCCCTCTTTCCCGTCAGTCGCGCCGCCCGCCATGATCGAGATCCGCGCCGCCCGTCGCGTTCAATCCGGTGCCGGGCACCGCGTTGCGCGGGCGGGAGTTGTCGCCCCGCGCGATCGGCCACCCTCTTCCTCTTTTCGACCGGACACCCCGTCATGCGCGTTTTCCACCTGCCCATCGTGCTCGCCCCGCTGCTCGCCGCGCTTTCGCCCGGCGCCCGCGCCGGCGACCTGCCGAAGTCGATCGCCGCGCAGTTGCCGGCCGGCTACCAGCCGCTGCTCGCGCAAGCCGGGCCGGATCTCGACAACGGACGGCACAGCTTCCTCGTCGTCGTGCACCGGGCGGTCGATACGCGCGAGCAGCCGTCGCCGCGCCCGCTGCTGATCTTCGAGGAGCAGGCCGACCACGCGTTCCGGCTCGCCGCGCGCAATGACCAGGTCGTGCTGCGCGCGAACGAAGGCGGCCAGTGCGATCCGTTCGATCCCGACGATGCCGCCGACAACGGCTTCGCGGTGAAAGGCCGCTACTTCACCGTGCAGAACTTCGTCGCGTGCGGACAGCACTGGACCGACTACGTGACGTTCCGCTACGACCCGCACACGCATGGCTGGGTGTTTTCGAACCGGATCGTCACCGAATCGTTTCCGCTCGACGACCAGCCCGATCACGTCACCGTCACGCGCGCCGACGCGCACCGGCCGGTGTCGTTCGGTCAGTGGCAACGCAAGGACTGACGCGGCCGGCGCAACGCGTCGCGACCGCTTGCATCGCACACTGGCCGGCGCGGGTACGGCCGGGCCCGGGCACGCGTCGCCGCCTCCGCCCCGCCGGCGCTCGCGAGCGCACGCCAACAGGACTACCATAGGCGCTCGCCGTCGCGCGACCGTGCGCCGGCCTCGCACGCGGCTCGCCCGCACGCGTTCCCTCGCTGCACCCGCACAGGAGGACGTCATGACGCAACACTTCGACGCGATCGTCATCGGCACCGGGCAAGCCGGGCCGCCACTCGCCGCGCGGCTGTCCGCCGCCGGAATGAAGGTCGCGATCATCGAGCGCGGCCGCTTCGGCGGCACCTGCGTGAACACCGGCTGCATCCCGACCAAGACGCTGATCGCGAGCGCGTACGCCGCGCACCTCGCGCGGCGGGCCGGCGAATACGGCGTGTCGGTCGGCGGCCCCGTCACCGTCGACATGAAAGCCGTGAAGGCGCGCAAGGACCAGATCTCCGGCCGCTCGAACCACGGCGTCGAGCAATGGGTGCGCGGACTCGCGAACACCACCGTGTTTCAGGGTCACGCCCGCTTCGAGCGCGCCGATGCGGTGCGCGTGGGCGACGCGCTGCTCGAGGCGGAACGCATCTTCATCAACGTCGGCGGGCGCGCGCAGGTGCCCGCGATGCCGGGCCTCGACACGGTGCCGTACCTGACCAACTCGACGATGATGGACGTCGACTTCCTGCCCGCGCACCTCGTGATCGTCGGCGGCAGCTACGTCGGGCTCGAATTCGGCCAGATGTATCGCCGCTTCGGGTCGCGGGTCACGATCGTCGAGAAGGGCCCGCGCCTGATCCGCCGCGAGGACGAGGACGTGTCGCAGGCCGTGCGCGAGATCCTCGAAGGCGAAGGGATCGACGTGCAGCTCGATGCGACCTGCCTGAGCGCACGGCGCGACGGCGACGGCATCGCGGTCGGCCTCGACTGCGCGGGCGGCGGCCGCGAGGTCGCGGGCTCGCACCTGCTGCTCGCGGTCGGACGCGTGCCGAATACCGACGATCTCGGGCTCGACCGTGCCGGTGTCGCGACCGACGCGCGCGGCTACATCGAGGTCGACGAGCAGTTGCGCACGAACGTGCCCGGCATCTGGGCGCTCGGCGACTGCAACGGGCGCGGCGCGTTCACGCATACCGCTTACAACGACTACGAGATCGTCGCGGCCAACCTGCTCGATAACGATCCGCGCAAGGTGTCCGACCGCATCACGGCGTACGCGATGTATGTCGATCCGCCGCTCGGCCGCGTCGGCATGACGCTCGCGGAAGCGAAGCAGACGGGCCGCCGGCTGCTCGTCGGCACGCGCCCGATGACACGTGTCGGCCGCGCGGTGGAAAAAGGCGAAAGCCTGGGGTTCATGAAGGTGATCGTCGACGCGGACAACCATGCGATCCTCGGCGCGACGATCCTCGGCGTGACGGGCGATGAAGTCGTGCACGGGATGCTCGACGTGATGGCCGCGGGTGCGCCGTACACGACGATCAGCCGCGCGATGCACATCCATCCGACCGTGTCGGAGCTCGTGCCGACGCTGCTTCAGGATCTGCGTCCGGTCGAATGACGCGCGACCCGGCGGGCGGCCGCGCACGCTGAAGCCGCTGATCGATTGCACATGCGCGTTCGACGACATCGTGCACGCGCATCGATACAGGGAAGCCGGCGCGCAGGTCGGGAAGATCGTCGTCGCGGTCTGAAAGGGGTCACGCGGGCGGCGGGCGCGGCCGTTGCAAGCGGCCGCACGACCGCCGCCGGCTCAGCCTTCGAAATACTGCGGCCGGTCGATATCGGCCAGCAGCCCCGGCTGCGTCGGCGCCCAGCCGAGCGATGCGCGCGTGCGCTCACTCGTTGCCGGCGCATCCATCCCCGCGAACATCGCGAACCAGCCGAAGTGCTCGCCGGCTTCGGCCGCCGTTTTCGCGACGACCGGCACGTCGAGCCGCCGGCCGATCACGTCCGCGATGTCGCGGAACGGCACGCCCGTATCGTCGACCGCGTGATAACGCGCGCCGGCCGCGCCGCGTTCGACCGCGAGCCGGTACACGCGCGCCGCATCGAGCCGGTGCACGGCAGGCCAGCGGTTGCCGCCATCGCCGACGAAGGCCGATACCCCCTTCTCCCTCGCGAACGCGATCAGGCGCGGCACGAAGGCGTGATCGCCGTCGCCGTGCACCGACGGCGGCAGACGCACGACCGATGCGTGCACGCCGCTCGCCTCCAGGGCGACCGCTGCCGCTTCCGACGCACGCGGATAGACCGACGACACCGGCACGTGCGGATCGTCTTCCGTCGCCGCACGCCCTGGCGCGACGAGCGCGAGGCCCGACGTGACGACCAGCGGCCGCGCCGAGCCCGCGAGTGCCGCGCCGATCGTCTCGATCGCGCGACGGTCGAGTTCGCAGTTCTGCGCGAAGCGCGAGAAGTCGTGATTGAATCCCGTGTGGATCACCGCATCGGCGGCTTCGGCGCCGCGCGTGAGGCTGTCGAGATCCTCCAGCGACCCGCGATGGACGTCGGCCCCCGCCGCCGCAACCGACGCGGCGGCCGCGTCGGACCGCGCGAGGCCGAGCACCGAGTGCCCGGCGGCCACGAGTTCGGCAACCACGGCAGAGCCGACGAATCCCGACGCTCCAGTAACAAAGACACGCATGTTCAGTACCTCCGGATGGCATGGAGGCTTACTATCTGTCGACGGCCGCTCGCGGTGAAGTCGTGACGGTTTACCGGTAAACGAACTAACAGGATATGGCTGACGCCCCCGACAACCTGCTCGGCGCGTACCTGCGGGACCGCCGCGAGAAACTCGACCCCGCCGCGCTCGGGCTGCCAGCCACGCGGCGCCGCACGCCGGGCCTGCGGCGCGAGGAAGTCGCGCAGCGCGCGCATGTGAGTGCCGCGTGGTACACGTGGCTCGAACAGGGGCGCGGCGGCGCGCCGTCGGCCGACGTGCTCGACCGGCTCGCCCGCGCGCTGCTGCTGAACGATGCCGAACGCGAGCACCTGTTCCTGATCGGTGTCGGCCATCCGCCCGAGGTGCGCTATCACGCGACCGACCACGTGTCGCCGCGCGTGCAGCACGTGCTCGATTCGCTCGACGCGAGCCCCGCGATCGTGCGCTCGGCGACGTGGGACGTCGTCGCGTGGAACAACGCGGCGGCCGCGACGCTGACCGACTACGCGACGCTATCGCCGGAACGGCGCAACATCCTGCGGCTCATCTTCGTCGATCCGCACGTGCGCGGCGTGCAAGCGAATTGGGCACGCGTCGCGCAGTTCGCGGTGGGCGCGTTTCGCGCCGACGTCGCGCGCGGCGGCGCGACGCAGGCCGTGCAGGCATTCGTGGACGAAATGCGCGCGACGAGCGCCGAGTTCGACGCGCTGTGGCGCGACCACGATATCCGCTCGCACGAGGAAGGGACCAAGGAGATCCACCATCCTGCCGTCGGGCGAATCGCACTCGAATACTCGGCGTTCGCCGTGAGCGGCCGGCCCGACCAGACGCTCGTGATCTTTACGCCGGAGACGGCGGACGATCGCGCGCGCATTCGGGCGCTTGTCGCGGCCCGCGAGAAATACGAAATTTAGCGATTCGCGTAACAATCGCCCTCTTCAACAAACGACGAATCTCCTTGATTGTGCGACGCGCCGTCACTATCGGCGCGTCGATTGTCAGCCTCGGGGCAGCGATCCCGGGTTCTGACGGGCAACACCTCCAACGCCAAAGCCAATCGAGCCTCGATGACCGACGGCAAGCCCACTCCGCCTGGCCATCGCATTCCGCACTGATTCCCAGTCGAATATTTAATTTTCACCTGGCGTAGCGCGCGCTTACCCTTTCGGCATCGCATCACAGGGCCACCGGCCCCTCCCTGGAGCATCCCGATGTCCGACCCCGGCACTGCGCAAGCTGTCCGCCGCCCGCATGCGGCTTCCGTGTCCTATGGCGCACTCGCGCTGCTGGTGCTGGCCGGCCTCAACCTGCGTCCGCTCCTGACCGCGTTCGGCCCCGTGCTCGACGTCGTGCGCGCCGACACCGGCCTCGGCTTTCGCGCGGCCGCGCTGCTGACCACGCTGCCGTTCGTGCTGATGGGTATCGTCGCCGGAGTCGGTGTCGGGCTCGCGCGACGCGTCGGCGAGCAGCGTGCGCTGACCGTCGCGCTGGCGCTGATCGCGGCAGGCTGCACGGCGCGCCTGTGGACGGGCGGCAGCGCCGGCCTGATCGCGACCGCCATCGTCGCGGGCGCCGGCGTCGCGGTGGTCCAGGCGCTCGTGCCCGGCCTCGCGAAGCGCTGGTTCGCCGGCCGGCTGCCGCTCGCGATGGGCCTCTATTCGGCCGCGCTGGTCGGCGGCGGCGCCTTCGGCGCGGTCGCGAGCCCGTGGCTCGCCGCGCACGGCGGCTGGCATCTCGCGCTCGCCGTGTGGGCCGTGCCCGCGCTCGTCACGCTCGCGCTGTGGCGCGCGAAGGCACCGCCCGACGCCGCGCACGCGACGGCCGCGACAGCGCCGCTCGCCGCGTTCGCCCGCATTCCGCGCGCGTGGCAGCTCGCGCTGTTCTTCGGGCTCAGCAACAGCGGCTACGCCAGCCTCGTCGCATGGCTGCCCGCGTTCTACCGCAGCATCGGCATGAGCCCGCAAGCGAGCGGCAACCTGCTCGCGTGGATGGCGCTGTTCCAGGCGACCGGCGCGCTCGCGATGCCGCTGCTCGCCAAAGGTTCGCCCGACCGCCGCGCCGTGCTGTGGCTCACGCTCGCGCTGCAGGCGGCCGGCTTCGCCGGGTTCGCGACGCTGCCGGCGTTCGCGCCGTGGTTCTGGGTCGCATGCGTCGGCCTCGGTCTCGGGGGCTTCTTCTCGATGAGCCTGATCGTCACGCTCGACCACCTGCCCGATGCGCGGCTCGCGGGCGCGCTCGCCGCGTTCGTGCAGGGCATCGGCTTCCTGACCGTCGCGGCGAGCCCCTGGCTGATCGGCTGGCTGCGCGACGCGGGCGGCGGCTTCGCGACCGCCTGGTGGATGCATCTCGGCGTGATCGCCGCGATGGCCGCGCTGAACGCCGTGTTCTCGCCCGCCGGCTACCGGCACAGCATGGCGCGCCTCACCGGCGCCGCCCGCTAAAGCCCCCTTTCGAATCCGGACGCTTCGCCGGCCGCTTCCGGCAAAGCGTCCAGCCGCCCCCGCGCGTGGCCGGGCGCGGGCAGTCACGCCTGTCGGCCGCCAGTTCGCTTCACCACATACAACATCGACCGGTATTGGAGACAATCATGAAAAAGCTCGTTCTCGCCATTGCGCTCGCGCTGACGGCAGGCGCCGCCGCCGCGAAGGACCCGGCAGTCCTGCGCCTCGGCGTCGACCCCAGTTATGCGCCGTTCGAATCGCTCGCGCCCGACGGCAAGCTCGTCGGTTTCGACATCGATCTCGGCAATGCGATCTGCGAACGGATGAAGGTGCGCTGCGTGTGGGTCGAGAACGCGTTCGACGGGATGATCCCGGCGCTGAAGGCGCGCAAGTTCGACGGCGTGCTGTCGTCGATGAGCGTGACCGAGAAGCGCCTCGCGCAGATCGCATTCACCGACAAGATCAACAACGTTCCGCCCCGGCTCGTCGCGCGGCGCGGCTCGAACCTGCAGCCGACGCCCGAATCGCTGCGGGGCAAGAGCGTCGGCGTCGAGCAGGGTTCGACGCAGGAGACTTACGCGCGCACGTACTGGGAGCCGAAGGGCGTGATCGTCCGCACGTACCAGACGCAGGATCTCGTCTACCAGGACCTGCTGTCGGGACGGCTCGATGCATCGCTGCAATCGTCGGTGCAGGCCGACCTCGGTTTCCTGAAAACCGCGAAGGGCGCGAACTTCGAATTCGCGGGGCCGCCGCTGCACGACCCGAAGACGCTCGGCGTGGGTTCGGCGATCGGCGTGCGCAAGGATGACGACGCGCTGCGTACGCAGATCAACCAGGCGCTTGCGAGCCTGATCCAGGACGGGACGTACCAGCGGATCGCGAAGAAGTATTTCTCGTTCGATATCTACAACTGACGGACGCGTAGCGGACAACACGAAGAGGCGTCACGCATGAATGCGCACGCCTCTTCTTCGTTAACCGAACGATATCGACTACGCCGCTCGCTGCAGTAGGTCGGTCGCGAAAGACCTCGCATGCTCGACGGCTTCCTGCGCGTCGCCGAACACACCGAGCTGATCCCAGTGTTCCTCGGCCGCATACGTCCCCTTCACGGCAAGCGCCCGCTGAACGCTCAGCTGCGCTGCGTACTTGCCGTCCTCCAGCGGTCGAGCCGTCGCCACCACCTTGTGCGGCGGGCTCGCGCGCTCCGGCTGAATCAGTTCGACAGCACCGCCGGCCGTGTCGACGTACATCAACTCGTTCCTGGCTTTGCAGTCCGGGCAGTAGAAGCACCAGCCCGCGTCCTCCTGATGGGGCCTGACCTGCCCGCGAGCGAGTACGGCGCGGCATTCAACGTTTTCGCAGATGAACGGCATGGCAGTCTCCGAGGTTGTTTGCGGAAAATCCTAGCATGTCCGCCGAAGGTCAACCACCGTCTTCGTCATCGACATGGCCACGGAGCGTGTGGTGCGGATCGCCGAGACGGTCAGGCTCCCCCCAACCTTTCACACGCCGTACACGCGGGTCGACCGGATGCGCGCGAGCCCGACTTCACCCGGGCTAAACTGTCTGCCCGACCAACGAACCGAGCCATCCTTCATGTTGATCCGCGTTGCAACCCTGTCCGATGCCATCCCGCTTGCCGAATTGAAACGCGACACGTTTCGCGAAACCTTTCTTCAGGACGGATTCGGCATCGACTACCCGCCGAACGACCTGGCTGCGTACGAGGCTCGAACCTACTCGGTAGAAACGATCACGGACCAGCTCAACGATCCCGAATGCCGCACATGGGTCGCTGAAAGCGACGACGGCACGCTGGTGGGCTATGCGCACGCGGGGCCGTGCAAGCTCCCGCACCCGGACGTCGCAGAAGGTTCGGGCGAGATCCATCAGATCTACCTTCGGCGCGGTACGCAAGGAACCGGCGCCGGGCGAGCCCTGTTCGACTCCGCACTGGACTATCTGGCAACGGAGCGGCCCGGCCCGGTATGGCTTGGCGTGTGGTCCGGCAACGCGAAGGCGATTGCCTTCTATGAGAAGGCAGGGTTCACGCGTGTCGGTACGTACGATTTCAAGGTCGGGGAATCGACCGATCTGGAATTCATCTATCGGCGCTGAGGCGGTGGATCGAGACGCGGTGCGATTGACGCGCCTTCAGTAACCGCGCGGATAAGGCGCCGGCGTCATTCGCGGATCGTCGATAGGCATGTCGACATTCAGCAAGGACAGAAGCTGCCGATCAAGGCAATGCTGCGGAAAGAAGTGATTGAAATAGGAAACGTCCTCGCGTCGGTCCGCCCTCTGGAACATCGCTTCGATCGGCCCCCAGTAGTATTGCCAGGACAACCTGTCCATCTCGCATTGTCGATCGCCCGGAAGTGCATCGATCGCAATCGTGCGCAGCCCGTCATGCGTGAATTGATAGACACGCCAGAGCCGGTCGCTCAGGAAATTCGGCGCACTCGGCGAGAACGCGACATAGTCCGCATCGGCTTCGTCCCGATACCCAGCAATGCGGGTGAATGCCTGAAAGGATGGAACGCCGGCCATGCTGTCCGGATCGCGTAATTCGAGCTGGTAGAAATAGAACAGCGTCGCCGTGTCCGCGTCATACCGGATGACCAGCTTGTTGCCGGGATGGTGATACCACCCGGTTGCCGGATCCACGAATCCGCCCTGACTGTCCGGCTGCAGCCCCGGCTTGATGCCCAGGATGCATCGAACATCGTCGATCAGCGCATCGCCCCAGTCGGCATAGAATCGGCTCAACTGTGTCCTGCCAATCGATACAGAAGCATAGATACCTACCGGCTCCATGTGTTTGCTCCGTCAGGGTTGCTCCGATTCACCACCACGCATGTTACAACCGGCCCCGGCGCGGGCATGCCGGCGCGTTGCAATCAATCGAACAGTATCCGGGGTTTGCGACGCAACCGGAACGAAAAATGGTCAGGCGCACGTGTGTAAAACGATTCGACCTTTGCGTCGACTCAGGCAGCACCACTCCGGGATGCTTTCATTTCCGGCGCATCGCTTGCGTTACGATTCACGTCATCCTCAACTCCGTGGAAGCACATGAAGACTCGCGCCATTGCGGTGGGCACGGCGCTCGTCGCGCTTTTCGCCACCGCGGCCATGCCGCTCGCCGCCAGCGCAGCGCCTGCCCAGGCACCCGGCGCGCCCAGCTACGACACCTACAAGTCATGGCTGGTCGCCTGCGACAACGGTTTGACCTGCGAGGCGAAGGGTCTCGCGAACGATGGCGAGACCGGCGCAGACTTGCGCTTCATTCGCTCAGCCGGGCCGAACGGCGCGCTCACGGTACGGCTGAGCGTCGCCACCAACACCAGCATCAATCTCGATGACCTGCGCGTCGACGACGCGCCGCTGCGGCTGGACGACTCGGCCTGGAGCGAGAAATTCGACGACGGGATAGCGACTTTGTCGACCACGCGACCGGCGGCCGTGGCGGCCTTCGTCTCACGGCTTCGCAACGGCACGAAGCTTCAGTTCGGCGAGGATGCAGACGCTTATGTTCCGCTCGATGGCATGGTCGCCGCGCTGCTGCGTATCGATGACCGGCAAGGGCGCATCGGGGGAACTACCGCGTTGATCCGCAAGGGGCCTGCCCCTGCGTCGCAGGTCACACCTGCTCCGTCACTGCCCGTCGTACCGAAGCGGAAGATCACGTCGCAGTTGTCCGATCAAGAAGAAGAACACCTGATCGCGCGCGCGAAACGAATCCGGGATGCCAGCAGTTGCGAGGAGAATGCGTCGCGCTATCTCCATGAAGCAGCGTATGCACTCGACAAGCACAACGCGCTCGTGTTTCTTCCATGCATCATGGGCGCCTACCAGGGTTCGTCGGATGTGTTCATCGCCCCGCGTATCGGCGGCGGAAAACCGGAGCCCGTCAAGCTGCCGATTCCTGAAGGGAGCTTTTCAGACCCTTCACTGGTCGAACCGGACTTCGACCCGGCTACCGGCACGCTGTCCACCTTCGGCAAGGGACGCGGGCTGGCCGATTGCGGCTTTCAGGCCAGCTGGATCTGGGACGGCCATGCGTTCCGGATGTCGACTGTGTCGCAGCAGAAAACGTGTGGCGGCGTTCAAGGAGGCGACTGGCCGACGCTCTATCGGTCGCGAACGAAGTAGGCCAACGATCGCTCTCGATGGCACAGATTCCATGCGGTCGTTATTCCGGCCACACTGGAGTCGGCAGACCGGAGCATCACCAACGATTCGGCGGCGTTGCCGAACGAACAGGCCGGCCACGCCAACCCGCCACCGCACGACAACGTCCACCCGCCCGCTCAATAGCGGCTGCGCCCCCACAGCGTCTTCGGCTCGTCGAGCAAATGACGCAACCCGCTGCGCTCGATCGTGATTGCCGCGACTTCGTTGACCCGTTCGAGCACCGCGCTCTCGTCGACCGACAACACGCGCCGATCCTCCATCAGCACCCGTCCGCCCACCATCGTCATGCACACGTCGGCCGCGTTCGCGAAGCACGTCACGCGATACACGGGCATGTTCATCGGCATCATGTGCGGCCGGAACAGGTCGACGAGGATGATGTCGGCGAGCTTGCCGGCTTCGAGCGAACCGGCCTCGTGATCGATCGACAGCGCCTTCGCCGCGTCGATCGTCACCATCTCCAGCACCTTGCCGTGCGGCAGCACGTCCGGGTCGCGGAAATGCCGGCGGTGGTAATGCATGCACTGCCACATGTGGCGGAACATGTCGTAGCCGCGATCGGGCGCCGCACCGTCCGACGCGATCGCCACCGTCACGCCCGCATCGATCAGCTCGGGCACCGGGCAGCGCCCGATGATCGACATGATCGCGCTCGGGTTGTGGACGATCGCGGTGCCCGTCTCGACGCACGCCGCGATGTCGTCGTCGGTCAGGTCGATGCTGTGCGACATGAACGACGTCGGGCCGAGCAAGCCGAGCTCGCGATGCGCGAACGCGAGCGTGCCCGCGCGGTGGCCGTCCTGCGTGAACGTCAGCCCGCGCTCGCGTGCGAGCGCGCCGTAGCGTGCGGCCTGGTCGCGAAAGTCGTGCTCGTACCGCGCAAGCTCGGGATCGTGTTCGGGCCCGTATACGGGCAGCGTGAGCGCGATGCGGATCCGGCCGTCGGCATCGCCGTGGCATTCGTCGACGATGCGCTCGCATACGTCGAACATCGTGTCGAAACCGATGTCGCGCGTGTCGCTGCCCTCCGGCGTGTGGCGCGTATAGGCACGCGGCGCGGGCGGCCGCGACGGGCCGACCGCGACGATCGAGCGCGTACCGGTGCGCACGACCGCGTCGCAATGGCGCCGCGCGTAGACCGGATCGTCGACGCGCATGATCGAATTGCCGCCGCCGAGCAGCGACACGCCGGTCGTCACGCCGGCCTTCAGGCGCTCGAGCGCGGCGAGATGCGATTCGGCCTCCCAGAACGCCTCGTCGGACGCGCGCGTGTAGATCGTCTCGGCCGCTGCCGACCACGCATCGCCGTCCGCGCCGCCGATCGTGCGCAGCATCGCGTGGCCCGCGTGCGCATGCGCATCGATCAGGCCCGGCAGCACTGCCTTGCGGCGCGCATCGATCGTGCGCGCGGCACGGTAACGCGCCTGCAGTTCATCGGTGCCGCCCACGGCGACGATGCGCTCGCCCTTGACCGCGACCGCGCCGTTCTCGATCACGCGCCGCTGCGGGTCCATCGTGATCACGCAGCCGTTCGCGATCAGCGTGTCGATCGCTTCGCGGTCGTCCTCTCGCGTGCCCCCTCGCTTGTCCTCGGTAGTCATTGTTCCGTGTCCTGTTGTGGTTCGATTGGCCTTGCTGCCATCCAGTGGCCGAGAGTGGCCGAGCGGCCGGGCCGCCGCGCGAAACCCCGGCGGCCCGGCGACGGCGTCATGCCCGAAAAACCGTCACGCCGAACCGACCGGCGCGGCGACCCGCGCCTTCAGCTTGCGCTGCACCGCGCTGATCACGACGAACACCAGCGCGTTCACCGCGAGCGCGACGAGCCCCGGGTTGATCGACGTCAGCGTGTTCGACGCGCCCGGGAACAGCGACGCGAGCGTCACGCCATAGTAGTTCGTCATCGCGATCACGATCGCGCCGGCGACGATGCCCGCGAACGCGCCTTCGCGCGTGCCGAACGGCCGCTTCAGGAAGCTCGAGGCGAGCATCGGCACGAGCTGCGTGAGCAGGCTCGACGAGAAGATCGCGAGCGTGACGAAGGTCGCGCCGCCGCGCAGCACGAAGTAGACGACCACCAGCGTGAAGATCGGCAGCGCGATGCGCGCGACGCGTGTCACCTCGCGGTCGGTCGCGTTCGGCGCGAAGCCTTCGCGGTAGATGTTGCGCGCGATCGTCGTCGATGCGTTCAGCATGATCAGCGACCCCGGCACCAGTGCGGTGAGCAGCCCCGTGCCGCCGACGATGCCGACGAACCACGCAGGGAACGTCTGCTTCACGAGCCGCAGCAAAGCGAGATCGGTCTGTGCGCCTTCGAGCCCGTGCACGGTCATCACGGCCGCGAAGCCGACGAGGAACAGGAACGCGATCAGCACCTGGTACAGCGGCATCAGGATCACGTTGCGGCGCAGCGCGCGCTCGTCCTTCGCGACGTAGATCGCGGTGAAGCCGTGCGGATACAGGTAGTAGCCGAGCGACGTGAGCAGGATCGTCGAGTTGTACCAGCTCAGGTTGAAGCCGTGCTCCGGCATGCGCAGCAGTTCGGGATGCGCGGCGTCGATCTTCGCGAACATCTCGCCGAGCCCGCCGTAGTAGTGCATCGGCAGGTACAGGCCGAGGAAGATCGCGATCGCGAGGATCAGCACGTCCTTGAAGATCGCGATGCTCGCCGAGCCGTGGATGCCCGACACGACCATGTACACGGCCATCAGCGTCGCGGCGATCCAGATCGCAGCCGCCTGCGGAATCAGCCCGTACGACATCTCCGACACGATCACGCCGAGCCCGCGCAACTGGATCATCAGCAGCGACACCATCGCGAACACCGCGACGATCGACACCAGCACGCCGATCGCGCGGCTGTCGTACTTCGACGCGAAGTAGTCGGCGAACGACACGAGCCCGTGCGCCTTCGCGTAACGCCAGATCGCCGGCAACATCCAGTAGCCGATCACGAACGCGAGGCAGCCGTACGACAGGATGTAGAACGCGGGCACGCCCTTGCTGTAGGTCCAGCCGCTCGCGCCGAGGAACGAGAACGTCGAGAACGCCTCGCCGGCCATCAGCAGGAACGTGAGCAGCGAGCCGAAGCCGCGCCCGCCGACCGCCCACTGCTCGAGCGTGAGCTTGCGGCCGCGGCGCGCCATCACGCCGATGGCGAGCGCGAACACGGCGAACGCCGCGATGATGACGATCGACGCGTTCATCGCGCGTCTCCCGAGCGGCCGGCGCGGGCCGCGTCGCGCGCGTCTCGCTCATCGCGCTCGTCGAGATGGAACAGGATTGCGAGAATCGCGGCCGTGGCCGCCATCCAGACCAGGTTCCAGACGAGCAGGAACGGCAGCCCGAACAGCAGCGGACGCGCCTCGGCGAGCGAGCCGCCCGCATACATCCCGACGAACGGCAACGCCGCCAGCAACAGTTTCAGTTTCATGAGTGCCTCCTCCGGAAGACGCGCGTGTGCGTCAGAACATCAGAACTTCTGGCGGATGGCGACCACCACCGCCACCTGCGACGTCGTCGTCGACGCGCTGTCGGTGCCGTCGATCCATGCCTGGCCGACACCCGACGACGCCTTCTGGTAGAAGCCGTTCACGTACACGTCGGTGCGCTTGGACAGCAGGTACTGCACGCCGGCCGATACCTGGTGGTAATGGCCGCTTTCGCCGGCGCGCGCGACCTGCGTATAGGTGTAGCCGGCCGCCGCCATCAGCGCGGGCGTGACCATGTAGCGCAGGCTGCCTTCGTAGTTGTTGAAACGCAGCGCGCCGCCCGTCGCCTGGCCGAAGTTCGAGCCCGTGTACAGCAGGCCGAGCGTTGCCGGCCCGATCGCGTAGCTGCCGCCCGCCCCCCAGATCTGCTGGCGGATCGCGCTCCCGAGGCGCGCACCGAACACCGACGCCGACGACGGATAGTAGTTATCCGAAGCAACTGCGCCGCTCGCGCTGACCGCCGGATGGTTCACGCGCGCATACGCGGCACCCGCGTTGAGCGGCCCGTTCACGTACGTGACGCCCGCGCTCCAGCTGTTGTCGTTCGCGAAACCGGTCGAGTTCGAGAAGCCGTATACGAGGTTCGCCTGCAGGCCCGCGATCGTCGGCGACACGTACTTCACCGCGTTGTTGAGACGGAACGTGTTGTTGATGTCGTCGTTGTCGAACGGGTGCGTCGAGTACTGCGCGAGGAAGCTGCTCATCTGCAGCGAGCCGAGGATGTCCTGCGTCGAGTTGTACTGGCGGCCGAGCGTCACCGCGCCCCAGTTCGCGCCGCTCAGGCCGACCCACGCCGAGCGCCCGAACATCCGGCCGCCCTGCCCGAGCGCGCCGTTCGCGACGTTGAAGCCGTTCTCGAGGCGGAAGTTCGCCTTCAGGCCGCCGCCGAGATCCTCGGAGCCGATCAAGCCCCAGCGCGGCCCCGATTCGTTGCCGCCCGTGAACTGCCACAGCGAATGGCCCTTCGCGTTGTTCGTGTAGGTCACCCCCGCGTCGACGATCCCGTACAGCGTCACCGTCGACTGCGCGTGCGCGGCGCCGGCAAACAACATAGCGATCGCGGCGCCCGTCTTCCCACCCTTCATTCGCACCATCTCCATCATCTCCTCTCCAAACCTGCTCATCGATGTTGTGTTTTGTTGGTCCTGCCCATGCATCCCGACCGGGTTGTATAGACAGTCGCTGGATGGTATCCAGCCGCAATCACATCAAGAAATGAAATGTTCAACTGGCCGGCAGTTGAAAATCGAATGAGAGGCGATGGAGGGAAAATGAGCGGGGGTCGCGCGACCCCGCAAGGGAAACGAAAGCACGCAGGCCCGCTGGACGCGGTACGTTTTGATCGGACGTGAATGGCTTGCGTAAGCAAGCTGACGAAACGGCGACGCGCGAGGCGGTTATACGGTTTTCCCTGACAGCCCGTGCATCGGCCGCCGCAACGCGGCATCGAACGGATTGGTACGTGGCCCGATCGCGTCGGCCTGGCGCCGCAGCAGTTCGACGACCATCGGCATCCGGTCGTCACCGAGGCGTGACGCGAGCGTGCCGACGCTCAACGCGCCGACCGGATAGCCAGTGCGATCGAGGATCGGCACCGCGACACCGGCCATCCCGTCGAGCACGCCGCTGTTGCGGCCCGCGTAGCCGAGCTGCCGCACGCGTTCGATCTCGGTACGCAGGTACACCTCGTCGAGCACGCCGTAGCCGCGAATGCGCGGCACGTTGAAGCGGATCACTTCCTCGCGTTCGGCTTCCGGCAGGAACGCGAGGATCGCAAGGCTGCCTTGTCCGACACCGAGCGCGATGCGGCCGCCGATGTCGCCGGTAAACGAACGGATCGGAAACGGCCCTTCGCACAGGTCGAGACACACGGCGTCGAAGCCGCTCTTCACGAGCAGGAAGATGGTCTCGCCGAGGCTTGCGCACAGCCTCAGCAGCGCGGGACGGCACAACGTGCGCATGCTGCTCGGGTTGCCGGCCTGCGCGGCGAGCGCGAAGAAATCGACACTCAGGCGGTACAGCTTCGACTGCTCGTCCTGTTCGACCATCCCTTCCGCGATCAGCGATTGCAGGATCCGGTGCGCGGTGCCCTGCGTGAGGCCGACGGCCTTTGCCAGATGCGTGACGCGCACGCCGTCCTGCTGCATGCCGGCCAGCGCGCGCAGGATCGCGAACGCGCGCTGCAGCATGCCGGTGCCCGGTGCGCCGGCCGCATCGACGGCGTCCTCGTCCGGGCGCGGCGCGCGTGCGGCCGGCGACGTTCCGGTCGAATGGGGTTCCTGCATGCCGGCTCTCCTCGATGATTTCATTGAACGGAATACGGTAGCCTCCATTGTCGTCCCGCCGAAATTCCACGGGCATCCGGGTGTGCACGGGATTGACGCGTGCATTTCGCGGCTCGGCCACGCCTCATTCAACGGAACGATCCGCCCGCGATTTCGCCAACCGTTCCGGTCAATGGAATTTTTCCGAAATTCCTCCCGTTCATCAGAATTCGAAATTGACGCGCCGAAATATGGCTGGCTAGAGTCCGCCACATCGGTACACCGGCCACGCGGTGTGCGAACCCGGAGCTTCCCATGTCGTTTCTCACGCTTACGGATCTGACGAAAACCTTCGGCGAGCTCACCGCCGTCGCCGACGTCAACCTGTCGGTCGAACAAGGCGAATTCGTGTCGCTGCTCGGGCCGTCCGGCTGCGGCAAGACCACCACGCTGCAGATGATCGCGGGCTTCGTCGACGTCACGCGCGGCCGCATCGCGCTCGACGGGCAGGACATCACGCACCTGAAGCCGAACCGGCGCGGGCTCGGCATCGTGTTCCAGAGCTATGCGCTGTTTCCGCACATGAGCGTCGCCGAGAACGTCGGCTTCGGCCTCGACATGCGCGGCGTCGACAAGGCCGAGCGCGCCGAGCGCATCCGCGCGGCCCTCGCGCTCGTGCGTCTCGACGCGCTCGCGCACCGCTTCCCGCGCGAGCTGTCGGGCGGCCAGCGGCAGCGCGTCGCGATCGCGCGCGCGGTCGTGATCGAGCCGCCGGTGCTGCTGCTCGACGAACCGATGTCGAACCTCGACGCGAAGCTGCGCGAGGACATGCAGTTCGAGCTGCGCGCGATCCAGCGCAAGATCGGCACGACGACGATCATGGTCACGCACGATCAGTCGGAAGCGCTGTCGATCAGCGATCGCGTGGTCGTGATGGAAGCCGGCCGCATCACGCAGACCGATACGCCGTACCGCGCGTACGAACGCCCGGAGAACCGTTTCGTGTCGCAGTTCATCGGCAAGGCGAACCTGCTGCCCGGCACGATCGTCGCGCACGACGGCGACGCGATCCGCATCGACCTCGGTCACGATCTCGCCGAGACCGGCCGCACCGCGCATCTGCCGCCGCGCGAGCGCGACGTGCGCGTGGGCGATGCGGTGTCGGTCTGCATCCGCCCGGAGAAGCTGCGGCTGTGCTCGCCCGACGCGGGCCGCTTCGCCGCGACCGTCACGAGCCGCTTCTTCCTCGGCAGCCAGTGGCTGTACCGCGTCGACAGCGCGCTCGGCGAAGTGCTCGTGTGCTGCCAGAACGAAGGGGCGGAGCCGCTCGCGGAAGGCGCGCCGGTCGGGATCGACTGGCACAGCGACGCGGTTCGCGTGATGCGCCGGGAGGCCTGAATGGGACAGCCTACCCGTCCGCTCCCGACCGACGGCGCGCCGGCCGCGCTCGCCCGCCCGGTCGCGGTTTCCGCCGACGCCGCACCGGCACGCGCCGCCGCCGCGCACACGATGCGCGCGACGTGGCGCGCGCATGCGCCGCTGTGGCTGATGTGCGCGCCCGCGTTCGCGCTGTTTGCCGCGCTCGTGCTCGTGCCGCTCGCGATGACGTTCATGCTGACGTTCTACCGCTTCGATCCGGCCACCGGCCCGATCGCCGCGTTCCAGTTCGGCAACTACGCGGAAGTGCTCGGCTCGTCGTACTTCCACACGATCTTCGCGCGCACGTTCGGCATCGCCGCGCTGACCACCGCGATCTGCGTCGCGATCGGCACGCCGGAGGCGTACGTGCTGTCGAAAATGCGCGACCCGTGGCGCTCGCTGTTCCTGCTCGCGATCCTCGCGCCGCTGCTGGTGTCGGTCGTCGTGCGCGCGTTCGGTTGGAGCATGTTGCTGAACACGAGCGGGCTCGTGAACCAGGCGCTCGGGCTCGTCGGCCTCGGGCCGTACAAGCTCGAATACACGACCTTCGCGATCGTGATCGCGCTGGTGCACGTGATGCTGCCGTTCATGGTGATCCCGGTGTGGACCGCGCTGCAGCGGCTCGATCCGCAGACCGAGCATGCGGCGCTGTCGCTCGGCGCATCGCCGTTCACGACGCTGCGCCGCATCGTGCTGCCGCAGCTGATGCCGGGCGTGCTGTCGGGCAGCCTGATGGTGTTCGGGCTGTCGGCGAGCGCGTTCGCGATTCCGGGCCTGCTCGGCGGACGCCGGCTGAAGGTCGCGGCCACGGCCGTCTACGACGAATTCCTCGGCTCGCTGAACTGGCCGCTCGGCGCGACGATCGCCGTGCTGCTGCTGGTCGCGAACCTCGTCGTGATGCTCACTTACTACCGCGTGCTCGAACGCCGCTACGCGCGCAGCCTCGGAGGCGCATCGCGATGAGAAAGAACGGCCCCTTTGCCCTCGCCTTCCACACGCTCGTGATCCTGTTCGTGCTCGCGCCGCTCGTGATCGTCGTGCTCGTCGCGTTCACGCCCGACGAGACGCTGACACTGCCGACACACGGGTTGTCGCTGCGCTGGTTCCGCGCGATCCTCGACTATCCCGACTTCGTCACCGCGTTCTTCAACAGCGTGAAGCTCGCGTTCGCGTCGGCGACGCTGTCGCTCGCGATCGCGCTGCCGGCGGGCCTCGCCATCGGCCGCGCGACGTTTCCCGGCCGCGCGTTCCTGAACGGGCTGCTGCTGTCGCCGCTCGTGATTCCCGGCCTCGTGCTCGGCATCGCGCTGCTGCGCTTCTTCGCGCTGATCGGCGCGACCGGCTCGTTCGCATGGCTCGTGCTCGCGCACATGGTCGTCATCACGCCGTTCGTGATGCGGCTCGTGCTCGCGTCCGTCGCGGGCCTCGACCGCAGCATCGAGCAAGCCGCATGCTCGCTCGGCGCGGACCCGTGGACGACCTTTCGCCGCATCACGCTGCCGATGATCGTGCCCGGCATCACCGGCGGCTGGCTGCTCGCGTTCATCAACAGCTTCGACGAACTGACGATGTCGATCTTCGTCACGTCGCCGCAGACGGTCACGCTGCCGGTGCGCATGTACATGTATGCGACCGAGTCGATCGACCCGATGATGGCGTCGGTGTCCGCGCTCGTCATCTTCATCACCGCCGGCGCGATGCTGCTGCTCGATCGCGTATACGGCCTGAACCGCATCCTGATCGGCCAACACTGATGACGACTTCCGTTTCCCGTTCCACCGGCATCCCGGACGACGGTGCGCAGTTCGTGCGCGTCGCCGAACGCGAACGTGCCGCCGTCGCGTTCACGCTGGACGGCCGCCCCGCGCTCGCGCTCGCCGGCGACACCGTGCTCACCGCGATCCTCGTTGCGCAGCGCCGCGTGCGCGTGAGCGAATTCAGCGGCCAGCCGCGCGCGGGCTTCTGCCTGATCGGCGCGTGCCAGGACTGCTGGGTGCGCACCGAAACCGGTGCGCGCGTGCGCGCATGCTCGACGCCGATCGCCGAAGGCATGCGGATTCTCACGTCCGCCCGGCCGGCCGCGACCGGAGACGCATCGTGACCGCCGCACTGCAACCGGTGATCGTCGGCGCGGGGCCGGCCGGCGTACGCGCGGCCGAAGCGCTGGTCGACGCGGGGCTGCGCCCGGTCGTGATCGACGAGAACGCGCGCTGGGGCGGACAGATCTACCGGCAGCCGCCGGCCGACGGCGCCTTCGCGCGCGGCAAGCGCACGCTGTACGGCTTCGAGGCCACGAAGGCCGACGCCGTGCACCGGACGATGGCCGCGCTGCTGCCGCATGTCGACTACCGGCCGAATACGCTTGCCTGGTCATGCGGTGCGGGCCGCGTCGACACGCTGCAGGATGGCCGCGAAGTGACGGTGCCCTACTCGCACCTGATCATTGCGAGCGGCGCGACCGACCGCCTGTTGCCCGTGCCGGGCTGGACGCTCGCGGGCGTCTATACGCTCGGCGGCGCGCAAGTGGCGCTGAAGGCGCAGGGCTGCGCGATCGGCCGGCACATCGTGTTCGCGGGCACGGGCCCGCTGCTTTACCTCGTCGCTTACCAGTATGCGAAGGCCGGCGCGCAGGTCGCGGCCGTGCTCGACACGAGCCCGCTGCGCCGCCAGGCCGCTGCCGCGCCCGCGCTGCTGCGCATGCCGTCGACCTTCGCGAAGGGGCTCTATTACATCGGCTGGCTGCGCGCGCACGGCGTCGCGATCGAAACGGGCGTCACGCTCGAGCGCGTGCTCGGCGACCCGCACGTGACGGGAATCGCATGGCGCGCCGCCGGTGACGGCGCACCGCCGCGCCTGCTCGACTGCGACGCGCTCGGTCTCGGCTTCGGCCTGCGCTCCGAAACGCAGCTCGCCGATCTCGCCGGCTGCCGGTTCGGGTTCGACCCGCTCAACCGCGCATGGCTGCCCGAGCGCGACGCGGCCGGCCGTACGTCGGTGCGCGGCCTCTACGTCGCCGGCGACGGCGCGGGCATCGCGGGCGCCGACGCGGCCGAGGCATCGGGCCGGCGCGCGGCACTCGCGTTGCTCGACGACGCCGGCATCGCGTCGCCCGCGCCCGCCGGCAAACCCGACGGGGCGACGCTCGAACGCACGCTCGCGCGCGTCGGCGCATTCCGGGCGGGCCTCGAAGCGGCGTTCGCGCCGCCGGTCGAGCAGGCCGCACGCTGCGCGGACGACACGATCGTGTGCCGTTGCGAGGAGGTCGATGCAGGGACGCTGCGCCGCTGCGTCCGCGACGGCGCGGCAACCGAACTGAACCGGCTGAAGGCGCTGACGCGCGTCGGAATGGGCCGCTGCCAGGGCCGCATGTGCGGCGACGCGGCCGCGCTCTTGCTGGCCGCCGAAACCGGTCGCCCGCTCGCCGACGTCGGCCGGTTGCGTGCGCAACCGCCCGTGAAGCCGTTCCCGATCTCGGCCGCGCTGGCGGGCGACGATGTCGCGGCGATTCCCGACGAGGCACGCGATGAATGAGACCCGGCATTACGACGTCGCGATCGTCGGCGGCGGCCTCGTCGGCGCGTCGGCCGCACTCGCGCTGACGCGACGCGGCTTGCGCACCGGGCTGTTCGAGCGGCGCGATTGCGGTGCGCAGGCGAGCGGCGTGAACTACGGTGGCGTGCGCTGCCAGGGCCGGCCCGCCGAACAGCTGCCGCTCGCGCTGCGTGCGCGGCGAATCTGGGATCGCCTGCCCGAACTGATCGGCATCGACGGCGAATTCGTCGTGTCGGGTCACCTGCGGCTCGCGCGCAGCGACGCCGATCTCGACGCGCTCGATGCCTACGCGACGCTCGCCGGCGAATACGGCCTGCCGCTGCAGGTGATGCGCGGCGATGCGTTCCGGCGCCGCTACCCGTGGCTCGGCCGTGCGGCGCTCGGCGGCTCGCTGTGCGAGACCGACGGTCACGCCAACCCGCGCCTCGTGTCGCCCGCGTTCGCGCGCGCGGCCCGCGCGGCGGGCGCGGACGTGTTCGAGCACACCCCCGTCGACGACGTTCACCACGACGGCACGCGCTTTCACTTTCAGGCAGGCGGCCGCGCCTGCACCGCGACGTGGCTGATCAACTCGGCCGGCGCGTGGGCGAACACGATCGCCGAACGCTTCGGCGAAGCCGTGCCGATGGAGCCGATCTACCCGAACATGTGGGTGACCGAACCGCTGCCGCCGTTCATCACGCACAACCTCGGCGTGTACGGCGGCGGCGTGTATGCGCGGCAAGTCGCGCGCGGCAACTGCGTGATCGGCGGCGGGCGCGGCCGCGGCGACGGCGAATTCGGCCAGCCGTCGGTCGATACGACGCGCGCGGTGATGCGCGATGCCTGCGCGCTGCTGCCTGCGCTGCGTGACGCACTGCTGATCCGCACGTGGAGCGGCGTCGAAGGCTGCACGCCCGACCACAACCCGATCATCGGCGCGAGCCGCACGACGCCGCGCCTGCTTCATGCGTTCGGCTTTTCCGGCGGCGGCTTCCTGCTCGCGCCGGGCGTCGGCGACGTGCTCGCCGATCTCGTCACGACCGGCGAAACCGCCACCCCGCTCGATGCATTCTCGATCGGCCGCTTCTTCCGCGAAGCCGAGCCGACCGCCCCTTTCCGTCAAGAGGAGACCCACAAATGAAACTGCCCGGAACGATCGCGGCGGCCGCCGCCCTCTGCATCGCAGGTGCCGGTGCGCCCGCGTTCGCGCAAACGAAGACGATCTACGTCGGCATGAATGGCGGCCCGATGGAGAAGGCCTACACGAGCCAGGTGCTGCCCGACTTCGAGAAGGCGAACAACGTGAAGGTCGTCGTCGTGCCCGGCACGTCGTCGGACTTGCTCGCGAAACTGCTCGCGAACCGCAACAAGCCGCAGATCCACGTCGCGTTCCTCGACGACGGCGTGATGGCGCGCGCGGTCAGCCTCGGCGTGTGCCAGAAGCTCGACGATTCGCCGGTGCTGAAGGAGTTGTATCCGTTCGCGCGGATGAAGGACGACGTCGGCGCGGGCGTGCAGCTCGGGATGACCGGCATCGCGTACAACAAGAAGCTGTTCGCCGAGAAAGGCTGGACGCCGCCGACGTCGTGGATGGATTTCGCCGATCCGAAATACAAGGGCAAGGTCGTGTTCCAGTCGGCATCCAGCAGCACGTTCGGGCTGCACGGCTTCCTCGCGATCAACCGGCTGCTCGGCGGCAACGAGCAGAACGTCGAGCCCGGCTTCAGCAAGTGGGCAAGCACGGTCGGGCCGAACGTCGTCGAGTACATCCCGAACTCGGCGAAGATCTCGGAGATGGTGCAGACCGGCGAAGCCGGCCTGTTCCCGCTCACGCCGACCGGCGTCGGCGACCTGCAGGACAAGGGCATCCCCGTCGCCTACGCGAACCCGAAGGAGGGCCCCGTGCTGCTGCTCGTCGACCTGTGCGTGGTCGCGAACAATCCCGATCCGCAGCTCGCGCAGAAGCTCGCGCAGTTCCTGCTGTCCGCGCCCGCGCAGACGAAGGCGGCCGAGGCCGGCAAGCAGATTCCGACCAACCGTCTCGCGAAGATGCCCGCCGCGATGCAACAGAGCCTCGGCAATGTCGACGATCTCGTGCGCAAGGTGACCGTGGTCGACTGGACCGCGATCAACGCGCGCCGCGCGCAGTGGGATACGCGCTGGAACCGGCAGATCGAGCGGTGACGGCATGCCGGGCGCGCGGGCACGGCCGCGCGCCGCATGACCATCATTTGCGGGAGTGATGACACTCCCCTTTTTCTGCGGATTTGACCGGGGACACGGGGCCGACAACACTAGCCCGCAGTGCCGCAAAGACGGCACGCGCCCGCCCCCCCTTCAGAGTCCGCCATGTACCCGACCGACACCGTGCAATCCCCGAGCGCCGCCCGGCCGCTCGCCGACCGGCAGCTGCGCCGGATCGTCATCGCCTCCGTCGCCGGCAACGCGATGGAGTGGTACGACTTCTTCGTGTACGGTACGGCCGCGGCGCTCGTGTTCGGCCACGTGTTCTTTCCGCCCGGCGCGTCGCCGCTCGCGGGCAGCCTCGCCGCGTTCGCGGCATTCGCGCTCGGCTTCGTCGCGCGGCCGCTCGGCGGGATCGTGTTCGGCCACGTCGGCGACCGCTACGGGCGCAAGGCGTCGCTCGTGTGGACGCTGCTGATCATGGGCGCGTCGACCTTCGCGATCGGCCTGCTGCCGACCTATGCGCAGGTCGGCCTGTGGGCACCGGCGGCGCTCGTCGTGCTGCGCCTGCTGCAAGGCATCGCGTCCGGCGGCGAATGGGGCGGCGGCGTGCTGATGATCAGCGAGAACGCGCCGCCCGAGCAGCGCGGCTACTACGCGGCGTGGAGCCAGCTCGGCGTGGGCGGCGGCTTCGTGCTGTCGTCGGCCGCGTTTCTCGCCGCACAGGCGCTGCCGGACGACGCGTTCCGCACCTGGGGCTGGCGGCTGCCGTTCCTCGCGAGCATCGCGATCTTCGCGATCGGCATCTATATCCGCCGTCATCTGCCCGAAAGCCGCGACTTCGAGCAGGCCGGCCGGCGCGGCGCGCACACGCATCTGCCGATCGTCGAGTGCATCCGCCGCCATCCGAAGGAAATCCTGCTCGCGATGGGGCTGCGCGTGGCCGAGAACGGCGGCGCCTACATCTTTCTCGCGTTCTCGCTCGTCTACGGCAAATACGTCGGCATCCCGAACGGCGTGATGCTGACCGGCGTGATGATCGCGATGATCGTCGAGATGGGCGCGATGCTCGCGTGGGGCCGGCTGTCCGACCGGATCGGCCGCAAGCCCGTGTACCTGATCGGCGCGCTGAGCCTCGTCGCGTGCGCATTCCCGTTCTTCTGGCTGCTCGACACGCGCGCGACGCCGCTCGTCTGGCTCGCGCTGACGGTCGGCACGGCGGTCAGCCACGGCGCGATGATCGGCACACTGCCCGCGCTCGTCGGCGAGCTGTTCAGCACCGAGGTGCGCTACTCCGGCGTCGCGCTCGGGCATGAAGTCGCGTCGATCTTCGCCGGCGGGATGTCGCCGCTGATCGCCACCGCGCTGCTCGCGCGCTATCACGCATCGTGGCCCGTGTCGCTGTTTCTCGTCGCGCTCGGCCTCGTCACCGTCGCGACGCTGTGCGTGATGCGCGAAACGCGGATCGTGAGGGCCGCTTCCGCTGCTCCCGCCGCTCCCGCTACCGGCACGCGCGGCGACACGGCGTGACCACGACGCTGCGATCCGCGCAAGCGGGCCGATCCGCACCGGCAGGCGGCGAACACGGCGGCGGCCGGCGCGGCCGTTCCGGGCGCGTGCCACCGGCCGCGCCCGCCAACCCGGCGCGCCGCCTAGTTGCCGCCCTCCCGCCGCGCGCCGTCGAACGCCGGCGCCAGCCCCAGGTGATCGAGCAGCCGCGCGAATTCGCCGAGCCGCTGCCGCATGTACGCGGGCACGTCGACCGCCGCGTAGTCGTGGAAGCCCGCGCCCGTGCGCACGCCGTCGCGCCCGGCTTCCATGTTGCGCACGACGCTCGCGGCCGGCGCGAAACGCGGGCCGATCTCGCCGGCCAGGTACCGCGACGCGTAGTACAGGATGTCGCAGCCGCCCCAGTCGATGAATTCGAGCAGCCCGAGCACCGCGAAGCGCGGGCCGAAACCGGTGCGGATCGCCGTGTCGATGTCCGCCGCGCTCGCGACGCCCTCCTCGACCATCCGCGCGGCTTCGTTCATCGCGAGCGCCTGGATGCGCGGCACGATATAACCGGGCGCCGGCCCGCAGATCACCGGCTTCTTGCCGACACGTTCGAGCAACGCGGAAAGCGACTCGACGACGGCCGGATCGGTCGCATCGCTGCGGCTGATCTCGACGAGCGGCATCAGCAGCGCGGGGTTCAGCCAGTGCGCATTCAGCATCCGCGCCGGATGCGCGACGTGGCGCTGCAGCTCGGTGACGACGAACGTCGACGTCGTCGACGCGATCGTTGCATGCGCACCGACATGCGCGCCGAGCCAGCGCAGCGCGTCGGCCTTGGCATCGAGCACTTCGGGCAACGCCTCGAACACGATGCTGGCCTGCCGCACCGCATCGGCCGCACCGTCCCGTGCGACCAGCGCGATGCGCGCGACTACGGTTTCGGCCTGCGCGGCGTCGATGCGGCCGAGCGCGACCTGCGCGTGCAGCGGCCTCTCGATCTCGTCGCGCGTGCGTGCCTCGAAGGCACGCCATCCGGCCGCGTCGCGCGGCTTGAAGTCGATCAGCGTCACGTCGAGCCCCGCGAACGCGAACACGAGCGCGATCCCCTGCCCCATGCGCCCCGCGCCGAGCACGTGGACGCGCGTCACATCGGCGCCCGCCTTCATGCCGCGTACCCCGCGTCGAGCAGCGCGCGCATCGCGTCCTTCGACAGCGCGGCGAGCCCGAGCCGCTCCAGCGTGCGGCCTTCCGCATACAGGTCGCGCACCGCGACCGCGCTCGCAATGCTCAGCAGCCCCTGCGCGACAGGCGTCGGCACACCGGCCCGGCGCCCGCACGACACGATGAACGACAGCCCGAGCCGGGTGTCTTCGAGCATGTAGCGATGCGTGCGCAGATCGATCTTCTCGCGCCAGTCGCCGCTATCGGTCAGCTTGCCGTGCGCGCCGCGCCCGTACATCCATTCGTCGCCGTCGGTCGCGTAGTGATCGGCGAGCGGGAAATGCGGCGCCGGGTAACCGAGCGCTTCGCGCACCGCGATGCGTTCGGCGTCGAGCGCGTTCGTCACGCGGCGGATCGACGGCTGCGTGCCTTCGTTGTGGATGTCCCATGCGTCGAAGTGTTCGAGCGGCCCGGCGTTCATCAGGATCAGCGGCGGATGGATCACGGGGCCCGCGTTCATCAACGCGCCGGACAACGCGTCCTCGACCGGTTCGACCGACGGATAACCCGCGCGCAGCACGTCGAACGCCCAGCCGGCCGCATTCGCCGGAAATACGCCGGTCGGCAGCCGCGTCGCGTACGCGCTGATCACGACGTCGTTGTCGCCGTGCCTGCGCACGAGATACGGCAGCGTGCCCGTCTCGGCGAAGGCGACCCGCGAACGGTTGCCGGCATCGGCCGCCGCGCGCGCGAACACGATGCTGCCGAACGTGCCGGGCGGCAGGAACACGACCTGGCCGTCCTCCAGCAGCGGCGCGACCTGCGCGGCGAGCGCGTCGTGCGAGGTGGCCGGCAGCGGCACCACGACGAGCCGCGCGCCGTGCAGCGCGGCCGCGAGATCGTCGGTCAGGCGGATCGCGCCGGGCGCGTCGCCGAGCGGCACCGTCCGCTTGCCGCGATAGTCGGTCACGTTCAGCACGCCAAGCTCGCGCAGCCGCGCGTGCGGCTCGCGGTCGCGCCGCCACCACGTCACGTCGTGGCCCTTCTCGAACAGGTCGATGGCCGCCGCATGGCAGCCGTGGCCGCCGCCCAGAACACATACCTTCATCGTCTTCTCCCGGTGAATGAGTGCTTCCGAGACTACGCGTCCGCCCCCGCCGCGTCGCTTCAAAACGCGCAACGGCACGCCCGTTCGCGCAACGCAATCGGGGCGGCACGCACGAAACCGCGCCCCTGCATCCGATACGAGGTCCGTGAATGGATATCGCCCTTTCCCGCCATGCGCCGAACCGGCTCGGCACGCTGCATGCCCCCGACGAAGTCGAACGCGCGGTCGCGCACCGGCTCGGGCCGCACCGGATGGCCGCGCGCGGCCGCGATCCGTTTCATGCGGAGCTGTACGAAGTGCCGCTGCATCACGGCGCGCTGCTCGAACTCTGCTACGGCCGCGAAACGCGCATCGATTTCGGCGACGATGCCGGTCACTTCCTGTTCAGGCTGACGCTCGCCGGCGCCTGCGAACTGCAGGCCGGCAGCGTCGTCGCGCGCGCCGGCCCGGGCGAGCTGACCGTATCGTCGCCCGCGCTCGCCAGCCGCCTGAGCACGAGCCCCGATTGCCGCAACCTCGTGCTGCGGCTCGAACGCGGCGCGCTCGAACGCAAGCTGCAGCACATGCTGCGGGCAACGCTCACGCGGCCGTTGCAATTCGACCTCGCGGCCGGCGGCACCGGCACGGGCGCCGCGCTCGTGCTGCCGACCTTCGAATACCTGTGCAAGCTCGGCGCACAACCGCGCATCGGCACGGCGTCGCCCCTCTTCGGCGCCGATCTCACCGCATGGCTGATGTCGCTGCTGCTCACGCACCTGCCGCACTCGTACAGCGACGCGCTCGCGCGCGGCACGCAGCCGTTGCCGGCGCATGTGCGCCGCGCGTGCGATCACGTCGACGCGCACCTCGGCGAGCCGCTTGCGCTCGCCGCGCTGGCGGCCGTCGCGGGCGTCGCGCCCCGCACGCTGCAGCACGCGTTTCGCGCGTTCCTGCACACCACGCCGGCCGCCTACGTGCGCGAGCGCCGGCTCGCCGCCGTGCACGCGGCGCTGCAACGCGGCGACACGTGCAGCGTGACCGACGTGCTGATCGCGCACGGCATCCATGGCTTCGGCCATTTCGCGAAGGCGTATGCGCGGCGTTACGGCCATGCGCCTTCCGTCACCGCGAGGCAATCCCGATGACGCACGCCGCAACCGGCCGCCCGGCGGCCCCGACCCGCGCCGATTCCGCGCCGCACGACAGCGACCTGTCCGAACTGCGCGTGCAGGATCTCGACCTCAACCTGCTGAAGACGTTTCGCGCGGTCTACGAGGAGCGGCATGTCGGTCGCGCGGCGCTGCGGCTCGGCGTCACGCAGCCTTCCGTCAGCCATGCGCTCGGCCGGCTGCGGCTGATGTTCCGCGACGCGCTGTTCGTGCGCACCGGCACCGGCGTCGAGCCGACGCCGCGCGCGCAGCGGCTGGCGATCTCGGTCGACAAGGCGCTCGCGATCCTGCAGGACGTGCTCGACGAAGGGTCGCGCTTCACGCCCGACAGTACGCAGCGCGTGTTCCGCCTGCACATGAGCGATTTCGCCGCGAGCGCGTTCCTGCCGACGCTGCTCGCCGCGTTCGACCGCCGCGCGCCGGGCGCGGTGATCGAGACGCTGCACGTCGACGAATGCCAGCTCAACGTCGCGCTCGAATCGGGACGCATCGACTTCGCGCTCGGGCATTTCGCCGACGCGTCGAGCCACTTCCAGCGCACCGCGCTGCTGCACGAGCGCTGCGTGCTGCTGATGCCGCGCCGCACCGCGCAGCGCGTCGCGCTCCCCGACGATTACGTGCTCGACGGCACGGCGCCCGACACATTGCGCTTCGTCGCGGTCACGTCGCATCCGCAATCGATGCAGCTGCTGGAGCGGCACGGGCTGATGCCGCGCGTGCGCGCGGCGCTACCCGATTTCATGGTGGTGCCCGCGCTGCTGCGGGACGGCGACTATGCGCTGATCCTGCCGGAGACGATCGCGATCACGTTTGCGGCGCGTCAGCCGTGCGCCCTGTACGAGATCGCCGGTGCCGGCGAATGGGCCGTCAACGCGTACTGGCACCGGCGCTTCGACGCGGACCCCGGCCATCGCTGGTTGCGCGCGCTGCTGCTCGAGCTGTTCAACATCGGCGAGCTGGCGCCGTTCGACGCATGGCTCGCGCCGCAACCGCCCGCCTGCGCATGACGATGCGAGCGGCGCAAGCGGGCAGCGGCGCGCGCCGCTCAGAACGACGTGAGGATGCCCGCGACGATCGAACTCGCCGTTGCGCCCGGCCGGGCGACCGCGACGCCGCCGCCCGCCGCGCCGTTGACGACGAAGCGCGCATGCGCGCCGTTGCGCACCATCGCGGCGCCCGTGTACAGCACCGTGCGCTTCGACAGCGGATAGTCGAAGCGGATGCCGTACGAATCGGCGTTGCCGTCGCTGTCCGCGACCTTGCGGTAATGGCCGACGCTCAGCAGCAGCGACGCACGCCCGATCGGCACCGTCGCGCTCAGCTCCATGATGTCGCTGTGCGGATACGCGCTCTGGCTGTCGATCGCGGTCGCGATGTCGGGGCCGCCGCGATGGCGCAGGTACAGCGCGGCGACCTTCACGACATTGAAGTCGTACGAAATCGCGCCGAGCGTGTAGTTGCCGTTCGCGGCCGGGCTCGTGTCGCCGAGCGCGGCCGCTGCCACCGGGCTGAACTTCTGCTGCATGTAGTCGATGTCGACCGACAGGCCGCCGCGCACGTAGTTGAGCCCCGCGCCGTACGTATCGCCGAGCGTCGCCGGCTGCCCGGCCGCGCCGTTGGTACCGCGCGCGGCCATCGCGCGCAACATGAGGCCCGCATAGCGCGGCGACGTATAGCGCATCGAGTTGCGCACGCGCAGGAACGCGGGCCCGACGAAGTTGTTCGTCGCGTTGCCCCACGCGAGCCCCGCGCCGAGTCCGGGCAGGCTGTACGTGACGAGTGTCGTGTGCAGGATCGTGTAAAGCTCGCCGAACTGCACGCCGCCGAACGGCCCCGTGATGCCGACCCACGCCTCGCGGCCGAAAAGCGCACTGCTGTTCGACAGCGCGCCGCTGGCCGCGTTGAAGCCGTCCTCCAGCTTGAAGATCGTCGCGTAGCCGCCGCCGAGATCCTCGACGCCCTTCAGCCCCCATTGCGACGCGAACAGGTTGCCGCTGCCCATGCGCGTCACGTGGTTCGGCCCGGCGTTCGCGTATTCGATCGCGGTGTCGACGCGGCCGTAGAGCGTCACGCTCGATTGCGCGAATGCGGGCAGCGCCGCGCAGGCCAGCAGCGCGGCAAGCGGTACGGCAAGCCGGTCGGCCCGCCCGTTCGGTTGAGTCATCGTCGTCGTCCCGTAGAGGTTCCGGCGCCTGTCGGTATCGCGCCGGCTGGTGTGAAGCGCGTTCGCCGCGAAGGGCCAACGCAGCCGATCAAAAACGGGCCGAGTCTAGGAACGACAATTTCGGACGTCGACGCAATGCGCTCTATAACGCTTATAGATGCGCCGCATGATGCGCGCGCGCCCCGCTGCAAGCGCGCCGCGCGGCGGCCGGCGCGCGTCACCCTGGTGTTTTCTTTATCCGGGTCGGTAGATGCCCGTGTGGCGCGGCTGTCACTCCGGCTATGGCGGCCGGATTTGGCCGACTACGCTGCGTCTCCGACACGTGCCCCCCCGCACGCTTTCGCGCCGCGACGGCGCCCGGCCCGCCAGGCCGCTGCCGCGCATCCCCACCGCCCGCTCCTGGAGAATCCGCATGTCCGCATCCACGGCCCGCGCTGCCGACGGCAAGCGCTATACGTACGAATGGTATGTCGTCGTCATCTGCATGCTCGCGTACGTCTTTTCGTTCGTCGACCGCCAGGTCCTCGTGCTGATGATCGAGCCGATCAAGCGCGACCTGCATCTGTCCGACACGCAGTTCAGCCTGCTCAACGGCTTCGCGTTCTCGCTGTTCTATGCGGTGATGGGGCTGCCGGTCGCGTATCTCGCCGATCGCTACGCGCGCCCGCGGATCATCTCGCTCGGCATCGCGCTGTGGAGCGTCGCGACCGCCGCGTGCGGGCTCAGCCAGCATTTCGCGCAGATGTTCATCGCGCGCATGGGCGTGGGCGTCGGCGAGGCCGCGCTGTCGCCCGGCGCGTATTCGATGCTCGCCGACTACTTCCCGAAGGAGAAGCTCGGGCGCGCGATCGCCGTGTATTCGCTCGGTTCGTTCATCGGCGGCGGCGTCGCGTTCCTGATCGGCGGTTACGTGATCGCGCTGCTCAAGCATGCGAGCGCGTTCACGCTGCCGGTGGTCGGGCAGGTGCATGCGTGGCAGGTCACGTTCCTGATCGTCGGGCTGCCGGGGCTGCTGGTCGCGCTGCTGTTTGCGGCGACGGTGCGCGACCCGCAGCGCAAGGGGCTCGCGCAGGATCGCTCGGGCGCCGTGCGGCGCGTGTCGATGCGCGATTCGCTGCGCTTCGTCGGCACGCATCGCGCGACCTTCGCGTGCCACTACCTCGGCTTCTCGTTCTACGCGATGACGCTGTACTGCCTGCTGAGCTGGACGCCCGCGTTCTATATCCGCCGCTTCGGGATGACGGCCGTCGAAGCCGGCTACACGCTCGGCATCGTGCTGCTGGTCGCGAACACGGCCGGCGTGTTCTGCGGCGGCTGGCTCAACGACTGGATGCTGCGGCGCGGCCGCAGCGATGCGCCGATGCGCGCCGGCGCGATCGGCGCCGCGTGCATGGTGATTCCCGCGACGCTGTTCACGCAACTCGACTCGCTGCCCGCTTCGCTCGCGATGCTCGTCGTCGCGATGTTCTTCGCGTCGTTCCCGATGCCGACGTCGACCGCCGCGATGCAGACGCTCGCGCCGAACCAGATGCGCGCGCAGATCTCCGCGCTGTTCCTGCTCGTGTCGAACCTGATCGCGCTCGGGATCGGTACGACCGTCGTCGCGCTGTTCACCGATCGCGTGTTCGGCGCGCCGGCGGCGGTCGGCCATTCGATGTCGATCGTCAATGTCGCGGCGGCCACGCTCGCCGCGCTGCTGCTCGCCGCCGGCTGCCGGCACTATCGCCGCAGCCTCGATCGCGAGCGCGGCCATGCGTCGGCAGCGGCACCGCAGGCGGCCGAGGCGGGCAACGCAATCGCCGCACGCTGAACGACGGGCGCGCTCCGTCGCCGACCATCATCCGCCCCACTGATTCAGGTATCGCTTTTTAATCGATTTGATTTATGCGATGCCCGTCCCTATTCTCGATCGCATGACGGCGCGGTGTCTGCCGCGCCGCTTTCCTCGTACCCCACGGAATTTCCCATGCAAGCGAACCGCCACCAGGTCCGGATCGACGCGCTGATCGACGCGGCGCAGGACATCCGCTGTTTCCGGGTTTCGCGCATCGACGGCCAGCCGTTCGACGCGTACGAACCCGGCGCCCATATCGACGTCACCGCGCCGTCCGGCGTCACGCGGCAATACTCGCTGTGCGGCAACCCCGACGAACGCGGCAGCTACCTGTTCGCGGTGAAGAAGGAGGCGCAGTCGCGCGGCGGCTCGCGTTCGCTGCACGACGATGTGCAGGTCGGCGCCGAGCTGTCGATCGGCGCGCCGCGCAACCTGTTTCGTCTGACGGACGACGCGAGCGAGCACGTGCTGATCGCGGCCGGCATCGGCATCACGCCGCTGCTGTCGATGGCGTATGCGCTGCACCGGCGCGGCGCCCGCTACCGGTTGCATTACTTCGCGCGCAGCCGCGAGCACGCGGCCTTCGTCGACGAACTGTCGGCCGAGCCGTTCGCGTCGCACGTGACGTTCCACTACGGCGTCGAGCCCGACGCGCTCGCGGCCGCGCTGGGCCGCTGCGTCGAATCGGTCGACGCACACGCGCACGTCTACACGTGCGGCCCGGGGCCGTTCATGGAGGCGGTCGTCGCGGCAGCCGCGACGCGCTTGCCCGAAGACTCGATCCATCTCGAACGGTTCGCGGCGGAACCGGTCGCCGCCGATGCCGCCCCCACCCCTGCCGATGGATTCGAAGTGCGTCTGCAACGCAGCGGGCAATCGGTACGCGTCACGCCCGACACGTCGATCGTCGACGCGCTCGCGCGCATCGGCGTCGAGGTCGACACGTCGTGCGGCGAAGGCGTGTGCGGCACCTGCATGGTGCCCGTCGTCGACGGCGAGCCCGATCATCGCGACCACTGTCTCAGCAAGGCCGAGCGCGCGAGCAACACGGTGATCTGCTGCTGCGTGTCGCGCGCGCGCTCGGCGGTGCTGGTGCTCGATCTCTGACGCATCCGGCACGCGCCGGCCGCCGTCACGCGTTGTCGAACCCCTCGACAAGCTCGGCCAGCAGCGTGCGCATCCACGCGTTGCCTTCGTCTTCATGGAAATGCTCGTGCCAGTGCATCGTTACCGGCGCGGGCGGCAGCGTGACGGGCAGGTCGTACAGGCGGAACGCGTTGTCGCGGTTCAGGATCCGCGCGAGCCGCTTCGGCAGCGTCGCGTAGAGATCCGTGACCGACAGCACGCTCGGCAGCGCGACGAAGTGCGGCACCTCGAGCGCGATGTTGCGGCCCACACCCTGCGCGCGCAACGCGTCGTCGAGCGCGTGGTGGCTGTGCTCGACCGATTTCACATTGACGTGCGCGGCGCGCACGAATTGCTCGAGGCTCAGCGCGCCGCCGCTCGGCAACCCGCGCCGGCGGCCCGTCATGCACACATACGTTTCCTCGAACAGCACCTGGTGGCGCGTACGCGGCATCAGTTCCGGCAGGTTGCCGATCGCGAAATCGAGCCGGCTCGCGCGCAGCGCTTCCTCGATCTCTTCCACCGGCAGCGGCTGCACGCTCAGCGTCACGCGCGGCGCGCGCTCGCGCAGCGCCTGGCAGATCGCCGGCAGGTACGCCATCTCGCCGGCATCCGACAACGACAGCCGGAACGTGCGCGTGCTCGTGGCCGGATCGAAGCGCTCCGCGTAGCGCAGCGCCACGCGCACCATGTCGAGCGCCTTGCCGACGATGCCCGCGAGTTCGAGCGCGACCGGCGTCGGCTGCATGCCCGAACGCGTGCGCACGAACAGCGGATCGTCGAACAGCGTGCGCAGCCGGCCGAGCGAATAGCTGACGGCCGGCTGCGACAACGCGAGCCGCTCGCCGGCCTTCGTCAGGCTGCGTTCCTCGACGATCGCCTGGAATACGCGCAACAGGTTCAGATCGAGATGATCGACCGACGTCATCGTAGCCTCCATCATTTGCCGTATTTATTGAGTTGCCAATTTTAGATCAATTTGACGGATATGTAGCAGGAGACGAGACTGGGTACTCGATACCGTGCGCTGCGCGGCCCGATTTCGCGACTCTTCCCCACGACAACGATGAGCGACATTCCCTATCAGACGATCGACACCCGTGCGTTGCACGGCCTCGCGCAACCCGACCGCATCGCGCCGGCGATGTATCACGATCCCGCGCTGTTCGAAGCCGAGCTCGACCGCATCTTCTACCGCACCTGGATCTGGGTCGCGCATGAGAGCGAGCTGCCGAATCCGGGCGACTTCATCACGACGACGATCGGCCGCCAGCCGGTGATCGTCGTGCGCGACAAGACCGGCGCAATCAACGTGCTGCAGAACCGCTGCCGTCATCGCGGCGCGACCGTCTGCGAATCGCACAAGGGCAACGCAAAGGGCTTCACGTGCCCGTATCACAGCTGGTCGTACGCGCTCGACGGCACGTTGCGCGCGCTGCCGTACGGCGACGGCTACGAAGGCGTGTGCGAGAAGGGCGACCTGCCGCTCGTGAAGCTGCGCGTCGGCGTGTACCAGGGGCTGGTTTTCGCGAGCTTCAACGACACGATCGAGCCGCTCGAGGATTTCCTCGGCGGTGCGAAGCCGTGGATCGACCTGTTCATGAAGCAGGGCGCCGGCTACCCGATCAAGGCGAACGGCGAGCACAAGTTCAAGTTCAAGGGCAACTGGAAGATCCAGCTCGAGAACACGACCGACCTCTATCACTTCCCGGTCGTGCACAAGTCGTGGATGAAGTCGATCGACGACGAGACGGCCGCCGCGATCACGAGCTTCATGACGAGCGAGGACGCGTTCTGCCGCGGGCTCGGCAACGGCCACAGCCTCGCGGTGCTGATGCCCGAGCTGATCGATCTCGACGAAGACGACGGCGCACCGCTGCCCGAGCGCTTCGCGCCGCTCGCGGCGAAGCTCGCCGAGCGCCACTCGCCGGACGAAGTGCGTCGCATCGTACGCTCGCTGATGGGTGTCGGCTTCAACCTGAACCTGTTCCCGAACCTCGCGCTGTCGATGGCGTTCTTCCGCGTGCTGCGGCCGATCGCGGCGAACGAGACCGAGATCCGCCACGTCGCGCTCGCAATGGACGGCGGCCCCGACGAAGCGAACCGCGAGCGGCTGCGCATTCACGAGCACTTCCAGGGCCCGTTCGGTTTCGGGAGCCCCGACGACGCGGAAGCGTGGGAGCGCGTGCAGCGCGGCGCGCACGCGGGCCCCGACGTGCCGATTCTCGTGAATCGCGGGCTGAACCGCGAGACGACCGCCGCGAACGGCGAAAAGACCGCCCATGCGACCGACGAAACCGGGATGCGCGAGGCCTACCAGCAATGGCGCAAGATGATGGAGCAGCAATGATGGACGACCGCAACGCCCTCTTTTCCGAGCAGACCTTCGCCCGCGCGGTCGAATTCGTGTGGCGCGAAGCCGAGATGCTCGACCGCCGCGACTATCGCGCATGGCTCGACCTGTGGGATCCGGCCGGCCATTACGTGGTGCCGATCGATCCCGACACGACCGATTTCGCCGCGACGCTGAACTACGTGTTCGACGACCAGGACATGCGCGAGAAGCGCGTGCAGCGGATGGTGTCCGGCTACTCGGCGTCGGCCGCCGACGCGGCGCGCACGGTGCGCACCGTGTCGCGCTTCACGCTGGAAAGCGGCAGCGCCGGCACCGTCGAGCTGAAATCGGCGCAGGTCGTCGTCGCGTACAAGCGCGGCGTCGCGACGCTGTTCGCGGCCGACGTCACGCACACGCTGCACGTCGATGCCGACGGCGAGATGCGGATTGCCGAGAAGGTCGTGCGCCTGATCGACTCGACCGAAGCGCTCAGCGCGATCGGCTTCCTGCTGTGAGCCGTGGCCGGTTCGCCGCTGCAAGCGCAAAGGTGAGCCGGCAACCTTCACCTTTCCGGACGACCATGCCCACACTCGAAGTATTCCTGCCCGCCGGCCATGACGATGCACGCAAGGCCGAACTGATCGCGCGGCTCAGCGGTGCGACCGTCGACGCGATCGGTGCACCGCTCGAATCGGTGCGCGTGTTGCTCACCGAATTGCCCGCCACGCATATCGGCCTTGGCGGGCGCACCGCCGCCGACGGCGCGCCGCCGTCGTTGCCCGTGATCGTCGCGATCCTGATCGCCGGCCGCACCGATGAACAAAAGCGCGCGCTGATCGCCGCGTTGTCCGACGCGGGCGCGAACGTGCTCGATGCACCGCTGCAGGCCACGCGCGTGATCATCAAGGACATCCCGAACACCGACTTCGGCATCGGCGGCCGGACCGCGCGGGCGCTGGGGCGCTGACCATGGGCCGGGCGTCGCTCCATCATGCGCCGCGGGCGCGCCGTGATGTCCATTGCAGCCTTAACGCGATGCAGCGACTACGGCTACGCGCCCGCGAGCGGCAGCGTCACGCGGCAGTCGAGCCCGCCGCCCTCGGCCGGGCTCGCGCCGATCCGGCCGCCGTGACGCGTCACGATGCTCTTGCACAGCGACAGTCCGATCCCGTTGCCGCCGGCCTTCGACGACGAGAAGCCGTCGAACAGCCGGCCGTGCGCGCCGGCCGCGATGCCCGGGCCGTTGTCGATCGCGCGCAGCTCGGCGTGCCCGGCCACGTTCGCGGTGCCGAGCGTCAGCATGCGCGGCACGCGATCGCAACCGGCAAACGCCTCGATCGCATTGAACGCGAGATTCAGGATCACCTGCCCGATCAGCACGCGCTCGCAACGGATCGGCAGCGGCGCATCGGCCTGCACGATCGCGACCGTCACGCCGGCCTCCTTCGCACGCAGCTCGATGAAATACGCGACATCCGCGAGGATGTCGCGCAGGTCGGCGAGCGCGACGACCGGCTCGCGCTTCACGATGAATTCGCGCACGCTCTTGATGATCAGCGCCGCGTGCTCGGCCTGGCGGTCCGCGCTGCGCAGCCCCCAGATCGCGTCGTCGATGGCGCCACGCCCGTTCAGCCGCTGCACCGCCCCTTCGATGAAATTGCGTACGGCCGCGAGCGGCTGGCTCAGCTCGTGCGCGATCACGCTCGCCATCTCGCCCATCGCGTTGTAGCGGCCCGCGTGTTCGAGCATGCGCGCTTCGGCGCGGCGCGCGTCCTCGATCGCGACTTCGTCGCTCACGTCGCGAAACTGCACGAGCAGCCCGTCGAGGTCGCCCTCGATCTCGACCTGCCGGCACAGGATGCGCAGCCAGCACGGCGAGCCGTCGCGCCGCACGATCCGGTAGCGCTGCGGCGCCGACGGGCACGCGGACGGCGCATCGTGCAATTGCGCGACGAGCCGGTCGCGATCGGCCTCGGAGCAGTAGTCAAGCACCTCGCCGAGCGCTTCGTCGGGCGCGAGCCCGAGCACGCGGCGGCCCGACTCGCTGATGAACTGCACGCCGCCGCGCGGCGTGACGACCGCGATACCTTCGTCGAGATCCTGCATGAATTCGCGCAGCCGCGCCTCGTAGCGGCGCAGCTGCCGGCGCACCGCCTCTTCCGCGCTGATGTCGCGGAACTGCACCATCACGACGTCGCGCCCGCGCAGCGGCACGTAGGTGGCGGTCGCCTCGGACAGCATGTCGACGCCCGTGCGCGACCGGTAGCACCATTCGTACACCTGCGGCCCGTCGACGAGCGCGCGATCCCACGCGCTCACGGCGATCTCGCGCTGGTATTTCGGCTCGGGACGCGTCATGTCCGGCGCCTTCAGCGGCAGCAGTTCCTCGACGGAAAAACCGAGCGCGATGCACGCGGCGCGGTTCGCCCACACGATCGCCTTCGTCGGCGCGTCGTGCAGCAGCACGCAGGTGGTCAGCGCGTCGAGCAGCCGGTGGAAATCGTCTTCGTCAGGGAAACTCATGATCGGCTTCGGATGAAGGCGCGCGGCGTCGCGCGGCCGGAAAGCCAACATAGCACCGGCGCGCGCCGATCGCATCTGAAGATTTCTTTAGGCCGGCACGGAACCTCACCAGTCGCGCGGCCCAACGCACCAATTGCTGCGTGTTTTCGGCGTTTCTAGACTGGTCGCATCGTCGTGTTGGCACCCGAGACAGCACGCATGCCGCCCCGCATCCGAACCCCTATCCGTCCAGGAGACCACCATGCCGCAAGCCGCCCTCGCCATCGAACCCGCGCCGTCCTCCCAGCCCGTGGCAGGCACCGCGGCCGCGCCGTTGTCGCCGCTCGACGCCGTGATCGAAACCGTCGCCGCGCGCCGCGACGAATTCGATCGCCTGTCGCACGTGCCGCGTGACGTGATCGCGCTGTTCAGGCAGGCCGGCATCTATCGCGCGGGCACGCCGCGCCGCTTCGGCGGCGACGCGCTCGCGCCGACCGCCTTCCTCGACATGGTCGAACGGATCGCGACCGCCGACGGCTCGGCCGCCTGGGTCGCGAGCTTCGGCTCCGCGAACGTCTATCTCGCCGCGCTGCCGCTCGAGACCCAGGCCGAGCTGTACGCGAGCGGCCCCGACCAGGTGTTCGCGGGCGGCCTGTTCCCGGTGCAGCCGGCGCAGGCGGCGCCGGGCGGCTGGCGCGTGAACGGCACGTGGAAATTCGCGAGCGGCTGCAAGGGTGCCGACTGGCTCGGCGTCGGCATCGCCGTGCCCGGCGCGCAGGACGCCGCGCCGAACAAGCCGCGCACGGCCGTGTTCCGCGCGGCCGACGTCGAGATCGTCGAGAACTGGAGCGTGGTCGGCATGCAGGGCACCGGCAGCCATGACCTGCGCGTCGACGACCGCTTCGTGCCCGAAGCGTGGACCTTCGTGCGCGGCGGTGAGCCGACCGTCGACGAGCCGCTGTACCGCTACCCGACCGTCGCGTATGCGGCGCAGGTGCTGGCCGTCGTCAATCTCGGCCTCGCGCGCGCGGCGCTCGACGTCGCGAACCGCATGTCGGGCGGCCGGCAGACGACGACCGGCGCGCCGCGCCTCGCCGATCGCGCGTATTTCCGCATCGAGCTCGCGAAGGCCGAAGCGCAACTGCGCTCGGCACGCGCGTTTTTCTACGACGCAACCGACACGGTGTGGCAATCGATCCTCGCGGGCAATCCCGTGACGCCCGACCAGGTCAGCCTGCTGCGGCTCGCGGCCACGCATGTCGCACGCGAAGGCGCGAGCGTCGTCGAACGCGCGTACCGCCTCGGCGGCACGGCGGCGATCTATCGCACGCATCCGCTTCAGCGGCTGCTGCGCGACGCGATGGTCGTCACGCAGCACGCGTTTCTCGCGGAAGGCAACTTCGACGGCGCGGGCGCGGTGTTCACCGGCGTCACGCCGTTTCCCGGCTACCTGTAACCCGCGCAACCCGCGCCCGGGCGGCGCTGTTTCCCGAACGTGCATGGCGCCGATGCCGAAGCACCGCTACCGGCCGGCGCATGCGCCCAACCGTTTCCCCTGGAGAACCCGAGATGTCCGATTCGAATCCGCTGCCGCTGCGTGTCCTGTTCTGCTGCGGCGTGTCGCAGAACTTCTTCGACCTACCGCGCGAGAAGATCGGCGAAGTGTGGCAGGCGTACGGCGCGATGCTCGCCGCCGTCGAGGCGATGCCCGGCGTGCGCGTGCTCGGCGTGATGGACGACGACCGCCTCGTGGTCGGCCAGGCCGACGGCGCGCCGTGGACCTTCTACATCATGGCCGACGTCGCCGATTTCGACACGACGGTCGCCGTGTGCAACCTGTATCGCACGACGCCGGTCGGCGAATACAACCTGTGGCGCTACGGCAAGATCGAAGCGCGGGTCGGCCGCGCGCTGACCGTGCCGCCCGCCGCGAAACCCGCGTCGTGAGGCGCGCGATGAACGACCTGTCTCCCGGCTCGTCCCCCGGCCCGATCGACGCACTCGCGCAGCGCGTGGCGGCGCTCGACGCCGAGCGCACGGTGCGCGCGACGATGACGCGCTACATGGCGCTGTGCGACGTGCCCGAGGATGCCGGCGACGGCCCGTCGCTCGCCGGCCTGTTCACACCCGACGCCGTGTGGGAAGGCATCGGCCCGCAATACGCGCAGAAGTTCGGCCGCCTCGAAGGCACGGCCGCGATCGTCGCGATGCTGGGCCGCTACCTGCCGCCCGATCCGCATTTCTCGGCGAACCTGCACTTCCTGACGTCGGAGTCGATCGAGATCGGCGCCGGCAACACGAGCGCGCGCGGCCGCTGGATCATGCTGCAGGCGTCGCGCTACGCGAACGGCACGGCCGAGCTGATCGCCGCGCGGCTGACCGTCGATTTCACGCCGGCCGGCGACGGGGCGACCTGGTTGATCCGGCACTTTCGCACCGAACGCGTGCTCGACGGCCCGTGGCCGCTCGCCGCCGCGCCACGGCCCTGATGCTCTCCACCGCTTCCGCACGATACCGACCATGACAGGCTTCATCGACACCTTCACGCTAGGCGGCCCGGGCCCCACGATCGCGATCAAGGACACGATCGACATCGCGGGCCATCCGACCCGCGCGGCGAGCCGCGCGCTCGCCGATGCACCGCCGGCCGCGCAACATGCGGACGTCGTCCGCCTGCTGCTCGACGCGGGCTGGCAGATCGCCGGCAAGGCGAACATGCACGAGCTCGCGTTCGGCATGACCGGCATCAACGACTACACGGGCACGCCCGTCAATCCGCAGGACGCGACGCGCATCCCGGGCGGCTCGTCGAGCGGTTCCGCTTCGCTCGTCGGGCTGGGCGCGGTCGACGCGGCGCTCGGCACCGACACCGGCGGCTCGATTCGCGGGCCGGCCGCGTGCTGCGGCGTGGCCGCGCTGAAGCCGACGTTCGGCCGCGTGTCGCGGCGCGGCGTCGCGCCGGCCGATACCACGCTCGATTGCGTCGGGCCGTTCGCTCGCGATATCCGCACGCTGGCCGCGGTGATGGCCGCGATCGCGCCGGGCTTCGATCGTGCGCAAGCGGTGGCCCCCGTGGCAGGCTGCACGATCGCGCAGATCCGCGTCGAAGCCGATCCGGCGATCGCCGCCGCACTCGATGCGGCCGTGCACGCGTCGGGTCTGCGTTCGCACGCGCTCGTGCTCGACGAAATGCCGGCGTCGTTCGCGGCGGGGCTCACCGTGATCAACGCGGAAACGTCGCGCGCATTCGGCCATCTGGTCGACACCGGCAAGCTCGGCGCCGATCTCGACGCGCGACTGCGCACCGCCGCGACGACGACACCCGCCGCCCTCGCGGAAGCCGAAGCCGTACGCGCACGCTTCACCGCGCAGGTCGACGCCGCGCTCGAACTCGCGGACGTGCTCGTGCTGCCGACGCTGCCCGCGTTGCCGATCACGCTGCAGCAGGCGCGCGACGGTGTATCGGTGATCGCGATGTCGTCGCTGATCCGGCCGTTCAACCTGAGCGGCCATCCGGCGCTCAGCCTGCCGCTGCCGCTGGCCGGTTCGCCGCTGAAGGCGGGCCTGCAGATCGTCGGGCGCAAGGGCGCGGACGAGCGGGTCTGCGCGATCGCGGCACACTTCGAAGCGGCCCTCGCCGCATGAACCACGAAGCGGGCGCGGCTTCACCCTTCACGCGCCCGCGAACCAGGGAATCACGCACCATGTCAGACCGAGTCGTCCTCGTTACCGGCGCCGCACGCGGGCTCGGCGCCGTCATCGCCGACCGTTTCCATGCGGCCGGCTATCGCGTCGCGCTGGCCGACATCGCCGCCGACGCCATTCATGCGCATGCGCGCGAACTCGACCCGGGCGGCGAACGCGCGATCGCGCTGCCGCTCGACGTCACGTCGAAACGCGATTTCGAAGCGGCGCGCGATGCGCTCGTCGCGCGCTGGGGCACGATCGACGTGCTCGTGAACAACGCGGGCGCGTCGAAGGTCGTGCCCGCGATGGAGATCACGGCCGAGCAGTTCGACCAGGTGATCGACGTGAACCTGCGCAGCGTGCTGTTCGGCTGCCAGGTGTTCGGCCAGTATTTCGCGGAACGTGGCGCGGGCCGGATCGTCAACATCGCATCGCTCGCCGGCCAGAACGGCGGCTCGGCGACGGGCGCGCACTACGCGGCCGCGAAGGGCGGCACGCTGACGCTGACCAAGGTGTTCGCACGCGATCTCGCCGCGCGGGGCGTGACCGTCAACGCGATCTCGCCGGGCCCGCTCGACCTGCCGATCGTGCATGAAAGCGTCGCACCGGAGAAGCTGCGCCAGGTGCTCGCGAGCCTGCCGGGCGGCAAGCTCGGGTCGGCCGGTTTCGTGGCGGATGCGGCCGTGCTGCTCGCGTCGGGCGACGCGCACTTCGCGAACGGCGCGTGCTGGGACATCAACGGCGGGTTGTACATGCGCTGAGCGGCGGGCTGCATCGCTTGCGCTGTCGACCGGTGCAGCGCGCAGGACTTGTGCGGGCAAGCGAACGCCGGCGTGCCTGCGGCCCCCCCTATCGCGACGACTCCCCGTCGTCGCCCCACACGACCATCACGTCCCGCACGAGCGCGGCGATCGACGTCGCGCCGAGCTTCTCCTTGATGCTCGCGCGATGCACGTCGACGGTCTTCACGCTGATCGACAGATCCGACGCGATCTGCTTGCTGCCCTTGCCGTCCACCACGCCGCGCAGCACTTCCTTCTCGCGCGCGGTCAGCGCATCGAGCCGCTGGCGCAGCTCGCGGTGGCGCTGACTCACCGCGTGCCGCTGCTGCGCGAGCCGCAGTGCGCGCTGCACGCGCTCGAGCATCTGCTGCGAGTTGTACGGCTTCTCGACGAAATCGATCGCGCCGTTCTGCAGCGCACGCACGGACATCGGGATATCGCCGTGCCCGCTGACGAAGATCACCGGCAGCGTCGCGCCCCGCGCGTTCAGTTCGGCCTGCACGTCGAAGCCGCTCTTCTCCGGCATCCGCACGTCGAGCACCAGGCACGCGGGCAGGTTCACGTCGAAGCGCGCGAGAAAATCCGCCGCGTTCGCGAACCCCTCGGACGCGATGCCGACCGATTCGAGCAGCCAGGCGAGCGATGTCCGCATGCCGCCGTCGTCGTCGACGATGTATACGATCGGTGCGGGTGACGTCATCGCGGGGGTCTCGCTGAATATCGGTATGGGTATCGCACGCGCCGCATACGGGGCCGGTTGCCGGCGCGTCGCGCACGTCGTTCGCTGGGGATGTGCGGCACATCATAACGAGCCGAAAACCCGCTGAAAACCCCTTCACGTGCCGCACGAACGCACATTCCCGGTTTTTTTCGCGCGTCGCGCCGCGTACCTAGGTAGAACCTTTAGACGCGTTGGCGAGAACGCCATCTCCATCGTCAATCGTGCGAATGGTCGTCCGCCTTTTCGCGACGTACGCTTGGGTCATCGTCGGCGATCAGGCGCCGCACCCGCAGCGCCGCACGATCGCCGCTCTCGTCCAACCAGGAGCGCCCATGTCTTCCACGACCGATATCCAGCGACCGGCACGCGTCGAGCCGACCGACGCGCAGAAGGCCTTCCGGCAAGCGATGGCCCACCTCGGCGCGGCCGTCAACGTGATCACCACCGCCGGGCCGCACGGCCGCTGCGGGATCACCGCGAGCGCCGTGTGCTCCGTCACCGACACGCCGCCGACGCTGCTCGTGTGCCTCAACCGGTCGAGCGCGATGCATGCGACGTTCGAACGCAATCGCCACGTCTGCATCAACGTGCTGCCGGCCGAACACGAACAGCTCGCGCGGCACTTCGCGGGGCTCACCGAGCTGCCGATGGACCGGCGTTTCGAACTGCCCGGGTGGGATCGCGGCGAGCAGGACGTGCCCGTGCTGCGCGACGCGCTCGCGAGCCTGCAGGGCACGATCGCCGACATGAAGGAAGTCGGCTCGCATTCGGTGATGTTCATCGAGGCGACGTCGATCCGCGTGCGCGACGACGGCGACAGCCTGATCTACTTCGGCCGTGCGTTTCATCGCGTATCGCGCACGGCGTGCGTGCGGTGAACCGCGCGTGACTACGCGGCGGCCCGCAACGCGCGCTGCCCGGCCGCGAGCGCGGCACCCGCGAACAGCGTCAGCGCCGAATACACGAGCCCGCGCGCGAGCCCCGCGCTGTCCGACACCCAGCCGATCGCGACCGGCCCGGCGATCTGCCCGAATGCAAAGACCGTCGTGAACGCGCTGATCCCTTTCGCCCAGCCGTCGGGCGGCAGGTTGTGGCGCACGAAGGCCGTCGTCGACGCGACGGCCGACAGGAACGTCGCGCCGAACAGCACGCCCGACGCGAACGCGGCAACCGGATGCACGAACATCGCCGGCATCAGCGTCGCGATGCCGAGCAGCGCATTGAGCACGGCCAGCGCCTGGCCGCCGCGCATCCGGTCGAGCAGCCCCGACCACAGCCGTGCCGAGACGACGGTCGCGACGCCGAGCATCACGTAGAACGCGGCGACCACCGTGCCGCTCATTCCCGCGCCGCGCAGCAGCGCGACGATGAACGTCATGTAGCCGATGTAGCCGACGCCGAACAGGCCGTAGCCGGCCAGCGCGAGGGCGAATCGCACGGGGCTCGCGGTCGCGGCCGGCACCGCACCGTCGCGCGGCGCGGCGGGTGCCGCGTGCACGCGCTCGATGCGGCGCGCGGCCGACACGGCCACCGCCGAGAACAGCACGCATGCGAACGCGAGCCCGAACCACGCGGGCTGCCAGCCGTGTACGCCCTGCGCGAGCGTCGCCGGCACGAGCAGCGACGATGCGACGATGCCCCATCCGGTACCGCCGTAGTAGAGGCCGAGCAGCAGGCCCGCATCGCGCGGCGACGCCGACGCGAGCCGCGCGGCCAGCACGCCGCCGCTGATGAAGATCAGCGCGCTGCCGACGCCGGTCGCGAGCCGCTGCGCGAGCAGCGCGTGCATGCCGGACGTGAACCCGCACGCCGCCATCAGCAATGCGGTCAGCACGCACCCGGCCGCGAGCAGCGTGCCCGCGCGCCAGCGCCGCGACAGCAACGGAAACACGAGCGCACCGATCAGGTAGCCGGCCGCGTTCGCCGTGTTCAGCGCGCCGGCCTGCGCGAAGGTCCAGCCGAGATCGGCCTTCATCGGCGGCAGCAGCAGCGCATACGAAAAGCGCGCAAGACCAAGCGCGATCGCGCTGCCGAGCGACAGGCCGATCGCGAGCCGCCACGCGGCCATGCGATCGGGGTCATGTTCGGGGGTGTGGCGGGTCGCGCCGGTGTCCGGCTGCGACGGGCCGGCAGGCTCCGGTTGCGGCGCTGCGCGCATCGCGTGTCTCCTTTGTCGTTCGAAGCCGAGGGGGAGCGGCGCGACGGAACCGGCGTTTCGCACGCACCGGTCCCGACTGTCCGTCGAGGCTTCCGATTCTGTCGACCGATCATACTTGAGCCGTCACGGCCAGGCACGCGCCGGCAGGCGGCACGTGCGGAACGACGGCAGCCGCTTGCCGGCGCTACCGCTGCAATCCGGCCACGAAGGCCGTCAGCAACGCACGCCCCTCCGGCCATTGCGCCAATCCCGCTTCCGCATTCAGGTGACCGCGCGGGCCGAGCCGCAGCGGCGTCGCGCCACGTTCGCTCGCCCATGCGATGCCGCGCCCGGACGGGTCGTACCCGTCGTCCGAACTGGCGATCGCCAGCACCGGCAAACCGCCGAAATCGCCGCCCGGCACGTTCGCGAACGCACGCGCCGCGGCCGGAAAACGCGGGCCGCCCGGATCGGGCACCGCAACGAGCCATGCGCCGCGCACGACGCGCGCCGACGCCGCGCGCCAGTGCGCGAACAACAGGCACCCCAGCGAATGGCAGATCAACACCGGCGGCGCCGCGGCTTGCGCGACGGCTTCATCCAGCGCCGCCATCCAGTCACGCAGGTCGGGGGCATCCCATGACGCAGGCGCCATGCGGATGGCGCCCGGAATCGCGGCCTCCCAGTGGCTCTGCCAATGATCCGGTCCCGAGTTGCCGATCCCCGGCACGATCACGATCGTTTGGTCCATCTCCATCTCCGTCTCCATGAACAGGCGAGCGCTCAGTCTGGTCTGCCGGAAACCGGCCGGGAATGGCAAGTCATCGGTTATTGAGACAATATGCCGATGAATTAACGGAGCGGGAGAACGGACATGTCGAATGGAGAGCTCGATCGCCTGGATCTTTCGATCCTCGAGGCACTACAGGAAAACGCGCGGATGCCGCTGTCCGAAGTGGGCCGGCGCATCGGGCTGTCGCAGCCTGCGACGTCGGAGCGCGTCAAGCGGCTGGAAGAACGCGGCATCATCGCCGGCTACGGTGCGCGCATCGACCCGGCGGCGCTGGGGTTGGGGATGATGGCCATCATCCGGCTGAAGACGACGCACGAACACATCAAGCCCGCGCTGCGCGCATTCGCCGAGATGCCGCACGTCATCGAGGTTCACCGGATGACCGGCGAGGATTGCTTCTTGCTGAAGGTACTCGTGCCGACACCGGGACAACTGGAAACCATCATCGACGCGATTGCCCGTTTCGGCGCGGTCACGACGTCGCTGGTGCTCCGCTCCGAGCCGGTCAAACCGCTCGGCAAGGCGCTGCTCGGCTGACACGGCATCGGGCCGCCGCCACGCCCGCGCCGAGCGGCGATGCATTCGCATGCATCGCTGCCGCGAACGACGTCGGTCGCCATGATCGAGGCCATCGAATTCCAGATAAAAATTCGCCGAATGCAATGCATCGATTCCGATTCATTTCATTGAAAAAATGACCTGGAATCCGTCACTCCATTTACCCGCGTTTTACCGCACGCGCCTCGTCAATCCCCGTTGTTTAGCACGCCGAGGCTAAAATTCTTGCAACGCATTGCATTCGTAAATTCGTCAGACTAATATCAACGCCACTCATCCGGCATTCACGAAATGCCTGATGAGGAGTGGCAACTTTTTAGCCGCGCTTTCATGTTGAAACACTCATGTTCACCACAGGAGAATTGACATGCAGGACACCCAGCAGATCGAATTGCTTGACTGGATGCAGGAAGACACGCACCCCGAGGCCATCGACATGATGGTCGAGGACGCCGTGGTGCCGTTCGGCACCGCGCTCTGGCCGGTCTGAGCGGGCCACCCGTTCTCGCGGAAGGGCCGCGGCCCTTCCGCCGCTTCCGGAGACACGCATGCTGAACCTGCACCGCGCACTCGGCTTCCACCCCGCGCTGCGCGACAAACTGGCGCGCGGCGAATCGGGAAAACTGCTGGTCGGCCACGACAGCCGCAACCGCGACATCGCGTTGCGCGCATTTGCCGCCCTGCCCGATTCACTCGACGCCACGACCCTCAGCCTCGAAAGCACCCCGCCCGCCGATATCACCGCCGCACTCGATGAAGCCGACCTGTTCGTGCTGCTGTACGACTCGTCGTGCCTGCCGACACCGTCGCCGAGCGGGCCGCCGTTCCTCGCCGCGATCCGCCCGGCGATCGTCGAGCACTGGAGCAAGTCGGTGCTGTTCAAGGATTACGGCCCGCATCTCGACGAGGCGTTCGCCGAATCGCTCGACGACATCGCGGCACGCAACGGCCGGCTGATCGACGCGGCCGCGCGCGCATCGCAGATCCGCTTCATCGACGAAGCCGGGAACACGCTGACGGGCTCGCTCGCGCCGGACCAGAAATGGACGAGCGTGGACGGAATGGGCAACCTCGACGTCGTGCCCGGCGAGATCGCGACGCACGTGACCGACCTCAACGGCACGATCGTCTTCAGCGGCACGTTTCTCGGCACCGTGCCGTTCGCGATCAAGTACAAGGTGGCCGAGCGGCTCGCGACGCTGCAGGTCGAGAACAGCACGATCGTCGGTTTCAATACCGACGACACGGGCTTCCGGCGCGATTTCTCGGCCTATCTCGACCGGCATCCGAATCACCGGCGGATCGAGGAATTCGGCATCGGCACGAACCTCGGCATTCGCGGGCTGTACGGCCGCAATGCGGGGTTCGAGGAACGTCATCCGGGCCTGCACCTCGGGCTCGGCGGCGGCGAAAACGGCAGCCACCATCTCGATCTGATCTTCGCGCGCGGCACGCTCGCGCTCGACGACCGGATCGTGTTCGACGGCGCGTTCGCCGTCTGATTCGCCAGTTGCGCGCTCAAGCTCCGGCGGCAGGTGTGTCGCCGAGCCACTTGAACATCACGAGGCAATCGACGAACCCGAGCCGCGCGTGACGATACGCACGCGGCAGGCGCCCGACGATTTCAAATCCCAGCTTCTGCCACAGCGCGACCGCCACCTCGTTCGTCGAGACGACCGAGTTGAACTGCATCGCGAGGAAACCGCGCTCGCGCGCAACCTGCTGCGAGTGCTCGCACATCAGGCGCGCGACGCCACGACCGCGCGCGGCCTCGCTCACCATGTAGCCGCAATTGCACACGTGATTGCCGGGGCCGGCCGCGTTCGCCTTCAGGTAGTACGAGCCCAGTACCACGCCGTCCTCCTCGGCGATCCACGTGCAGAGCGGCGCATCGAGCCATAACGCGCGCGCCGCTTCGGGTGTCGCATCGGAATCGAATGCATAGGTTTCCCGAGCAGCGACGATGGCGCGATAGGTCGGCCAGAAGCGCGGGAAATCGTCGTCGGTCATCGGGCGAATCGTGATCATGCGGGTTCTCTCTTGATTGGAATGCCGGCAGGACAGCCGGCGATCGTGGCGTGATTCAGGAACGGCCGCCGTCCCGTTGCGCCGCGCTGCGATACGCGCCCGGCGGCACGCCGTACCAGCGCTTGAACGCCTGCGAGAAACTCGACAGGTCGCTGAAGCCGAGCCGCTCGGCCACTTCCGCGAGCGACAGGCGTGCGTCGCCGAGCAACGTCTCGGCCATCGCGCCGCGCGCCTGCGCGAGCAGCGCCCGGAACGTCGTGCCCTCCTCCTGCAGCCGGCGCTTGAGCGTACGCGGGCTCGTGTTCAGCAGCCGCGCCATGTCCTCGAGCGAGAACGGCGCGGGGCCGGGCGTCGCGCCCAGGTACTGGCGCACCATCTCCGACGTGCCCACCCGCGCGCGCCGCGCTTCGAGCAGCTGGCCGCACATCTGCTCGCACATCGACACCGTCAGCGGATTCGCGTGCGGCAGCGGCCGGTCGAGCAACGCGCGGTCGAACGCGAGGCTGTTCGCGCGCGCCGAAAAAACCGGCTCGACGCCGGCGATGCGCGGCACCGGCACGGACGGCGCGCGCGTCGCCTGCACCGTGAAGCACGACAGCTCGAATGCGTCGCCGCCGATTTCCCGCAGCAATACGGCCGCCGCCGTCATGTCGCGCTCGACGAGGAACCGGCTCAGTGCACCATCGAGTTCCGGCGCGCCGAAACTGAGCACGCACGTGCTGCCCTCTTCACGATACGTGATCACGGTGAACGCATAGGTGAGCGGCAGGAAGCGCATCGCCAGCGCGAGTGCGTCGCGCGCGGTCGCGCTCGCGATCAGCCCGTAGCCCCACACGCCGTACGCGGAGAAGTGGTAGCGCAGGCCGACCTCGAACCCGAGGCCCGGCGCCCGCCCGAGCGCGCGCAGCAGGTTGCCGGTCAGCCGCAGTTCCTGCGCGGCCGTCACCTCGACCTTCGGATCGTCGAGCTGAGCGTTGGCGAGCCCCGTGCCGGCCAGCAGCGTCGCGTGCGGCACGCCGCGTTCGTCGCCGAAATCGACCAGCAGCCGGGCGCTGGCCGGACTCCGGGTGAAGTCCCAGAAGCTCATGCGGAGAAACCCTCGAAGCGCCGATTTGGCCCAAATACTAAAACAATTGTCCCGAAGCAGCATTGGTGTTTTCCCATGCGGCCAGCACCATCGGCGTCATCCAGTCGTCGCCCGAACGACGCCAACGCCCCCGGGAGGAGACACCATGCGACGCAGTCGCCCAACCGATCCCGCAGCCCGCTTCGCACGCCGGCGCGCCGTGCCTGCACGAACCCCTGCCCCTGCCCGGCCAAGCGCCGGCCGCCCGTGCGCGCTGCCGCGCCCCGCCTGATCCATCGACCATCGGAGGATGAACCCATGAGCAGGACTTTCGACTACATCGTCGTCGGCGGCGGGTCGGGCGGCTGCGTCGTCGCCGGGCGGCTGACCGAGGACCCGGCCGTGACCGTCTGCGTGCTCGAGGCCGGCGGCCGCGGCGACGGCACGCTCGTCAACGTGCCGACCGGCGCGGTCGCGATGATGCCGACCCGCGTGAACAACTGGGCCTTCGACACGGTGCCGCAGCGCGGCCTCGGCGGGCGCATCGGCTACCAGCCGCGCGGCAAGGCGCTGGGCGGTTCGTCGGCCATCAACGCGATGGTCTATATCCGCGGCCATCGCATCGACTACGACGGCTGGGCCGCGCTCGGCAACGAAGGCTGGGCCTACGACGACGTGCTGCCGTACTTCCGCCTGAGCGAGCACAACGAGCGCTTCGACGATGCGTGGCACGGCCGCGACGGCCCGCTGTGGGTGAGCGACCTGCGCACCGGCAACCCGTTCCATGCGCGCTACCTGGAAGCGGCGCGACAGGCCGACCTGCCGCTCACCGACGATTTCAACGGCGCGCAGCAGGAAGGCATCGGCATCTACCAGGTCACGCAGAAGCACGGCGAACGGTGGAGCGCGGCGCGCGCGTACCTCTTGCCGCACATCGGCCGCCGCGACAACCTGACGGTCGAGACCCACGCGCAGGTGCTGCGCATCCTGTTCGACGGCACGCGCGCGACCGGCGTCGAAGTCCGTCAGCACGGCGAGGTCCGCACGCTGCGCGCCCGGCGTGAAGTCGTGCTCGCGGCCGGCGCGCTGCAAACGCCGCAACTGCTGATGCTGTCGGGCGTCGGCCCGGGCAGCGAGCTCCGGCAACGGGGCATCGCGGTGCACGCCGACCTGCCCGGCGTCGGCCGCAACCTGCAGGATCATCCGGATTTCATCTTCGGCTACCGCACGCGCAGCGTCGACACGATGGGCGTATCCGCGCGCGGCGGCGTGCGCATGCTGCGCGAGCTCGCGCGCTTTCGCCGCGAACGGCGCGGCATGCTGACGTCGAATTTCGCGGAAGGCGGCGGTTTCCTGAAGACCCGCGCGGACCTCGACGCACCGGACATCCAGCTGCACTTCGTCGTCGCGCTCGTCGACGATCACGCGCGCAAGCTGCACGCCGGCCACGGGCTGTCGTGCCACGTGTGCCTGCTGCGGCCGCGCAGCCGCGGCTCGGTCACGCTCGACAGCGCCGATCCGCTCGCGGCACCGCGCATCGACCCCGCGTTCTTCGACGATCCGCGCGACCTCGACGACATGGTCGCGGGCTTCCGGCTCACGCGACGGCTGATGGAAGCGCCGGCGCTCGCCGGCTGGACCACGCGCGACCTGTTCACCGCGAACGTCGACACCGACGATGAAATCCGCGACGTGCTGCGGCGGCGTACCGACACCGTGTACCACCCGGTCGGCACGTGCCGGATGGGGCACGATGCGCTCGCCGTCGTCGATCCGCAGCTGCGCGTGCGCGGCCTGCAGGGGCTGCGCATCGTCGATGCGTCGGTCATGCCGACGCTCGTCGGCGGCAACACCAACGCACCGACGATCATGATCGCCGAGAAGGCCGTCGACCTGATCCGCGGCGTGCGCCGCACGCCCGCGCGGCCGCAGCGCGAAACCGTCAGGACAGCGACGGATTCCGTTCCCGCTTCGCGCGCCGCGCACGAAGCCGTCCAGCCTGAGGAGACCCGCCATGTCGTCGCGTGACGCTGCCCACCTGACCGAATCCGCCGCACCGCTTGCGGCGATCATCATCGGCGCCGGCTTCGCCGGCATCGGCATGGCCATTGCGCTGCAACGTGCCGGCATCCACGATTTCGCGATCGTCGAACGCTCGCACGACGTCGGCGGCGTGTGGCGCGACAACAGCTACCCGGGCGCCGCGTGCGACGTGCCCTCGCACCTGTACTCGTTTTCGTTCGAGCCCAATCCGGCCTGGTCGCGCGTGTTCGCACCGCAGCCCGAAATCCATGCGTACCTCCAGCATTGCGCGCGCAAATATGGCCTCGCGCGCTACCTGCGCTTCGGCGCCGACGTCGCGCATGCGCGTTACGACGAAGCCGCCGCGCTGTGGCGCGTCACGCTCGCCGACGGCACGACGCTCAGCGCCGCCGTGCTCGTCAGCGGCACCGGGCAGCTGAGCCGCCCCGCGATGCCCGACCTGCCCGGCATCGACACCTTCCGCGGCCGCGCATTCCACTCCGCGCACTGGGATCACGACTATGCGCTCGCCGGCAAGCGCGTGGCGGTGGTCGGCACCGGTGCGTCGGCGATCCAGTTCGTCCCCGCGATCGCCGGCGACGTGCAGCGCCTGACCGTATTCCAGCGTTCGCCGGCCTATGTGATGCCGCGCCCCGACCGTGCGTACCGCCCGTGGGAGAAGGCGCTGTTCCGCACGCTTCCGTGGGCGATGAAGCTGCATCGCGCATCGATCTACCTGCGCTACGAATCGCGCGCGATCGCGTTCACGCGCCTGCACCGGTTGATGAAGGTTGCGGTGGGCCGGCCGTTCCGCAAGCTGCTCGCGCGCGACGTGCCGGACGCCGCGTTGCGCGCACGGCTCACGCCCGACTACCCGATCGGCTGCAAGCGCATCCTGCTGTCGAGCGACTACCTGGCCGCGATGAGCCGCGACAACGTCGAACTCGTCACGCAGCGGATCCGGCGCGTGACGGAGCGCGGCATCGAGACCGTCGACGGCGTGCATCATCCGGTCGATGCCATCGTCTACGGCACGGGGTTCGCGGCGACCGAGTTCCTGTCGCCGATGCGCATCACGGGCCGCGACGGGCTCGACCTGAACGACGCATGGCGGCGCGGCGCGCAGGCGTATCTCGGGCTTACCGTGCCCGGTTTTCCGAACTTCTTCATGCTGTACGGCCCGAACACCAATCTCGGCCACAACTCGATCGTCTACATGCTCGAAAGCCAGATCGCGCACGTGATGCGCTGCCTGCACGCGATGCGGCGCAACGGCGCGCGCGAGATCGACGTCGACGCGCGCCGCTACCGGCGCTTCAACGCGCATGTGCAGCAGCGGCTCGAAGGATCGGTGTGGAACAGTTGCAAGAGCTGGTATGTCGATGCATCGGGACACAACAGCACGAACTGGCCGGGCTTCACGCTGACCTACCGGTGGATCACCCGCTTCACCGGGATGTCCGCCTACCGTTTCACGCATCCGGCGCCCGAATCGGTCGCCCCGACGCGCGACGTCGTGGTCGCGCCGCCCGCCGGCCCGCTGGAGGCACTCACGGCCGCCTCGCTGCGCGGTTTCCTGCGCGTGGCGTTCCGGCCGCTGATCGGGCCGCCGTTCGGCGCACGCATGCAACGCCGCGTCGTCGCGCTGCTGTCGCCGCTGATGCCCGGCACGGGCGGCACGCTGCGCTACCGTACGCACGCGCACCGCGTGCCGGTCGAAGTGGTTGCGCCGAAACGCGGCGACACGGGCGGCGCGATCCTCTATCTGCACGGCGGCGCATTCTGCCTCGGCGGGCCGCATACGCATCGCGGCGTGACGACGCGGCTCGCGAACGACGCCGGCCTGCCGGTGTGGGTGCCCGATTACCGGCTGGCCCCCGAGCATCCGGGCCCGGCCGCGCTCGACGATGCGCTGGCCGTCTACGACGCGATGCGCGCGCAGGGTCACGCTCCGCACCGGATCGCGATCGCGGGCGATTCGGCCGGCGGTGCGCTGGCGCTGGCACTGGCCATCGCGCTGCGCGAGCGCGGCGAGCCGGCCGCCGCCGCGTTGCTGCTGATCTCGCCCGTGACCGATCCCGCGCTCGGCGGCGCGACGCTGGCTTCGCGCCGCCACGACGATCCGATGATCCGCCGCGGCTGGCTCGAGCAAGGGCTGCGCTGGTATCACGGCGCCGGATCGGCGGCGGCCCGCGGCCCGCTCGATACCGACCTGCGCGGCCTGCCGCCGATGCTCGTCCAGGCCGGCGACCAGGAAGTGCTGCTGTCGGACGCGCAGCGGCTGGCCAGTCACGCGCAGGCCTGCGGCGTGCCGTGCCGGCTGGAGATTCATGCGGCGCGCTGGCATGTGTTTCATCTGCAGTCGTTTTACCTGCGCTCGGCGCGGGACGCGTTGCGCACACTGGCGGAGTTTGCGGCGGCACGCGTTGCCGCGACGGCATGACGATGCAACGGTAACGCACGAGGATTTTCCGGCGGGCGCGCCGCGCGACGCGCCCGCCGTCAGACTGTTCGCGCACTTGCTTCACGTCCCACTCATGGCGCGTGCCCTCGGCACGCGCCATCGACACCGGCCATTCGGCCGAATCGCCACGCCAGGTACCGGATGAAAGAATGATCTTCGTCCGGGAAGCCGGTTTCGCTGCCTGCACTGCAACTGCCCCGCATGCGGCGTCGTGTGTCGTCCCGACTCGCCAATGCGCGCACGCCCCTGCGCACACCACCCGGCAGCTCGCACGACCGCCTCCTTTCTCATTCACCCTTTTTGTAGCTTATAAGTTACAATGCTCTCCAAGTTCGAACTTCTTCGCTACCAGCGCGACGATGGTCGCGAGCCCTTCACCGAATGGTTGAACGCCGTGCGCGACAAGCTTGCACAGGCCCGGATTCGCGAACGCCTGCGCCGCGTGCAGACGGGCAACTTCGGCGATTGCGAGCCTGTCGGCGAAGGCGTGATCGAACTGCGCGTCCACGTCGGCGCCGGCTATCGCGTGTATTTCGGGCGGTACGGCGGCGCACTGGTGCTGCTGCTGTCGGGCGGCGACAAAAGCAGCCAACCCGACGACATCAGGCGCGCCAAGGAACACTGGTCGAACTGGAAACGGAGGCAAACATGACCAAGCTCAAAGGTGCGGTATCGCACCACGACGCGGAAGTCGCCGAACTCGGCGCCGACCGCGAACTCGCAGTGGCCTATCTGCGCGTCGCGATGGAGTCGCTCGACGATCCCGACAACCGCGCGGCCGGCCTGCTCGCGCTGCGCACCGTCGCGGAAGCGTACGGCGGGCTCGGCGCGGTCGCGGCCGAAGCCGGCATCAGCCGCGAATCGCTGTATCGCACGCTGTCCCCCAACGGCAACCCGACGCTGAAAACGCTGCTCGCGGTGCTCAAGACCGTCGGCTTGCGCCTGTCCGTCGTCCCCGCGCAGCCGGCGCACGCGTAAGCGGCGCACGGCCCGCTCACGGCCTGACCATCCATACCAGCAGCATCTCGGCCGGCGCGGCCGTGGTCCCCGTCGGCGGATGCCCGATCGTCGGCTCGACCGCCAGCGCCTTCGCAATCGACGCCACATCGTCGATCGTCGTCGAGCGCACGATCGTCATCAGCCGCGCCGGCCGATGCAGCGTCTCGCGATACAGCGCGCCGTACCACAGCGGCCGCATGCCGAGCGCGTCCTGCAACACGTACGGATAACGCCACAGCCGCAGCACGAGGCGGCTTTCCGGCTGGCCCGGATCGACGCGCACGAACACGCGGCGCGTGCTTTCGCCGTGCGTGTAACGCGGCAGCACCGGCAGCGCCTCGGCCGGCGCCTGCGGCAGCAGCCAGCGCAGCGCGGTGGCGGGCGACCAAGGCGTCGCGCGCTGCCAGCCGGCCTGCGCGAGATGCCGGTCGAGCGTGTCCGATGTCGCGCTCCATTGCAGCGGCAGATATTCCTCGCGGTCGCCGCCGATCTCGGTGCGCCGCACCGGCACGCGCTGCCACCCGCCGCGCAGCCACTGGTCGACGGTCATCGCGACCACGTCGCCGACATGCGGGCGCGCCGCGCGGTCGAGCTGCCATTGCGCGGGAACCGTCCATACGCCGGCCGTCGCGAGCACCACGGTCACCGCGACGAGCGCGCCCCTCGGCTGCACATGCTCGCGCACGCGCCAGTACGCATAGGCGCCGGCCAGCAACGCGAACCAGGCCAGCCCGAGGCTCCAGCCGCCCAGCAGGCCCGACAGCCACGTGTCTCCGACATACAGCCGCGCGAAGCCGCCGAGCACGATCCACAGCACCACCGCGGTCACGACCGGAATCCGCCACGGCGCGGGCCGGTCACGCGTCAGCACCCAGCCGAGGCCACTGCTTGCGAGAATCGCGAACGCGGCTTCGGCATCGGGCAGCGGTACGTGCAGCGCGCCGGGCGGCAGGCTCGCGGGCGTCGCGCCGGGTACGCCCGCACCGAACGCCGGCACGAGCAAGACGGCGACGCCGACGGTCGCGAGCCACCACGCGGCGGTCAGCCAGCAGCGATGGATCATCAGCCAGACGAGAAACGCGGCCGCGACGATCAGCCCCGTATCGTGCCCGTGCAACACCGCAAGCGCGCGCATCACGGCGTCCACCGGCGGCGTGCGCAGGTTCTGCAGGAACGCGTACAGCGCGATGTCCGCGTGCGTCAGCGGATCGTTCGCGACGACATCCTGCACGAGGCCCGCGAACAGCCACACGCAGCCGACGAACAGCAGCGCGAGCGCGGGCACCGCGCCCGGCAGGCCGCGTACGTATGCGATCGCGTCGTGCAGCCGCGCGCCGACCCGCGGCCAGCGGTGCGCGCATGCGTGCCCCCCTTCGGCGAGCGCACGACGCAACAGCGGCCAACCGCGCCGCAGCGCGACGCGCACGCCGATCCACACGAGTGCGACCAGCGCCGCGACGACCAGCAGGATCACGGCGACCCGCACGCTGATCGCCGCGGCCAGCGCGGCCGACGCGCCGAACACGATGCCCGGCGCGACGTGCACGGGCGCCCAGACGAGTGCCGAGACGACGTTGACCGGATAGAACGACCGGCGCGGCAGCGTCGCGCAACCGACGACGACCGGCACGACCGCGCGCACCGGCGCAAGAAAACGTGCGAGCACGATGCTCTTCACGCCGTGGCGCAGCACGAACTCCTCGCCGCGCCCGTAGGCGTTCGCATAACCGAAGCGCGCCCATGCGTTGCGGATCATCCCGCGGTAGTGCCGCCCGAGCTCGTAGCTGATGCCGTCGCCGATCACGGCGCCGACTGCCGCGACGCCGATCGTCGTCCAGCCGTCGAGCGCGCCCGCGCCGATCAGCGCACCGGCCGCGAACATCACGGCGCCGGCCGGCACGACCGTGCCGATCAGCGCGATCGCCTCGGCGCACGCGGTCACGAACACGACCGCGAGCACGAGCAGCGGATGCGCGCCGATCGCGCCGATCCACGCGTGGATCGTGTCGCTCATTGCACGCTCCATGGCGAAGCGACCCGGCGTGAGAACACCGGGCCGGCGATGGCATGGGGAGCGTTCATCGGGCGGTGCGCGCGGTCGCGCCGGCGTGGCGGCTCAATCGAACTCGTGCTGCCGCGCGTCGGCCTCGAGCGGCGCGTCGTGGTAGCCGACCGTCGCGATCTCCTGCAGATAGCGCGCGAGAAACGCGCCGATCGATCCGGCGGCCTCGTACTGATGCACGTGGCGAAATTCATGGGTCAGCAGGCGGCGCGTGTCCTGCCCGCGCAGCACGTACACCGCATGACCGAGCGTGAGCCCGATCGTCCCCGGCGACAACAGCCCCGTGTCGCGGGCGATCGCGGCGAGCGTCGGCGTCTCCGGAAACGGCATGCGCTCGACGATCACCACGCGGATCCGCTCCGGCTGGGCGACACCCACCTTGCGCGCGTCGTCGGCCTGCGCCGGCGTCAGCGGCGCACCCTGCGCGATCCCGCGCGCCGCCTCCGCTTCGGCCCACGCGACGGCGGCAGGCAGTGCGGACGGCAGGATATCGGCAAGATCGATCATCACGGGGCTCCTCGTTAGTGTCGTGGCATCGGGCACCAGTTTAGTCCCGAATCCGGGCGGTTCGCGGAGCGGCTGGCGACCCGCCGCGCCGCCCGCTTCCCGCCGCCGCGACCACCCGGGAATACCCTGATTCGCGCCCGCCCCGCCGCGTATGTTTTCTCGGGAATTATTTCGTTTCAGTGCACATTCGCCGAAAACCTGTCTCGAAAATTTACCGGATGAGTATCGTTTTCGGATTCGGCGGAATATATTGGTCAGAAGAACGGCCGCGGCGACCACCGGACAGCAGGGCGCGGCGTCATCCCGAAGAGGATCGCTAGATGATCAGGGTAATTCTGGCTGACGATCACGCAGTCATGCGAGACGGACTGCGTCACATCCTGGAAACGGCCGGCGGTTTCGAAATCGTCGGTGAGGCGAGCGACGGCTCGGCCACGCTCGCGCTGGTCGAGCGCGGCACCGCCGACGTGCTGCTGCTCGACCTGTCGATGCCCGCGCCGACCGGGATCGAGCTGATCCGGCTGGTGAAGCATCACGCGCCGTCGCTGCGCATGCTCGTGCTGACGATGCACGCGGAGGCGCAATACGCGGCGCGCGCGTTCAAGGCCGGCGCAACCGGCTACCTGACGAAGGACAGCGCGACCGCCGAGCTCGTGGAGGCGGTCGGCAAGGTCGCGGCGGGCGGCGTCTACGTGAGCCCGTCGGCGGCCGAAAGCCTCGCGCTCACGCTGCGCGCGCCGGCCGCGGCACTGCCGCACGAACGGCTGTCCGCGCGCGAGCTCGACGTGATGCGCCGCATCGTCGCCGGCCAGACCGTCACGCAGATCGCGACCGAACTCGCGCTGAGCGCGAAGACGGTCAGCACGTACAAGACACGGATCCTCGAGAAGATGGAACTGCCGCACGAAGCCGCGCTGGTCCGCTACGCGGTGCGCCACGACCTCGACCCCGGCGGCGACGCATGAGGGCCGCCTTCCACCTTCCGCCCTCGCCCCCGGACGACGACACCGCCGACGCGTCGCGCCTGTTCATGTCGTCGCTGCCGCCGGGCCGGCGCGAACGGCGGCTCGCGCTCGCGACCGTGCTCGTGTCCGCGGTGATCTTCGCCGCGCTTGCGCCCTTCGCGGGCCGGCCGCTTGCGCCGGGCTGGGCGTTCATCCCCGTCTACCAGTCGGCGATCGTCGTCAACGACATGGTGACGGCCGGCCTGCTGCTCGGCCAGTACGCGATCCTTCGCGAGAAGCCACTGCTCGTGCTCGCGGGCGGCTACCTGTTCACGGGCTTCATGGCCGGCACCCACATGCTGACCTTTCCCGGGCTGTTCGCGCCGACCGGCCTGCTCGGCGCCGGCGACCAGACCACCGCCTGGCTCTACCTGTTCTGGCACGGCGGCTTCCCGCTGACGGTCGCCGCGTACGCGCTGCTGCGCGCGGCATCGCCTGCCGCGGGCCCGATCCCGGCCCCGCAACGCCGCGCGGCGATTCCCGTGGTGCTGTGCATCGCGGCCGCGCTCGGTGCGACGACCGCGCTCGCGCTGCTTGCGACGGCCGGCCACGACCTGCTGCCGCGCATCATGAACGGCAACCGGATGGCCGCGACGATGACGAACGCGATCACGATCGTCTGGGGGCTGAACCTGGTGGCGCTGATGCTGATGTGGCAGCGGCGGCGGCGGCATTCCGTGCTCGACCTGTGGGTGATGACGGTGCTCGTCGCGTGGCTGTTCGACATCGCGCTGTCGGCGATGCTGAATCACGGGCGCTACGATCTCGGCTTCTACGCGGGGCGCGCGTACGGTCTGGTCGCGTCCGGCGTCGTGCTGTTCGCGATGCTGTTCGAAAACGGCCGGCTGCATGCGCAGACGGTGCGCGCGCTGGCCGGCGCGCGCTACCAGCATCTGCTCGTCGTGCAGAAGAGCGCGCAGCTGAACGACGCGAACGAGCGGCTCGAACAGCGCGTTGCCGCACGCACCGCGCAACTGAGCGCGTCGAACCGCGACCTGCGGCGCGAAGTCGAGGAACGCGTACGCGCCGAGCGTGCGCTGCAGGCGTCGCGCGAGGAGCTGCGCGAGATCGCCGCGATCAGCGCGAGCGCACGCGAAGCCGAGCAGCGCCGCATCGCACGCGAGCTGCACGACGAACTCGCGCAGACACTCGCGACGCTGAAGAACGATCTGGAATGGCTGATCGATCGCGTGCCGCAGGACGACGCACTGCTGGCGCGCAAGATCGCGGCGATGCACACGCTGGCGCGCGGCGCGGTGGCCGCGACACGCCGCATCGCGTCCGACCTGCGCCCGCTGATGCTCGACGATCTCGGCTTCGCCGCCGCGATGCAATGGCTCGTGGAGGATTTCCGGCACCGCCACGGCATCGACTGTGCGCTGCATGTCGACCCGCCCGAACTGCAACTCGACGAGCCTTACGCGACGGCGGTATTCCGCATCGCCCAGGAAGCGCTCGCGAACGTCGCACGGCACGCGGCCGCGTCGCATGCGAACGTCGCGCTCGTGCAGGCGAACCAGGCGATCGAGCTGACGATTCGCGACGACGGCGCGGGATTCGATCCCGGCGTGCCGCGCAAGTCGGGATCGTTCGGGCTGGTCGGGTTACGCGAGCGTGCGTATCTCGTTGGCGGCACGCTGCGGATCGCGACGACGCTCGGCGAGGGGACGACGGTCGAGGTGGAGATTCCGCTGTCGCCTGCGCCTGCTGCGGTCGCGCATGGCGGGAATGGGGGGTCGAGGATCGATCGCTGATCGAAGCGGCAATATCGGCAAATACCGGCCGCCGCGTCGATCATGCGTCAGTGGTAGTCGTCTTCCCGTTGATGTCGCACGGCCAGAATCGTGACTTGCTCGGCCGCTTCAATCTCGAACAGCAGGACATAGCCCGACGTGCCGAAAGACACGATCAGCTCGCGCAGAAACGGATTCCCGTCGTCGATCTTGCGGCATGTGAACGGAAACATTCGGAGCATGGCGATACCTTGTTCGATCGCGTCCGCAGCCCGCGCCGCTGCATCGATATCGCGTTCGAGCAGGTATCGATACATCCGCACCAGGTCCTCACGGGCCGCACTTGTATATCGGACCCGATAGATCAATCAGCCGCCTTCGCTGCTTTCGCAGCCTTCAGCATGCCCTCGAGTTCGGCCTGCACGTCGGCAGCGTCGACGTATTCGCCGGTACGGCGCGCTTCGTCACGCGATGCAAGGCCACGGGTGACAAACTCGCGCTGCAGGCGACGACGTGCGATACCATCGCGAAGCGCCGACTCCATGAACGCAGACAACGTCTCGTTTTCCTCAAGGACCGACTCTGCCGCCTCCCGCAATTGCGGATCGACACGCAGCGCCGGCATGGTCGCAGTTTTCATTGCACACTCCATGCATTACACATGTAATGCATGGTAGCACACCCTCTTTTACACGTGCAGTCGGCCATTTGGCCTAACCAACGTGTCCGGGACCACAATCCGGCCGCGCCGCACACCTCACGCCCGCATCGCCACCATCCCCCGCTCCGAGCGAGTCCACGCGACCAGCGCGCCGATTCCGAGCAGCGCGAGACACACGATCGGCACGATCATCGGCCCGAACGCGGTGCCCGTCACCTTGCCGGCAAACGGCATCAGGTTCTGGCTGAAGAAGCCGCCGAGGTTGCCGATCGAGTTGATCGCCGCGACGCTCGCCGCCGCCCGCGCGCCGGTGAAGTAGCGCGGCGGCATCGACCAGAAGCACGGGTACAGCAGCGGGATGCATGCGCCGCCGAGCACCAGCGCGATGAAGCGCAGCGGCGTCGACGGCAGCACGAGGCTCAGCAGGAAGCCGAGCGCGCCAAGCGCCGCGACGATCGCGATCGTGCGCAGGATGCTCTTCGCGCGGCGCAGTTTCCCCGGCAGCCACACCAGCAGCAGCACGGCAAGCGCCCACGGCAGCATGCTCAGGAAGCCGTTCGTCGTGCTCGACACGCCGAACGATTTCACGAGCGTCGGCAGCCAGTACGTCACGCCGTACAGCGACGTCGACATCAGCATGTAGGTCGCCGCGAACAGCATCACGCGCGGGTCGAGCAGCGCTTTCCACGGCTTGCCGTGCTCGGCCTGCGCGGGTTTCTCGCGTTCGAGCGCGGCCTCGACGATCTGCTTCTCGCGGTCGTCCAGGAAACGGGCGTCGCGCACCGACGCGGGCAGCACGCGGAACACGACGATCGCGACGATCACCGCCGGGATGCCCGTCGCCACGAACACCCACTGCCAGCCCGCGAGCCCCCACACGCCGTTCAGGCTCAGCAACACGCCGCCGACCAGCGAGCCGAGCATGTTCGCGAGCGCGCTGCCGAGCGTGAAGATGCCGAGCACCTTCGCGCGATAGCTCTGGGGAAACCACAACGTCAGGTAATAGATCACGCCCGGATAAAAGCCGGCCTCGGCGATGCCGAGCACGAAGCGCAGCGCGCAGAAAGCGGGCATCGACGTCGTGAAGCCCATCAGCACCGTGATCAGCCCCCACGTCAGCATGATCCGCGCGAGCCACACGCGCGCGCCGTAGCGATGCAGCGCGAGCGTGCTCGGCACCTCGAACAGCAGGTAGCCGATGAAGAACAGCGACGACGCGAGCCCGAACGCGGCTTCCGTCATCCCGAGGCTGTGCACCATCTGCAGTTTCGCGAAGCCGACGTTCTGCCGGTCGATGAACGCGATCAGGAACATCACGACGAGGATGGGCAGCAGGCGCCGCGCCATCTTCGACATGATGCGCTGTTCTTCGGCGGACGCGGGGTCCAGGGTGTCGGTAGCATTCACTTCAGGCTCCTTGCGTGAATCGGTTGCACAGCGGTTGCATGTCGTTTGAATCGGCGCCGCGCGCGACGATCGCGCGGGTGCGGGGCATGTCGGGGAAAGGAAGCGGCGGCATCAGCGCGACCGGTAGTCGTCGAGCATCGGCGCGAACATCTCGTGCCACGCACGCGGCTTCGCCTTGATCGTGCCGGCCAGGTACAGGAATTCGACGTAGTCCATCAGCTGGTTCGGCAGCACCGAGAAACGCGTGTCGGGCGCGGCGAGCATCCGCATCACGTCATCGTGCGACACGCCGACGCCTGACGACGCCGCGTACAGCGCGGCCGCCGCGCGCGGATCCTGCGCGATCAGGCGGTTCGCTTCGTCGAGCGCGCCGAGAAACGCGACGGCCAGCGCGGGGTCCGTATCGACGAGCCGCTTCGGCGCGAATACGACGTCGAGCGTCAGCGGGCCGAGCACGTCGACCGAATTCACGACGCGGTGAATGCCCGGCTGCCGCAGCTCGAGCGTCGAGAACGGCGGCGACGTGAAGTGCGCGGTCACGCCGTTCTCGCGCCGGATCAGCGCCTGCATCGCCTGCGGATGCGGGAGGTTCACGGTGATCGAATCGAGCTGCGCGAAATGCTTCGCGCCGAGCTGCCGGCTCGCGACCATCTGCAGCACGACCGCCGACAGCGACGTGCGGATGCCCGGCACCGCGATCCGGTCGGACGGCGTGAAGTCGCGCAGCGACACGAGGCCCGCGCGGTTCGCGTTCAGCGACAGCGACGTGGTGGACAGCCCGCTGATGCCGATCACCTCGACGTTCGGAATGCCGCGCGCCCGTGCCCACAGCTCGATGAAACCCGGTGCGCCGGCGCCCGCGAAATCGAGCGTGCCGGCCATCATCGCGTCGTTGACGGAATTGCCGCCGTCGAGCAGCACCCAGTCGACCGCGACGTCGCGCACGCCGTGGCGCGCCGCGTGCCGCTCGAACAGCCGCTGCTTCTCCATCACGAGCAGCGGCAGGTACAGCACCCCGAAGCCTTTCGAGATCCGGACGGTGCGCGGCTTCGCGCGCACGAGCGGCGGCGCGGCCAGCATGCCGATGCCGGCGGCGATCAACGCGCGGCGGCGCGGCGACGTCGTCATGCGCGGGCCGCCGTGCGACGGACGGCAAACGGCCACGCGACAGCCCGCGTCGCGCTGCGCCGCGCATTCGTCGTGCCCGTGACATGCTGCATGTTGCCGTCTCCTTGAATATTTCTGGTATTAATGCCGTCCTTGCGTGCTGCATCCGGCTCGACACAGGTTATCGACCGAGTCTGAGAAAATGCTGACATCCCGGCCCCGGGAAAACCCCTAACCCACCCATCTGCGAAACGGCACCATGCGTATTCTCGTCGTGGAGGACGATGCCGAAATCGGCGCGGCGATCCGCAGCCGCCTGGCGCGGCTCGGCCATGCCGTCGATCTCGAAACCGACGGCGCGACCGCGAACGGGCTGCTGCGCGTCGAGCGCTTCGACCTCGTCGTGCTCGACGCGAACCTGCCCGGCATGGACGGCTTCACCGTGCTGCGACACCTGCGCGCGTCGGGCAGCACGACACCCGTGCTGCTCGTCACCGCACGCTCGGCGATCGACGACCGCGTGAGCGGCCTCGGCCTCGGCGCCGACGACTACCTGGTGAAGCCGTTCGACTACCGCGAGCTCGACGCGCGCGTGCAGGCGCTCCTGCGCCGCAACAGCGGCCACGCGAACGACGTGCTGACGCTCGGCGGCCTCGTGATCGACCGCAGCAGCCGCCTGGCGGAACTCGACGGCCAGCCGTTGTCGCTGTCGCGCCAGGAATTCGCGCTGCTCGAAATCCTCGCGAGCCGCCCGCAACGCATCTTCTCGAAGGACGAACTGCTGAACCAGTTGTTCAGCTTCGGCAACGAGCCGACCGCGAATGCGGTCGAGCAGTACGTGACACGCGTGCGCAGGAAGCTGCAGGGCAGCTCGGTCGAGATCCGTACCGCGCGCGGGATGGGGTACCAGATTGCGGCGCACTGACTGGTTCCCGAAGACGCTGTTCGGGCGCACGCTGCTCTTCATCGCGCTCGTCGTCGCGTCCGGCGCGCTCGCGCTCGCGGCGATCGCGCGCTACTACGCGGGCGTCGCGGCCGAACGCGCGTACGACCAGCTGCTTGCCGGCGCGTCGATCCAGGTCGCGGAAAACCTCTACGTGCAGGGCGGCGTGCTCGCGCTGAATCCGCCGGTGGCCGCGCTGTCGACGCTGTCGCGCTACGACCTCGTCTACTACAAGGTCGTCGATTCGCGCGGCATCGTCGTGGCCGGCTACAACGATCTCGCGAGCCCCGTGACGCTCGCCGCCGCGAAACAGGGCCCGGCGTTCGCGAACGGCCTGTACCAGGGGCACCGGATCCGCACCGCGACCATCGCGCGTTACATGCCCGAGGAAAGCACGCCGGGCTGGGCGCTCGTGACCGTCGCGCAAACCACCAACGCGCGCCAGCAGCTCACGAACGACATGAGCCTCAAGGTGTGGACGCTGATCCTGCTGATGAGCGTGCTCGCGATCGGCGCGAGCGGCCTCGCGATCCGGCGCGGCCTGCGCCCGCTCGCGCAGATCGGCACGATCATCGCCGCGCGCGACCCGGCCGACCTGCGGCCGGTGGCCGTCGACACGCCGAGCGAGATCGACGCGATCATCGGGTCGATCAACGGATTGATACACCGCCTGGCCGAACGCATCAACGCGATGCAGCGCTTCATCGCCGACGCGGCGCACCAGATGCGCACGCCGCTCGCGCGGCTCGACGCGCAGATCGAGCTGCTCGAAGGCGAATCGGACCCAGCGCGTCACGCGGCGCGGCTCGACGCGCTACGCGCGACCTCTTCGGACGTCGGCCGGCTCACCGGCCAGTTGCTCAATCACGCGATGGTGATCCATCGCACCGAAGCCGTACCGCTGCAGCCGGTCGACCTCGTCGCGCTCGCGAAGGACGTGCTCGGCCGCGCGATTCCGCTCGCGGGCGAGCGCGATGTCGCCGTCGCATTCGCGAGCGACGCGCCGCTCGCCTGGATCGACGGCGACGCGATCAGCCTGCAGGAAGCGTTGTCGAACGTGCTGCACAACGCGCTGCTGCACGGGCATGCGGACGACATCGTCGTGTCGGTCGCGACGAAGGGCGACGCAGGCGATACCGTGACGCTGACCGTCACCGACAACGGCCGCGGCATTCCACGCGAGCATTGGGATGCCGCGCTGCAGCCGTTCGTGCGAATCGCACCGGACGGCAGCGAGCGGCGCACGGGGTCGGGCCTCGGGCTCGCGATCGTGCAGGAAGTGATGAAGGCGCACGGCGGGCGCATCGGGTTTGCGTTTCCCGATGCGGGCGGGTTCGCGGTCGTGCTGACGTTTCCGCGTGCGGCGGGGATCGGCGCCGCGCAGGCATGAAGGGACGGACCGGTGCCGGATCGGGCGCGGCAGGCGCTCAGTCGTTGTCGTCGAAGCGGTTCCGCTCCGCATGCCGCGCGACCAACTGGTCCAGCTCGTCATACCGACGATCGCAGAACAGCCGGCACAATGTGTCGACTTCCGCGCGCGTGTCGACGTCGATCGTGTCGACATGCTGCTCCAGCTTGCCTTTGCCGATCCCGAACAGCCCCTTCTTCATCCGCATCGAAACGGCATTCAACTGGAAGCCGTCCGCATGCGCGTCGCTCAGCGCGGTCACCCACAATTCGCGCTGATCGTCGGCGTGCTGCAGCACGAGCGCGGGCAACGGCCCTTCCTGCGTGTCGTCCCATTCGGCGTGCTGCGCCGCCCACGGGAACGTGTCGAAGGCACGCGTGAACGACGCGTAGTCGGTCGCGCCCTGAGGGTCGAGTTGAGTGTAGTCGTAGCCGGTTTTCTGAATGGCGTAGGTCAACATGGCGCGGCGCTCCCGGTGGCGGTAATGGCGACTGCGCGTAATCTACCTGACAATTCGGTGTACCTCGCAGTTTTTCGCGAGGCCGGATCCGGGCACCGCCATCGGCCACGCACGCTACGCCGCCACCGCCTCGCCACCGAGATACGCATCGCGCACGCGCTCGTCGTCGAGCAGCGCCTTGGCCTGCCCTTCGAGCACGACGCGCCCCGTTTGCAGCACATACCCGTAATGCGCGATCTCCAGTGCGAGGCTCGCGTTCTGCTCGACCATGAACACGGTCACGCCCTGCTTGTTGATCGCGTCGATCAGTTCGAGCACCTTGTCGACATAAAGCGGTGACAGCCCCATCGTCGGCTCGTCCATGCAGATCAGCTTCGGCCGCGCCATCAATGCCCGCGCCATCGCCAGCATCTGCTGCTCGCCGCCCGACAGCGTGCCCGCGCGCTGCGTCAGCCGCTCGCGCACCCGGGGAAACAGGTCGAGCACGCGTTCGTAGTCCTCGGCCACCGCCGCGCGGTCGCCGCGCGTGTACGCGCCCATCAGCAGGTTCTCGCGCACGCTCATGTCGCCGAACAGCCGCCGCGCCTCGGGCACGGCCGCGATCCCGCGCCGCACGCGCTGCGGCGTCGCGAGCGCCGTCACGTCGTCGCCGTCGAAGCGCACGACGCCGCGCTTCGGCCGCATCAACCCGAGAATCAGCTTCATCGTGGTCGACTTGCCGCTCGCATTGCCGCCGAGCAGGCTGACGATCTGCCCTCGGCCGACTTCGAAGTTCACGTCGAAATGCACCTGCACCGGCCCGTAGAACGTGTCGAGGTGTTCGAGTTTCAGCAGCGCATCGGTCATGGTCGTTTGCAATCCGGAAGAAGTGGCGCTCATGCGGCTGCCTGCGCTGCACGGTCGGCCGGCGTGCCCCCCGCATGGCGGCGGCCGAGGTACGCCTCGATCACGCGAGGATCGTGCCGCACGTCGCGCGGCGCGCCTTCGGCGATCTTCACGCCGTTGTCGAGCACCATCACGCGGTCGGACACGCGCATCACGAGTTCGAGCTTGTGCTCGATCAGCAGGATCGTCAGGCCGCGCGCCTTCAGCGACTGGATCAGTTGCAGCATCTCGGCCGTCTCCGTCTCGTTCATCCCGGCCGTCGGTTCGTCGAGCAGCAGCAGGCGCGGATGCAGCGCCAGCGCGCGGCCGATCTCCACGCGCCGCCGGTTCGCATACGACAGGCTGTGCGCCGGATGATCGATGCGCGGGGTGAGCCGTTCGCCGAACCCGGCGATGATGTCGCGCGCCTCGTCGCGCAGCGCGGCTTCCTCGCGTCGCACCGACGCGGGCCGCACGAGCGCGCGCCACACCTCGGCCGCCGCGCCGAGCGCAGGCCAGCCCGGCCGCGCCGCACGCAGCCGCGCATGCGCGCCGATCAGCACGTTGTCGAGCACGCTCAGGTTGCCGAACACGCGGCCGTGCTGGAACGTGCGCGCGATGCCGAGCGCCGCGAGGCGTTCGGGCGCGGTGCCCGTGATGTCGCGGCCGTCGAACGTCACGCGGCCGGCGTCGGGCCGGTCGGCGCCCGCGATCAGGTTGAACAGCGTCGACTTGCCCGCGCCGTTCGGGCCGATCACGCTCAACAGTTCGCCGTCGGCGAGCGTCAGGCTCGCGCCGTCGAGCGCGGTCACGCCGTCGAAGCGGCGCGTCAGGCCCTGCACGTCGAGCAAGGGTCGATTGGTGGTCATCGCATGCCTCCTCACACCGTACCCAGCAGGCCCTGCGGCCGGAACCGGACGAGCAGCAGCAGCACGAGGCCGTAGATCAGCATCCGGTAATCGGCCGCCCAGCGGAACAGCTCGGGCAGCCCGATCAGCGCGATCGCGCCGACGATGCCGCCGAGCACGTTGCCGAGCCCGCCGAGGATCACCATCGTCAATGCGAGGATCGACACCTGCGAATCGAAGGTCTGGTGATTGATGTAGCTGTACAGGTGCGCGGCGATCCCGCCGCTCACACCAGCCGCGACGCCGCCGACCGCGAACGCGATCGCCTTGTAGCGGTTCGGCGCGATGCCATGCGCACGCGCGGCGACGTCGTCCTCGCGCACCGCGCGCAGCGTGCGGCCGAGATGCGAGCGCAGCAGCCGCACCTGCACGAGCGCGAACCCGACGAGCACCGCGAACGTGAACCAGTACGCGGCGCGCGCAGTGCTCGCCCACGGCAGCGGCGCGATGCCGGTGACGCCGAGCGGGCCGCGCGTGAGGCTGTCCCAGTTCAGGATCACGAGGCTTACCACTTCACCGATGCCGAGCGTCGCGATCGACACGTAGTGCCCGCGCAGCCGGAACGCCGGGTAGACGAGCAGCGTGCCGAGCACGGCCGTGATCGCGCCCGCGCACGGGATCGTCACGGCCGGCGACCAGCCGAGATCCGACGACAGCAGCGCCGACGCATACGCACCGATCACGAGCAGCGCCGCGTGGCCGAGCGAGATCTGCCCGACCGTGCCCGCGACGAGCGTGAGGCTCAGCGCGAGCAGCCCGTACAGCCACGCGTTGGTCAGCGTCTGCAGCACGTACGGCGACGCGCCGAGCCACGGCAGCACGGCGGCCAATGCAATCAGCGCGATGAGCACCGGACGCGGCACGCGCACGGCCTTCGCGGCCGCGAGGAAGGTGCCCGTCATCGGTTCGGGCGGCAGCGCGCGGTTCGCGCTGAACAGGCCGTTCGGCCGCCACACGAGGAACACGATCAGCAGCCCGAACGCGAACAGGTCGCGGTAGCTCGTGCCGAACAGCGCGACGCCGTAGCTCTCGACGAGGCCGAGCAGCAGGCTGCCGGCGATCGCGCCCGGCACGTTGCCGAGCCCGCCGATCAGAAGCGCGACGACGCCCTTCAGCGTCGCCTGGAAGCCCATCGCCGGATCGATGCTGTTGTAGTACATGCCGACCAGCAGCCCGCTCACGCCGCCGAGCGCGCACGCGATCGCGAACACGGTCTGGTTCACGCGGTCGACGTCCACGCCCATCTGCAGCGCCGCGTCGCGATCCTGCGCGGTCGCGCGCACGGCCCAGCCGAGCCGCGTGAAGCGCAGGAAGCCGTACAGCAGCGCGGCCGCCGCGATGCCGATGCCCGCGATCAGCAGGTCGAGCGAGCCCAACGTCGCGCCGGCAATGCGCAGATGCCAGTCCGGCAGCGGCGTCGGCACCGCGCGCGGGTCCGCGCCGAAGGCGAGCTGCGCGAGCTGGTCGAGGATGAAGCTGATGCCGATCGTCGCGAGCAGCGGCGCGATGCGCGCCGCGTGGCGCAGCGGCCGCAGCCCGATCCGCTCGATCGCGACGCCGAGCGCGCCGCAGCCGACGACGACCGCCGCGAGCGCGACCGGCAGCGGCAGCCCGAAGCGCGTCAGGCACAGCCAGCCGATGAATGCGCCGACCATGTACACCGAGCCATGCGCGAAGTTGATCAGGTGCGACACGCCGAAGATCAACGCGAGCCCGACCGCGAGCAACGCGTAGATGTTGCCGACGATGAGGCCGTTGAGCGTGTAGTCGAGCCAGGAAGCCATCACGATGCGTCCGTCACGTGCATGCGGTTCAGGGTCAGCGCGCGGCGAGCTGCGGTTTCGCGCCGTCCCACAGCGCCCACTGCCCCTGCTTCACGACGAGATACACGGTGCGCGCGCCCGCGACGCGGCGCGTCTGCGGATCGAAGCGCACCTTGCCGAAGATCACGCTCGGCACGTCGCTGATTTTCGCGAAGCCGTCGTGCGCGGCCTGGCGCGTCGTGCCGTAGCGGCGCAGCACTTCCGCCGACAGGATCAGCGCGTCGTATGCGCGCGCGACGAACGAATCGGGATCGGCATGGAATTTCGCGCGATAGCGCTGCACGAACGCCTGCACCTCGGGGCGCGGCTCGGCCGGGAAGAAGTTCGATTCGGTATACACGCCATCGACGGCCGCACCGCCCAGCTCGAGGAATTTCGGCGAATACACGGAGCCGACCGCCGCGATCGGCAGCGTGACGCCCGACGTGCGCGCCTGCCGCACGATCTGCGCGCCGTCCGCGTAGTACGAGATCAGCACGATCGAATCGGGCTTCGATTCGCCGATGCGCACGAGCGTCGAACGGAAATCCTTCTCCGCCGGCTGATAGCCTTCGGCCGCGACGACCTGCGCGCCGAGGCCGGCCGCCGCCTTCGCGAAGATGTCCTTGCTGGTGCGGCCCCAGTCGGTGTTCAGGTACAGCACCGCGATCCGCTTGAAGCCGAGCTCCTTCACCGCGTAGCGCGCGAGCAGCGGCTGCTCCTCGGCCTGGCTCAGCGCGGTGCTCCACAGATAGTCGCCGCCTTTCGTGAAGTCTGGATGCGAGTTCGTGAAGCCGAACTGGATCAGTTGTCCGCGCTGGTAGATCGGCGATGCGGCCATCGACGTCGCGCTGGAAAAATCGCCCAGCTCGATCGCGATGCGCGGATCGGCGACGAACTTCTGCGCGATCGCGACGGCCTGGCGCGGGTCGCTGCGGCTGTCCTGGAAGTCGATCGCGAGCGGCCGGCCATGGATGCCGCCGCTGCCGTTGATTTCGTCGAGCGCGAGATCGAAGCCGCGCTTCCATTGTTCGCCGTATTGCGCGTCCTGGCCCGTGAGCGGGCCGCTCACGCCGACCACCACCGGCTCGCCCGATACGCCCGCGGCGAGCGCGCCGCCCGTCGACAAGCCCCATGCGGCAGCGAGCGCCGCCACCGTGCCCAGCACGCGCCGCCATGCGCCGCGTACGTCGTTCCCCGAAACGTTCATGCGTCCCCCAGCTTCAGTCAGTCGAAAAGAGTGAGGGCATGTAACCATCCGGTTCAGGACGATCCAACGAAGTTTTGCGTATATCGATATCGGGCGCGGCGCGAAGCCGGCGACGCCCGCGAACGGCCACCCACACGCGCTGCCGCGCGCGATGAGCCGGCATGCATCGCATCGCGTTGATTCGATTGGCGTTTCCTGTACGTCACGCGTCGCCACCGGCGCGCCCGCGCGCCCCTCCGGCCATCGCGACGATCGTGCGCTTCGCAGTTTTCGCGCTGTCGATAGCAAAATTCATTATATGAATCACGCATGCTCATACTCCTACAATGCGCAAATCGCATCATCGGAAGGTGTCATGGAGCTGCATCAACTCGAAGCGTTTTCCGCGGTCATGTCGGCCGGCAGCGTGACCGGCGCGGGCGAACTGCTCGGCCGCTCGCAGCCGGCCGTCACGCGGCAGATCCAGGAGCTCGAAGCCGATCTCGGCTACGCGCTGTTCGACCGGCACGGCCCGCGCGTCACGCCGACGCGGCGCGCCTTCCTGCTCTACGAGGAAGTCGAGCGCTCGCTGGTCGGCCTGCGTGCGATCGAGGCGCGCGCACGGGCGCTCGGCGACGAAACCGCCGAACCCGTGCGCATCGCGGCGACGCCTTCGCTCGCGGCGACGCTCGTGCCGGCCGCGCTCGCCGCGCTGCCCGACGGCGCGCAGGCGCCGCACTACCAGTTGCGCAGCGAATCGGCCGAGCATGTCGTGCACGAGGTGCTGGCCGGCACGGCCGACATCGGCGTCGTCACGCTGCCGATGGCGCATGCGGGGCTCGACGTGCACTGGATCGCGCAGACGCCCTGCGTCGCCGTGCTGCCCGCGGACGACCCGCTCGCGGCGCAGCCGCGCATCGCGCTGCGCGATCTCGCGCGCCGCCGCATCGTGACGGTCGCGAACCGGCACCGGCTGCGCCAGCGGATCGATGCGGCATTCGCGGCCGCGCGGGTCGACGCACGCGTCTTCATCGAAACCAATGCGTCGCTGAATGCGGTGATGGCCGCGCGTGCCGGCATCGGGATCGGCATCGTCGATCCGGCCACCGGTGTCGCACTGCCGGTGGACGGCGTCGTCGCCCGCCCGCTCGACGTCGACATCCCGTTCGCGTTCGGCGTCGCGACGCCGGCCGGCAAGGCGCGCACGGCGGCCGTCGATGCGCTGCTCGACGCGCTGCACCGGACGACGCGCACACTGCTCAACGACGTGATCTTTCACGACGCCGCCGCGCACGATGCACTGCTGCGCGGCGACCGGCTGCGTGCCGGGCGCCCGTCACGTCCTTCAAGTCCTTCAAGTCCTTCAAATCCTTCAAATCCTTCAAGTCCTGCAAGCCCTTCCAGCCCGCCACGCACGGCACGATCGCGCCGCACGCGCCCGGAGGCCGCATGACGATGCCCGCCGATGCACTCCACGCACTCGAAACCCGGCTCGCTCAAGACCTGCGCTGGCTCGACCTGCCCGCGCCGTCGTGGGTGCCGCCGCGCGAGGCCGACGGCACACGCGTGCTCGACGTCGCGATCGTCGGCGGCGGCATGGCCGGGCTCGCGGCTGCCGCCGAACTGCGCCTGCTCGGCATCGACAACCAGTGCGCGATCGACCGCGCGCCGGCGGGTTACGAAGGGCCATGGGTCACGTTCGCGCGGATGGACACGCTGCGCTCGCCGAAGCAGCTCGCGGGCCCTGCGCTCGGCTTGCCCGCGCTGACGTTCCGCGCCTGGTTCGAAGCGCAATACGGCCGTGACGCATGGGACGCGCTCTACAAGATTCCGCGCACGCAATGGATGGACTACCTGCGCTGGTACCGGCACGTGCTCGACCTGCCGGTGCGCAACGACACCACGCTCGTCGCGCTGCGCCCGCGCGACGACGGCCTGCTCGCGCTCGACGTGCGCGGCAACGGCGAAGCGCAGACGCTGCTCGCGCGGCACGTCGTGCTCGCGACCGGCCGCGACGGGCTCGGCGGCCCGTACGTGCCGCCCGTCGCGTACCGCGCGCCGCGCGCGCGTTGGGCCCATTCGTCCGAGCCGATCGACTTCGCGGCGCTCGCGGGCAAGCGCATCGGCGTGGTCGGCGCGGGCGCGTCCGCGTTCGACAATGCGGGTACCGCGCTCGAAGCCGGCGCCGCGCGCGTCGACCTGTTCTTCCGCCGCGCGGACATTCCGCGCATCAACAAGCTGACGGGCATCGGCAGCCCGGGGCTCGTGCACGGCTACGCGGATCTCGACGACGCGACGAAGTGGCGCTTCATGCACTACGCGCTGACGTCGCAGACGCCGCCGCCGCGCGACAGCGTGCTGCGCGTGTCGCGTCACGAGCATGCGCATTTTCATGCGGGCAGCCCGATCGAGACGCTCGCCGAACATGCGGACGGCCTCGACGTGACGACGCCGCGCGGGCGCTACACCGTCGATTTCCTGATCTTCGCGACGGGCTTTCATTCGGACTGGACGACGCGCGCGGAATTCGCGTCGTTCGGCTCGCACGTGCGGCGCTGGAAGGATCGTTATCGACCGGCGCCGGATTTGTGGCTCGACGAACTCGCGGAATCGCCCGATCTCGGCCCCGCATTCTCGTTCCAGGAACGCGAGCCCGGTGCATGCCCGGCCGTCACGCGAATCCATTGCTTCAACCATGCGGCGAGCCTGAGCCACGGCAAGCTGTCCGGCGATATCCCGGCGATCAGCGCGGGCGCCGAGCGGCTCGCGCGCGGCATCGCGAGCCGGCTGTTCGACGCGGATCGCGATCGCCACTACGACGCGCTCGTCGCATACGCGAACGCGGAACTGCAAGGCGACGAATGGCGCGACGCCGATGCATGAGCGCGCGTCCATCGACCCCATAGACGACCAAGGAATCCCGAACAATGACTGAATCCATCACGCCGGCCGATGCGCCGGACACGATCGATGCGGCGGCCGGCCTGCGCGACGGCGACGCGATCGCCGCACTGCGCCGCGCGCGCGAAAAGGTGCTGCTTCATACGCGGCTGAGCGAGGCTGCCCTGTTCGATCCCGCGCTGCCCGATCTTTCGTTGATCGAAAGACTGCACACGGCCCGGTATGTCGCGCACAAGTCGAAGGCGCCGGCATTGACCGACACCTATCGTGCACGGCTGATCGACGCGGGCGGCACGCTCGACGATATCGCACGCGCGGACGCCGATGCGTTCGACGCACTGCCTCGACGCATCGGCGCGATCCTTGCACATGCACGCCTGCTGACGCTCGCCCCTGTCGATGCGCGCCCGTCCGATCTCGACGCGCTGAAGTCGGCCGGGCTCACGACGCCCGCGATCGTCGCGCTGTCGCAGCTCGTGGCGTTCGTCGCGTACCAGTTGCGCGTCGCCGTCGCCGCGCAGGCGCTTCAGGCACGTACTGCAACGGAGGCCGCATGACGACGACCGCTCACGGCTTCACGTCCGACACGCTCGGCTGGCGCGCCTGGCTCGACACCGTTTCGCTCGATGCCGCGACGCCCGAGCAACTGGCCGTGCTCGACGCGAGCCACCCGCAAGCGAAGACATCCGACTATTACCTGCTGCTCGTCCATCTGCCCGAGATCCTGCGGCAACGCTCGGGTGTGTTCAACGCGATCATGTACGGCCCCGGCGGGCTGTCGCGCGCCGAGCGCGAACTGGCCAGCACGGCCGTGTCGCGCGTGAACGGCTGCGTATATTGCGCATCCGTGCATGCGCAGCGCTTCGCGCAGCTCGCGAAACGCACCGACGCGATCGAGCAGGTATTCGACGATCCGGCGACGGCCGGCACGACGGCGCGCGAACGCTCGATCGTCCGTTATGCGATCGCGCTAACGGAGCGGCCCGAAACGGTCGACGCGAGCGATGTCGCCGCGCTGGAAGCCGAAGGGCTGACGCATGAGGAGATTCTCGACCTGTCGCACGCAGTCGCGATCTTCGCGTGGGCGAACCGGTTGATGCTGACGCTGGGCGAGCCGGTGTTTCCGGAACCGGCGTCACTCGCCTGACGCCTCGCGCCTGACGCCCGACCCAACCCGAACACGGGCTGACGCAGGCGCCGCCCGCGTCACGCCTTGTGCGTCGACAGCAAGATACTCGTCTCGGTATTCGCGATCCCGTCGATCAACCGGATCGCGCCGAGCACGCGATCGAAGTGCTCGAGAGAATCGGCATGCAGCTCGGCGACGAGATCCCAGCGCCCGTTCGTGCTGTGGATCGACGTCACGTTCGGATGCCCGCGCAGCACCTTCACCACTTCCGCGCCGCGGTTGCCCTGCACGGCGATCGACATCAGCGCGCGGATCCGGTGGCGTTCCGCCGCCGGCTTGAGCCGCACCGTATAACCGACGATCACGCCGTTTTTCTCCAGCCGCGTCAGCCGGTTCTGCACGGTCGCGCGCGCGACGCGCAATGCCTTCGCCAGCGCGACGACGGGCAGTCGCGCGTTGTCGCGCAGCAGCGCGATGAGCTGCCGGTCGACATCGTCGAGCGTGATCATGGGTGGACCTTCCTGTTGAACGTGAACCGGCCCCCAGCGTGCCGGAGGCTGCGCATTCCGCGCCAGCGAAACTTGCCAAATTGCCGGATATGGCTGGCATTCTGCCAAGTCTATCGATAAATCTGCCACTTTTGCTGTCTATTTGTTGGCTCGACTCGCGGAAATAATGACGTATCGACCGGCCGGACACGCCGCGCCGCCGCTTTCCGGCAAGCCCGAGCCGCGCCGAAGCACCGCCGGGTCGACCTGAACGCCAGGGACATCCGTACCGGCACTGAGAACATGGAGACAGACGCATGACCCGCTTCCTCGACGTTCCCGCCACCGCCCGACTGATCGCCAGCACCGGCGTCACGACGTTCCTGCGCGAACTCGTCGACACGCTGCGCGCCGATTACCTGCACTGGGCCGACTTCGACAAGTCGCCGCGCGTCGCGTGCCACTCGCGCGACGGCGTGATCGAACTGATGCCCGTCGCGAACGCATCGCTATTCGCGTTCAAGTACGTGAACGGCCACCCCGTCAACGCCGCGCGCGGGATGCACACGGTGATGGCGTTCGGCGCGCTCGCCGAAGTCGACACCGGCTACCCGCTGCTGCTCGCCGAACTCACGCTCACCACCGCGCTGCGCACGGCCGCCACGTCGGTGCTCGCCGCACAGGTACTCGCCCGCCCCGACGCGCGCACGATGGCGCTGATCGGCAACGGCGCGCAGAGCGAATTCCAGGCGATCGCGTTCCACACGCTGCTCGGCATCGACGAAATCCGCGTGTTCGACGTCGATCCGCGCGCGACCGACAAGCTCGTGCGGAACCTCGCCGCGTACCCGGCACTGCGCGTCGTGCGTGCCGCGTCGACCGCCGATGCCGTGCGCGGCGCCGACATTGTGACGACCGTCACCGCCGACAAGGCATACGCGACGATCGTCACGGCCGACATGATCGAGCCCGGCATGCACCTGAACGCCGTGGGCGGCGATTGCCCGGGCAAGACCGAGCTCGAAGCGGGCGTGCTGCATGCGGGCCGCGTGTTCGTCGAATTCGAGCCGCAGTCGCGCATCGAGGGCGAGATTCAGCAGATGCCGGCCGACTTCCCCGTCACCGAGCTGTGGCGCGTGCTGCAACGCGAGACGACCGGCCGCGAACGCGCGGACGAAGTCACGGTGTTCGACTCGGTCGGCTTCGCGCTCGAGGATTATTCGGCGCTGCGCTACCTGTATGCGCTCGCGCAGCAGCACAACGCGGGCGTCGAGATCGCGCTGATTCCGCCGGCCGTCGACCCGAAGAACCTGTTCGCGCTGATCGACGATCCGGCCGCGATCGCGCAGGGTCACGCGGCATACGTGACCGAAGCCGTCGCCGCGTTCGCGCGCTGACCGCGATGCCCGGGCGGCCGGTGCGCCGCCCGTTTTCCTGCCCTTCGTTCCTGCCTGTCATGAATCTCGTATCGATCCAGGCGCCGGCCGCCGTCGTGATGATCCGGCCGCACCGCTTCCTGCCGAACCCGCAGACCGCGGCCGACAACGCCTTCCAGCGCACGGCCGGCAACGGCGCGCCCGACCTGCCGTCGGTATCGGCCGCCGCACGCGACGAAGTCACGGCCGCCGCGCAGACGCTCGCCGATGCGGGCGTGCGCGTGCATGTATTCGACGACCACGGCGAGCGCGACACGCCTGATTCCGTGTTCCCGAACAACTGGTTCTCGACGCACCCGGGCGGCCATATCGCGCTGTATCCGATGTACAGCCCGAACCGCCGCCGCGAGCGACGCGCGGACGTGATCGAGATGCTGAAGGCCGAATATCGCGTGCAGGACGTGATCGACTACTCGGGCCTCGAATACGACGACGTGTTCCTCGAAGGCACCGGCGCGATGGTGCTCGACCACGTCGCGCGGGTCGCGTACACCGCGCGCTCGCGCCGCGCCGATCCGGTCGCGCTCGAACGCTTCTGCACGCATTTCAATTTCGAGCCGATCTGCTTCGACACGGCCGACGCCGACGGGCGCGCGATCTATCACACGAACGTGATGATGAGCGTCGCGACCGAGTTCGCGATGGTGGGCCTCGACCTGATCGCCGACAGCCGGCGTCGCGGCGAAATCGCGCAACGCCTGACCGAAACGGGGCGCGCGGTGATCGCGCTCGATCCATCGCAGATCGCGAATTTCGCGGGCAATACGCTGGAATTGTCGGGCAAGGACGGGCGTGTGCTCGCGCTGTCGCGGCGCGCGCTCGATTGCCTCACGCGCGACCAGCGCACCGTAATCGAGCGCTCCGCGCGGCTGCTGCCGCTCGACGTGCCGACGATCGAGCTGGCCGGCGGGTCGGTACGCTGCATGCTCGCGGGGATTCATCTCGCGCGGCGCGCCGTTGCGCCGGATGTGATCGCAATGGAGTCGGCCGCAGCGTTGCGTGAGGCGATGCCGCAGGTCTGACCGGCGCACGACCCGTGCAAACGAAAACGGCTGCCGATGCATCGGCAGCCGTTTTTTCAAGATCGTCGAATCCGTGAGCATCGACGGCACGCTCAGGCATCCGGACGATACCGTCGCCCCACCGCGCCGCTCACCCCGCCAGCAACTTCAACCCGGCCGGCAGCGTCTCGCCGAACACGCGCACCGTGTCGGCTTCGTCGAACGCGATCGCTTCACGCACCATGTCGATCCACGCCGACGATGCATTCGCAGCCGACAGGCGCTTGATTACCGCGTCGCGCGTCACGTCCGGCAAATCGCGCGAACGATCTCCGGTCATCCGCGCAATCTGCGCAGCGGCAAACGCGGCCGGCTCGACCTGCTTCCAGTCGAGCGCGAACAGCGCATCGAGCCAGCCACCGGCGACTTCCGCCGGCACGACGCTGTGCGCACTGCCGTAAAACGGCCGGCGCGCACCGATGCGCCCGAGCGCCCACGCGCACAGCGCACGCTCGGCAGGCTTCTGCATTTGCGCGATCAGGCGTTCGGCCAGTTCGACCTTGCGCTCGACGGGCAGCCGTTCGAGCGACGCGGACAGCCGCGTCATGTCGGCCGGGCCGACCTTGCCCGGATCGAACGGCAGCTTGCGCCGCTTGTCGTCGGACGGTTCGAGGAACGCGATCGCGTCGCGCACCTGCGTCTGCGCATCGTCGTCGAGGCCGCCGGCCACGCGCCGCCACAGCGTCCACCACTCCGACCACACCTGCCCGTCGGTCACGTACTGGATCCCGTCGTCGAACAGCGGCCACAGCTGCTCGATGCGCCAGGCATCGAGCGGATGACCGAAACCCGGACGCAGGCAATAACCGGCAAGGTTCAGCCACGCACGCTCGTGATCGGCCGAACGGCGGCGGCGGCGTGCGCGCGCGAGCAGCGCGTCGAACAGCTCGCGCGCGAGCGCGACGTCCCACGCTTCACGCGCGCCGAGCAGTTGTTCGAGTTGTGCGCGCAACCGGCGCGTGTCTTTCGGCGTGACACCTGCTGCCTTGCTGCCGAACGAGCGCTCGATCAGCTCGATCGCCTGATCGAGCCGCGGATGTCGCGCGGGCGCGGCGTCGTCGCCGTGCACCGGCGCATCGCCGCGCAACTGGAATTCGAGCTTCCAGCGGCGCGCCGCATCGTCGGTCGCGATGCAATGCATCTCGAGCGTGCCGACCTCGGTCAGCGACGCGGTGAGCTTCACCGGCGTTTCGCGTGCGTCGCCGCCCGCCTTCGCGTCGACGACCGTCGCGATCGGCGGCAGCCGCACGAAATCGCCGCCGTCGAGATCGACGAGATCGCCGGGCCGGTACGGGGTCTCGGCCACGGTCGACATCAAGTGAAAACGCACCGGCTGCCCGAGCTGCAACGCGAACGTGCGATCGTCGAGCCGGATCTCGTGGCCCTCTTCCGCACCGCGCGGCAGCAGGCAGACGCCGCGCGCGGCGGAATCGGCCGCGCCGTCGTCGAGCACGAGGAAATAGCTGCGCGCGGACCCGCCGCCGATGCGCGGCGCATGCCCGGCGCGCGCGAGCCCGTACGCGACGGCGCCACGTGCGACGGCCACGTCCGGATGCGCGTTGTGCAGCACGTCGAGCGGCGCGCCGCGCCATGCGCCGAGCGTCTGCGCGAGACGGCCAGCGAGCGCGCCCGCGCGGAACACGCCGCCGTTGAGCAGCAGCGTGTCGGGTAGCGGGCCGTCCGCATGGCGGTGCAGGAACGCGGCGACATGCCGCGTGACGGCCGCGTCGCTCGCATACGGCAGACCGAATTCGACGATTGCGGCGCGCGCACGGCGCGGCAGCTCGCCGGCTTCGACCTGCGGAAAGAACCCGTCGACGACGATCTGCTCGACTTCCTGCCGCGTCAGCTCGGCCGAACGCGCACCGCCGACGAGCCTGCTGCCCGCGCCGAGCAGCGTGACGGTGACCGACGCCGGCGCATCGTCGCCGAGCAGCCGCTCCTTCGCCGCGCGGCAGCGCTCGACGAGCTGCGACAGGCTCGCGGCCGACAGCCGCGTGCCGGGCTCGGTCAGCCGCGTCTCGACCAGGCGCGCGAGCGCGAGGTCCATGTTGTCGCCGCCGAGCATCAGGTGGTTGCCGACGCCGACACGCGTGAAGGTGGGCTCGCCGTCGTCGCCCGGCGCGACATCGACGAGCGTGAGGTCGGTCGTGCCGCCGCCGACGTCGCAGATCAGCACGCGCCGCGCGGCGGCGAACGTGTCGCGCAGCGTGTCGCGCTGGCCGTACAGCCAGTCGTAGAACGCGGCCTGCGGCTCTTCCAGCAGCCGCAGCGCGGGCAGCTTCGCGCGTCGCGCGGCCTCGACCGTCAGTGCGCGCGCGCCGTCGTCGAACGACGCGGGCACCGTCAGGATCACGTCCTGCTTCGCGAGCGGCGCATCGGGAAAGCGCGCGTCCCACGCATCGCGCACGTGCGCGAGATAACTCGCGCTCGCGTCGACCGGCGACACCTTCTCGACGCCATCGGCCGCGCCCCACGGCAGGATCGCCGCGAGCCGGTCGACCGACGCGTGCGACAGCCAGCTCTTCGCGCTCGTGACGAGCCGGCCCGGCACCTGCGCGCCGAGCGTGCGCGCGTAGCGGCCGATCACGGCCGGCGGATCGGCGGCCGCGTTCGCGTTTGCTTTCGCGGCGACCGTCCACGGCAGCCGCAACGTGTCCGGCGGCAGCTCGCCCGCCGCCGGGTGATAGCGCACCGACGGCAGCAGCGGCTGCGCGGCCACCGCGCCGGGGCCGACCAGCTGCTCGACGTCGAACACGCGGATCGCGTCGGAACCGGCCTCGACGTAAGCGACGACCGTATTGCTCGTGCCGAGGTCGATCCCGACCGTATAGCGCTTCATCGCGCTCAGGCGGCGCCGCGCACGTCGAACTCGACCTTCCAGCGCTCGTTCGTGCCGCTCGGGATCGCCTCGAGTTCGAGCGTGCCGGCTTCGGTCACGCGTGCATGCAGCTTCACGGGCACGACCTCGCCGACGGTGCGCCCTTCTGCCGGCAGCGTCGCCTGGATTTCCTCGAGCTCCTGCAGCTCTTCCGGCGACCAGTAGTCGAGCAGCGTGCCGACCTGGTCCTGGCGGCGCACCGACGAACCGAAGAAGCGGAACTGCACCGGTTCGCCGACGACGAGGCCGAACTCCTGCGGCGGCAGCGCCGCGTCCGAGCCTTCCTCCATGCCGAACGGCGCGACGCACAGCGCCTGCACCGGCGGCTCGAGCCCCGGCACCGCGGGCATCGCCGATTCGATCGCGACGTAGTACGCACGCGCCGTGCCGCCGCGAATGCGCACGCCACGGCCGCGCTTCACGTAGCCGTAGTACGCGGCGCCGCGCGCGACCGCGAGATCGAGATCCGCGCCTTCGAGCAGGCGGGCGGGCGGCGCGCCTTCGGCGGCGAGCCAGTTGTTGAGCGTATCGAGCACGCGCTGCGTGAGCAGCGTCGACTTGAACACGCCGCCGTTGAACAGCACGGCAGTCGGGTGCAGGAACGTCGCGCCCTGCGGCAGCGTGCGCTGCACGCCCTCGAGCGAGTCGAGCGCCGCGACCTGGCGGCCGAGGAACGCCGCGAGATGGCGCGTGATGCCCGCATCCTGCGCATACGGCAGGCCGAGCTGCGTCAGGCCGACCCGTGCGCGGCTTACCGGACGCGCGGCTGCGTCGACCTGCGGGAAGAAGCCTTCGAGGATCGTCTGCGTGAGTTCCGCGCGCGTGAGCTCCGTGCGGATCGACCCGCCGATCAGCTTCGAGCCGCGGCTCGGCACGACGAGCGGCACCGCGTCGGTCGACGGATCGGACAGCAGCGTTTCCTTCGCGGAACGGCATGCGTACGTGAGCGCCCGCAGTTGCCACGGATCGGCCTGCGTGCCCTGCTGCGCGAGCTTGCGCGCGACGACGTGCGCGAGCGCGAGGTCCATGTTGTCGCCGCCGAGCAGGATGTGCTCGCCGACCGCCACGCGATGCAGCTCGAGATTGCCGTCGCGCTCGACCACCGCGATCAGCGACAGGTCGGTCGTGCCGCCGCCGACGTCGACGCACAGGATCAGGTCGCCGACCTGCACCTGCTTGCGCCAGCCGCCCTGGCTCTTCTGGATCCAGCTGTACAGCGCGGCCTGCGGCTCCTCGAGCAGCGTCATCCGCGAGTAGCCGGCGGCACGGGCGGCCTCGGCCGTCAGCTCGCGCGCGGCCGGGTCGAACGACGCGGGGATCGTGACCGTCACGTCCTGGTCGGCGAACGGCGCGTCGGGATGCGTGTGGTCCCACGCTTCGCGCAGGTGCGTCAGGTAGCGGATCGAGCTTTCCAGCGGCGACACGCGCGACACTTCCGGCGGCGCATCGCTCGGCAGGATCGCCGCGCGGCGATCGACGCCCGGGTGGCACAGCCAGCTCTTCGCGCTCGACACGAGGCGGATCGGCGTGCCCGCGCCGCGCGTGCGCGCCATCTCGCCGACGGCGAAGCCGCGCGAGGCCGTCCACGGCAGCGTCAGGTCGCCCTGCGTGAGTTCGCTTTCATGCGGCAGGTAGAGGAACGACGGCAGCAGGTCGCGCGACTCCAGCGCGCCGGGCGCGGTGAGCTGCGCGATCGGCAGCACCTGCTGCGTGATGGTTTCGCCGTCGCTCGCGGCGCTGTCGACATACGACAGCGCGCAGTGGGTCGTACCGAGATCGATACCGATCGAATAGCGCGGATCGCTCACAGTTCCACCTCCGCCGGTGCGACGACCGAGGCGTCGTGGCTGCCCGTCAGCTTCGGCAGGCGCACGTCGGCCACCCGCCAGCCGCGATGGCTGACCGTACCCGTGAACGGCGCCGAGCCGACCACGTTGCCGGTCACGCGCACGGCCGTCGCGTCGAAACCGGCCGGCAGCGTCACGCGGCTGCCTTCGGCTTCGTCGCGCACCGGCACGATCGTGAAGTGCTCGCGCAGCGCGGCGCGGCAGCCGTCGTGCACGAGGCGCGCGGCCGCGCCGATCTCGGCGTCCGCATAGCCGGCGATGTCTTCCTCGACGAAGTCGATGAAGCGCGCGTCGCGCTGCAGCAGGCCGAGCAGTTGCAGTGCGGACTGCGGGCTCGCTTCGCGCAGCTCGGGGGCCGGCGCCTTCACGGGTGCGGGGGCCGGCGCAACGGGCGCGGCAGCCGGGGCCGGGGTCGGCGCGACCGGTGCCGGGGCGCCGTCGCGCACGCGCAGCACGCCGGCCGCGAACTCGCGGTTGCCGAGCACGGAGAAGAACGTGCCGACGGCAAGCGATAGCCGGCCGAAGAAGGACAGGTTGGATTCGGGCATGAGGTCTGGACTCCTGTGGGCTCGCGACACGGCGAGCGATCTTGCCTGGGCGCCGGGCGGCGGCGCAGCGTGCCCGATTCGTACACCGTTTCCTGCGTTTCCGGGTTCACGACGTCCGCAACCGCAACGCGGCCGAGGATACG